>CAYJQW010000001.1:0-75573 GCA_964372635.1 uncultured Candidatus Saccharibacteria bacterium
CCTCCATCAACTCGCCAAACTGTGAAGCCGCGCTGATCCTGAACAGCATAACGCAGTGAATTATTGGCCAACCAACGAACATATGGTATCTGTCCTTGAACCGTGGTTCGCTCTTGGTCATCGAGATGATTAATATTTAATATCGAATAGCCAAGCAAATTAGTGGCAATGTAGGCCAGATCCTCCCCAGATCCGGACATGTCGCTCACCAATTCATTAAAGCCATCAAGGTAAGTTTTCCAGTCCTCTTGCCTAAAGCCAACTGTCACGCTTGGCGGCTGGGTTCCCATGCGAATAATTTCCAATTGATCTGAGGATACTATGCGCGGTCCGGTATCGGCAATTAGGTAGAGATAATTTGATTGGTTATTCCAGCGCGGCTCAGAACGTATATCAGGTACAAATAACTTCTCGGCAATTAATCTAATGCCACCACGCTTGGTATCATAAACCCACAATTCGGTTAGTCGCTTAGCTGGGTCAGCAATATTATCCAACCAAAACGCGGCTTGTTGACCATTTGGACTAAGGTATATCTCTCTTGGTTCTGTTAGCGGAGTTGACTCCATGATTGTCTCTGTCTTGCGTGATTGCAGATTTTCTCGTTGCAGAAAAACTTTTTCCTGGCCCTGATTCTGGTCAATCTTAGTTTCATAGAAATATCGCCAGGTGCCATCCGTGATATTTAATAAACCTTCTCCACTTGAAGTTTCCAAACTACATCGTCCTGCCGAACAAGAAAATATTTTAGAATCGATACGAATAGTCGAACGTAGTGGCGTTCGGGTTGGTCTATCAACAAATTTAACAATCGGCGTCTCAGGTTCCGAGAATTGTGAATCTCTGCCTATAAACCAGGTAACACCACCTAAAAGACCTAAAATCAAAAGGAGTCCCAAAAGCAGCCGCCATCTCATAGCTTGTTAGTATATAGACCAAAACAAGGACTTTAAAGCTAAGTGGCGGTCTTAATTAGGTGGCAAAGGCGACAGTATTATAGACACCTCAAGTCAATTAGCATGACGTGGCAAATTTTTGACATGAGGGGTCACAGCCGCAACCAAGCTTATATTCATCATTACTGAGCCGACGGGGAGAATCGAACTCCCGACCTACTCCTTACCATGGAGTTGCTCTACCTCTGAGCTACGTCGGCCGGCACGTTGCTTAGTCTTTTTAGACGAAGCTTATTAGAGCAGGCCTGATCTAATATAGATCGTCACCTCGCCTGGTGCGAGATCCTCACAGCTCATTAAGCAATAGGAGGACATGTAAAAAGTTACTGATTTACCAGCACTTTGTCTAATTTCTTTCAATGGCTCACAATCGGCTCAAAAAAACTTCGCTCAATAATTAACCCGATGTATTTGGTTTGAGGATAAAGCGCCTCAATTTCTTACCATCGTGTTCAACTTTTTCGGTGAAATTATCATAGGTACGGACCCAAACGGAATCATGATCTTGTGAACGATACACGACCAACGGCTCAAGGGTATCTTCGGCTACTGCTAAAGTGACAATTTCATACAGTCCGCCTCGTTTGTAGTGCGAAAATCTGTCGCCTGGTTTCAACGATATTTTTTTAAGATCTTCTTGAGCCTTGTTTTTGTCGATCATTTCTTCTTGGCTAATACCTCGTCCAACTCCGCTTTCATCGCCGCGATTTCAGGTTTGGCAAAATGTTCGCGCACAGGTGCCAGCAGACGTATCAGTTCATCAGCTGTAGCTGCTTTAAGATCGAGCGGATGAACCTCACCGGCAGCATAGGCTAGAGCCAGATCTTCGTATTTGTTAAATCGTATGTCACCACCATGTTCCGACTTACGCCCAATATTGAATGCCTCTGTTCGCTGCCAAAACAGTAAATGTCCGACCCAATTTAATATCGGGTTATATTGTACTTCCCTCTCCGGACAGAACGCTGCGTTAATTTTCTCCCTGATCTCCTGTTCGCTGTCATGTACCCATATAGCAGATTTAGCTTTAGATTTACTCATCTTCATTTCTAGAACGACTTCACGCTCATCTTTGTCAGATGGAATGGGCCACACTAAAGGTTTTTGTAAACCAACTAATAGCGGGTGGTGCAGCGCTATCGGTTTTGGTTTATCTTTATAAACTTTGTTGGCCACATCACGCATGATGGCATGAGCTTTTCTTTGATCCATGCCAGCGTGAGCGATGTCAATATTTTGGTAGAATATATCAGCCACTTGCATTGACGGATAAATAGTCCGGGCGTGATCGACTTCTCCACCAAGTTGGCGACCCATAATATCAATACTGCGCATCACTCGCGAGGTTGTAGTATTCTGGGAAACTCGAATAACCATTTCCCAATACTTCATCCAATCTTTGTCGTACCAATCACTGGCTAAACGTATTTCAAGTTGTTCAGGATTACCTCCGATAGCAGTAAAGCTGGCTTTTAAAGCTTCCGCAAAATAGCCTAGGCCTATGCGACGAGCTGTTGCACGAGTTCCGTCAAGTTTTTGATTAACTATGGTGTGCCAATCAGCCAGCCAAACAGTACATTGAACACCTAAATCTGTCAGGTCTTTCATCACCATGGCCGACATTAAGCCGGTGCCTAAATGTACATATCCAGAAATTTCAAAGCCGATATAGTGGGTCAGTTGTTCAGCGCTGCTCAGCCGTGCTGCAAATTCCTCTTTGGTAATAATTTCAGCAGAATTAGAGATTAAGCGATTGATAATGGAAAGGTTATTACTATTCATGTAAATCAGCTTAACTCAATAGACGTATCTTGGTAATCGGCAATTGCTGCAAATTGTATCGCATCCAATTTCAATAATGTTCATAACTATTAGTGTCAGAGGAAAACGATCGAGATACTGAAGCAAAAACCGCACATGGTCGTGCGGTAACGATCTAATTATTATATGGAGGACTCATCTATGCCTATTCTTTGCGCAGTTCGCTGCCAATCGAATTCTGAACCAGGCACTGCTATGGGAACGACTAAAATGGCGTCTCGATCTACCTGATGCAAATCGGCCAGACCCTGGGCGGCTAATTCCGGGTTAGGTCCAATATTCAGATGCCGTTCATAGACTGCGACATAACAGCCGCGAGCGGCTTCGAGAATTTTGGACTGATAGGCCAGCCAGGCAAAATCTGCCCGCATCCGCATAATGACGGCTGATTCTTCAACGCGACCATCATCTGCCGTTTCTCGAAGGGGCGACGTTGGTTCTTCGATACGAATGACAAGTCCGGTCTGTCTGCTCAGTAAAGCTAAATATGCCAATATAACTTGCAAGTCGCTTCCGGAAAGTTCAAGGTGGGTCATGATTCATTCCTTTACAACCGATAGTGGTTACTGACAATGTGCAAAACGTATATATGATATTAGCTTTATTTTAGACCATCGTCTAGCCTTGCTCTTGATAATTCGCTATTGTTTTGATATCGTGATGTCTTTATAGGTTTGCCAGCTTAGCTCAGTGGTAGAGCAACACTTTTGTAAAGTGAAGGTCCCGAGTTCGAATCTCGGAGCTGGCTCAGAATTGCCTAGCAATTCTGCCCGGGTAGCTTTATTAGGCGTAGTGGGACCTATTTGGTTATCATAAATTAGACCAGCTTCTGTCTTGTCCTAATGTACGGACTTCGATGCAGCTGCAGTTCCAATATATTATACCAGCGGTGGCCGAACGGTTAAGGCGAGGGTCTGCCTGCCCCACAAGGAAAGCCAGGCTTTCCGATGCGGGGTAAAACCCGGTAAAGCTTACTTCTCAAAGTTCTCTGCAATCAAATAAGGTTTCTATTATACCAGCGGTGGCCGAACGGTTAAGGCGAGGGTCTGTAAAACCCTTCTAAGTAGGTTCGACTCCTACCCGCTGGACAGAGTAGAAGAGCATGCCCACGCTTCTTCGAACAACGCCGTCTGGCGTGCAAATTCTTGGGTTTTTCCAGGTTCAAACCTGAGGCGAGGACATAGTCTACTGTCTTGACCAGTATGTGGTCATTGTCTAATTCCAGAAAAGTAAGCGCCTTCTCTGCCAGTCGATCAGTCTCATTGGTGATGGGCTCTTTTTATTCGAGAATATCAGCGATTTTACCCAGGACCTAACGAGGCTTTGAATCCGTAAGGAGTGTAGCCGCCAACCTCGTTCGCAGGCGTTCATACTCGTCACCTGGCGTGACCTTCTGGGCAACTTATGGGTAAGGTGGGCTGTTGAGTGGCTACGGTCATATTTTCATGATACGGGATTTGCTCCGAATTGTCCCTAAAAGTAGTCTATTATTGGCTTATCTTAGCTTTTGTATTGTATCTACTTTGCTCTAATAAGCCATATTTTAGCGTTTTGTGCCATCTGGCTATTGACATTTACATACAATAGGAGTATACTGCACCGTTACGCTAGAGATGGAGGTAACGGACGAAGCGAAGCACCTTTAAACGAGTCGCCCAAGGGCGAACCTCGCCAAAGGCGGGCCACCTTAGCAAGCCCCAAACCTACGCAAGGAAAACAGCCAAAGCTAGGCAAGGGTAAAAGAAGCCCAGATATAGTCTAGCCTTCGCCAAGGCTACGGCGGGCAAGACCAAGGGACACCCTCAGAAATGCTCCAAAATGACCCTTGACAAGATTGACTAAGTATGCTAGGATGGCCGCAACATTAAAACACCAACAGCCCAGCCTTCGCATAAAGCTACGGCGGGCAAGCCGAAAGGCACCTGAACTTTTCAATCCAAAGACGGATCATAAATCAAGAGAGAGACCGGCAACTGCAACCAGCGCCGGGGTAGAAATACCGAAGACTGGCAAGAAGCGGTTAGGTGAAGTGTCTTCTCTCTTAAAGATTAATGACACGTCAACTAGCCGCTTCTTCTATATATGAGCCAGAGATTGGGTGAGATAAAATCGCACCCAGCCTCTGGCCCAAGAGAGATTGATAGTAGTTTAACAATAAT
The DNA here is from genome assembly GCA_964372635.1 of uncultured Candidatus Saccharibacteria bacterium. GTDB lineage: Bacteria > Patescibacteriota > Andersenbacteria > UBA10190 > UBA10190 > CAYJQW01. Next base: position 4,937 of record CAYJQW010000001.1, read on the forward strand.
AAATAGTACAGCGCTGACCAGACGGTGACCTGGGATTAGAAACCAGTAGCCTGGCTATGCGGGATCGTACCAAAAGCGGCAATGTGAACAGTAGGTTCACCTTCCGCCCATGTGTCCTAACAGACCAAACACTATTTAAGCATTGGGTTGCTAGCTAGGATGCAGTGGCGGAAGAATAGTTCTTTATTGAAGCGTGTTACGGTTTTAGGCAATGAAGGGATTCGATAAACTCACCCTAAAGGGATCGCTAATCAAGAGAGAGATCCTGGCCTAAGATAACGTAACCCACATCAAGGTTCCCCACCTATAAACGTATAGCTGGGTCTTTCCAAGCGACTGGCATGAACCAACGTCCTGTTGAACGATGGGCACGTCCTGTCGTTCACGAACGACAGGGCACGGATAACAATGTCGCTCGGCTCATCGGCATCTACCTTGAAGCTGATGCAGTATTCAGAAACCAAGGCCTGCGTAAGCGGGCCGCAGTCCAGCACTGAGCTTTGCTCTAGTGCTGTGGCATTCCCGTAAGGGACGTGGTGCGGATGAGCGGGCTTAACCACCCGATCAAACTCAGCCGCACTCGCCCCGGCTCGTTATCTGAAGTTAACGAGCTCGTAGGGATTAACCATCCGCCTAAAAAGGAGGTGTTATGGTTACTTTTACACCCCGCCTCCTTGAGGCGGATGTGTTCCCGAGCGTGCTGTTCCCGGCGCGCTCCGTGTACGTCTCGTACACGCAAGCTCAAAAGGCTTGGGGACTGGTTCGGCGAAACCAGCCGTGGGATCCGAAAAATCCCTCGGAAGGAATCGCCAGGCTGCTCCGCGCCGACGTGGCGTGGGAGCTCCTGGGTCCAGACCAGAGCTGGGATGACGTGCGGTTGTATACCGCCGTCGGATCCGCCCTGGACTGGCACCGGATCGACGGCTGGATCGAATACCGTGGAAGTCAAGTCCAGCTTGACTACACGGCCAATCCGGCCAAGCTCCTCGAGGAGTGGTATGGAGATTCACTTCTCCTACCGCCGACTCTCGAGGAGCCGTTGGTTCGGGCGAAGTTGGCCGCAGTCATTGCGGACGAACTTCGCCAGGGCATGGCAGCCCGCGCTCGACCACGCTAGCGTAGTCGAGCATCGTCCCCTCTGCATAGGCACTGCCACATTACGTGGAAATGTAGAGGTAAAAAAGTGCCATCGAGCTAACTCACAGCCGTTTCTGACTGTGCCTTAGCTCTTTCCCTAGCTTCTACTTTTTAGTGAAAGTAGGCGCTTGGCGAAGGACTCTTCTTCGCGTAAAGCTACGAAGGGTTGTATCTTTGTAGTCTTGAAGATGAAACAAAAAAAGCCCACTTCAAAAGAAATGGGCTTATATCAGTAGTTAAACCTTGGCTTACCCTGAGCAACGTCAAAGGGTTACCAGAGCTCATCATTCATGATTGAGCGGAAACGATCTTCTTGCGAGGAAGGCTCTGCTGTACGTTGTGCTTCTCGCCAAATCTTCTTATCCAGCTCGGCGCCGGTTTCTATCGGCAGCCAGCTGATGGGCAGATCAGCCAGCGATGAAGCAAAGGTGCATAAATAGCGCCGCGTAGCTTCAGTAATTTCTACTTCATCGATTTTTTCTCCTTGCATGGGAATTTTACAGAAGTAACGGTCGCGAATAATTGTTGTGTGATCACGCTGAATCAAGAGCTCGGCTTGATCTGGAGCAATTATATTGAGCCTATCAATTTCTGCCGCTCTATCGTCTGCTGCTGCCTGCTTGGTAAATAGCGTACCGAGCATAGCAATCTCTTTTTGGTCATTGACCAGATACAGGTTAAGACAGCGACCGGTTGAATTTTGTGGAAACTGATATGGCTCACTAGCAAAGCAAGCGAGTTCATTTGGCGTGGTTATAGCTAACGTGTCCAGGAAATCCTGAGTGGGTTCCCAGACTAAGGCCGCACGCTCTTCATTAGTGTGAACCTCCAACAGCAAAGTGCGGCTGGCAATAACGGCCAAAGTGACATCGTAATCGTTGATAATAATGCTCATCGCATCACGTTTCTCCTATAAAAGGGGTGAAAAGAGCAAAATGGAGTGCCCAGACTATGCCATATAAACATAAATAGCGCAAGTTCAGGTGAGACACGCCTGTGTGTAAGGCTCTTACACTCAACCGTGTCTCTCGTGTGTTTACGAGAGCGACGCGGGTTCTGCAAGCGCATCAGCATCTGCGTCGTCGTTAGTTTCTCTCCAATGAAACTGTTGTCCATAGGTAGCCATGCCTATGTGATGCGCACAACGGTTTCTCGAAAGGAGAATAACATGGCTTTTTTGACTTCGAACTTGGTTGCCCCGAAGTTGATCTCCGAGGCCTCGGCTGAAGAGATTGAAAACGTCTCTGCCCGGCTGACGCCGGAGCAGATGGACGCTTTGAACCGCGCGGAGACGCGCCGGATCGAAGCTGCCAAGGCGCAGCCAAAAAAGGAAGAGCAGCCACGGAAGGCTGCACCCGCCAACCCGAAACCTGCTGCGTTAAACCAGCAGGCCAAGGCAGCCCGCATCCTGCGGGCCAAAGGTCACCGCGAGGCGGCTCAGGCGGTGGGGGGTCAGGTGTCCCCCCGAGAAGTTATCGTGGCCCTTGAGGCTGCGATGAGGGACAAGGAAGTCCCGGGTGGCATCCGCTTTGGGCGGATCAAGCCACTTCTCAACGAGTTCGACGACAATGAGGCGCGCGACTTGTTCACGCGATTCATGAAGGAGGTGGCGCAAGCTGCCTTCGTGTTGAACTCGGCACACCTAGCTGCCGGGCAGGCTTTCTCTGCCCAGGCAGCGCTACGCCGCGCCGCTGGCGTGCGCTTTGAGGGTCGCCACATGGCGTCCATCGAGCGCATGCTCGTAGGGAATTCACTTCCCGACGAGGCGACCCGGCCATTAGCGGATTATCCGCAACTGGCCGAGGCCGTGCCATCGGCGCTCGCGGCGGCGCCGCGACGGCAGGCTAGAACCCTGCTCACTGGCCTGACGAACCCCCTGTGGGCCATCGTCAAGCCGGCTATCGAGCAGGCTCGGCAGAGCCAGACTAGGGTTAATAACCCAAAATCTGGCTTTTCCGGTGCAAAAACCGGAAAAACCGCCCGCAAAAAGGCGGCTGCCGTGGCGCAAAAAAATTCCTAGTGCAAGGACGCACTAGGTCAGGCTTTACATGTTGTGCCTGACAACAAACAATGTGGGTTTCTGAAGATTGTGAAGAAAAATTGGTTTTTTTTCTTCACAACTTCACGGAGATCGTCATTTGACAATCAGGTTTACTTTCAAACAAAGCCGAAGTTTACCCTGAGCGAAGTCGAAGGGTGGTTTGCGTGAAGGAGACGTAGTGCTCGTGAGTTTTTTTACTCATGTGCATCCGCCCCCTTCGTGGTTCGAAGGATAAGGCCAGCTATTGTCCGTACCTCAATTGCTGGAAGTGTTCATTTTTTCTCCTTGGGTTTGCCATTCCCAAGGCGGTACGAGATACGTTCACCTTGAAGAAAAAGAAAGGAGAACACTATGGCAAAAAATCTGTGTTTACGTGTGTCTCGACACACAAACCAGGTCGAGCCGCGCCTAGCGGCGCTGCGTCCCGTCTTCGGATTGGACGTAGAAATACATCATGAGGATGTACAATACCGCGGTAATCCGCGACAGGCCATACAGGCTGTCCTTGACCGACTGAAGAGTGAAGGCCACCAGGTCGTCGGGGTCGAGGTGGTCGGCGGCGCCGACATCCTTGAACAGCTCGTCGGCCCAAACGGCTTAGAGCTCCCTGTATTGCAAGCGGAATTTGCCCGCGACGTCGAAGGACAAATCAAGACGGCGGGCAAAGAAGCTGGCAGTGGCCGAGACGTATTTGCCTTTGGGCGATATGTCCAGGTCAAACGAGCTGGTGTTAACAAGCGCCCGTTCGAGGCAGCTGATCTACCCGTCTCGGGGTCAATCCGCGTGGGTTGGATCAGTCGCGACACGGATGAGCAGCTCGTTGACATGCGCCGCCAGGCGCTCGAGCATCTTCTACCGGGTCGGTCGGTCGAGCTGGTCGTCTTCGACTGCAAATTCGGAGATGACCCATTAACGGCCATCAAGGCGGCGTTGCCTGATGGTCTACACGCCCTGGACCCCGGCGCTGGCTTCGTTTACACGAAGTTGGTCGGCGACCGCGGGTCAAGGTTGGGAGTACCGGTTTTGAACGCTCGCTTTGAGTGTGAGCCGGGAAGCCGCCGGGCCAAAGTTGTTGGCCAGGATTCTCGTGGACGTGATATCCTCGCGTTTACGGGATACGACTTGGTCGAGAGCCTCGTGCTCGAGACCGAGCCTCTTGTTGGGTCATAGGGCTCAGCAAGCTGTTAAATTAGGGGAGTGTTGGTTTCTAACCTCCCCTCTACTTTGTTCCTCTCAAATCATTTTGAGATGTGCAATGTTGATAAGTTTTCAAAATTCCAAAAAAGGAGGAAATGATGAAAATTCAGATCCAAAAAAACGCCGAGTTTAAACTGCTTTATTTTGAACTCAGCGTCTGGGGAGTCAACCCCAGTGTGGTCGCCCATAAAATCAATGAGGTGGCCGAGCAGCTGGCTGGACCGGAAACGGTGCTGCTGCGCGGACAGGGTCCGGTGTGGGTGTACGCGATGCTGACGCACGCGGCCCATGCTTGCCCCAATGTGGCCACCTTCGAGCCTCGCAAGGAAGGGTTCGTGGTGGCAACGTGTCACAACGGCCGTTGGCTGCCGGGCGAGGTCATTCCTGCTGCCACCATCGGTATGATGGTGGATGGCGGGAAAATCGTGGGTGGTGACGAGTTCATGGAGCGACCACGGTTGGTCATCTCCGTGGGCGGTCCTGCTCACTCCGGCAAGTCAATCTTTCTGGCCGAACTGTACCGACAGCTGCTGACCAGAATGCCCGGTGAGGTATTCCTCCAGCGGGCATGCCCAGATGGCGAGGGGATGTGGTCGGCGGAGTCTGACCCCACCTTGGCGCAAGCCATTCGCCAGAAGGGCAAGTTCACGGAGAATTTCTGCTCATGGTTGGCCGATGCCATCCAGGGACTCAAGCGGGGTTTCAAGATCACCCTGCTCGACTTGGGCGGCAAACGGTTGCCACCCAATGACGAAGTTCTTCAGCATTCCACCCATCTTCTGGTTCTTTCCTCCAACGAGGATGAGACCAAAGCCTGGATGGAGTATGGGCGCGAGCACGGCTGCGAAATCATCGCTGCTTTTTCTTCTCGCCTCCTCAAGCTCGAGAGCGGTGAGCTTGATGCAACCGTCCGCTCCTCGGTGAGCCTGACTGCCGAGCCGGTACAAGGGGAAATGGTGAATCTGGACCGTGGTGGTCCGGTCACTCCCTATCAGGAAGCTATCAGCCAATTTGCCGACTGGTTGATCGCCAAGGTATAGTCGGTAGGTTTCTTTTCCGGTTTGCATGTTTCTCTAGCCTTAAAACATGCCTGATCCGAGAGTGCGTACTCTCGCTGACGAGTCTTAAAAAGACGAAATCAGAAACTAGCACGTTTCCAATTGAAACGGAGATGCTGAGATGAAAATACTGTGGATGTCGCGTCATACGCCAACTCCCCGGCAGCTTCAAGCGCTGCGGGAGAGACACGGCGAAGACACGGTTGTGGAGCAAGAATCCAAACCGTTCGATGACGCGCGGCAGATCGCCCGTCGGTACCGCAGCGGTAGCTATGACGATATTGTAGTCGTGGCACCACTTTCGGTAATTGACGTTCTGTGCAAAGAAGGCATTCAGCCTCTTTGGTCAGAGGCAGCCGAGGAAAACGATCCGAAAAAGATTGAATTCCGCGGTGCCCGCGGACAGGGCTATCGTTTCGTTCGGTTCCGCCGCATCAAGTGCGTGCGGATTGAGTTCGAAGACTGATTCCAAACAAAGGAGAAAACCGTGAACGATTTGTTGCAGAAGGCGATCGCTCTGGCGCCGAAAGTTCAGAGCACTGCACATGACGTGCAGACCCGGCACATTGGACGCAGCGACGTGGTGCAAGCCGCGTGGCTGTCACTCGTGTCGGGCCGTCCCGCGTTTTTCTTGGGGAGCCCCGGTATTGATAAAACCGGGACGATCCAGGACATGGCGCGGCGGATTGGCGGAGCTGTCTTCTATGACGTGCTCATGCCGACGATTGTTTCAGTGGAGCAGCTGCTCGTCGAGTCTACCTCGATCGAGGAGGTGCCCGCTGCCAACGGCGGCAAAGCCATCCGCACCCGTGACACGCTCGGACGGGCAGCGCTGGCGCACCTGCTCTTCGCTGATGAGATCTGGAAAGCGGAACCTCGCGTTCTGCAGACCCTGATCGACTTGAGCAAGGGCGACGGTGTGCGACATGAAGGTCAGATGGTAAAAACACCACTCCTGGCTTTCCTCGCTGCCAGCAACGAACTGCCGGAACCCGAGGGCAACCTCGGTGCCGTGTGGTCCCGCATGACCATCCGTGTGGTGGTCAACCCGCTGGATCGCGCGGGCAAGCAGTCGTTGGTCAAAGCTCGTCTGAACCGGAGTGCCAACAGTGTTTCGTCTGCAGCTCAGCTCACGCTGGCTGACGTCGAAATGCTGCGGGCCGCCCGGCGTCACGTTGATGTTCCGCAAGGTGTCGTTGATACCGTGCTGGACATTTACCAGGAACTGCTCGACGACAAGTCGGCAGATTTTTCCTGGGCGTGGTCAGACGATCGCCGCTTCGGACGCGTGTTCGATGTACTGCAGGCCAAGGCACTGCTTGACGGCCGCACAACGGTCGGCAAGCACGATGTGGCGGTGCTGGAGTGGCTGCTCTGGGATATTCCCGAGCACATTCCGCTCGTCAAAGCCAAGCTCGCGCCGTACTGCCGGACGTCGCTGTCTGAGGCAGTTGAAGTGGTCGATGCTCTGCTGTCCCCCAGCGGAGTGGTCGAAACGGTTCGCAAGGGGGATCGGCTGAAGGGTGTTCAGGCCATCACGCAGTGTGAGGCCGCCCTTTCCGAACTCAAGCGTCTCCAGAGCGAGGCGGACAGTGTGATGTCTTCCAAGATTGCTGACCTGGTTAGCCAGGTGGAAGCGGTCAAGCAGGACGTCTTCGCTGTTGTGACCGGGGCGCGAAAACCCCAGCCGGCCTCCGCGTAAAGCTACGGCGGCCAAGGGAGGTAACCATGAACGAGAAAAAACTTAAGTCTCTCTCGAGGCAAGAGTTACAAAAGCTCTTGGTGTCGGACGCGGATGCTTTCACAGCATTGCGTTATCTGCGACACCGAGAGGCAGTCCCGGTGCTTCCCGAGCTCGAGGAGCAAGGACAGGATGTTCTTCCCGGAAGCGAAGGAGTGCTCGCGGATCTCTACTACGGATTGTGGAATCCGGAGCCTACCCTCAAGGATGAGGTAGCGCCGGATCGTCAGTACTGGCAGCAAATGTTAGGCCAAACGATTGAAACATCGGCCTATCAAGAGCTGCACGCGGCCACGCAACTCAAGGAGCTGCAGTCAATTCTCGGGACAATCACCATGGGCGAATCTGTCCTGGCGATGGTGCCGAAGAAAGACCAGCAAAAACTCCAAGAGGTGCAGGAAGCGTCCGAAGACGCCAAGGATTTGGCGGAAACAGCAGCAGAGGCCGAAGCAGCAGCGCAAGCTGCCCAGCAGTTGGCTTCAGCCGCCGCCAAGGCTATGGCCGACAAGGATGCTGTCCAGCAAGGTTCGGGCTCGCCCGCCGGAGCGCAAGCGAAGGCGGGTCAGATGGACCCAAAGCAAGCACGAGAGTTGGCCAATGAGTTGGCTTCGGCCGCCGCCAAGGCTATGGCCGACAAGCAAGCAGCTCAGGAGTTGGCTCAAGAAGCTAAAGACCGTGCCCAAGAACTTTCTAAGAAGTTACTGGGCAAGCCGGGTAGTGAGCAAGCGGAGCAAAAACTTCGTGAGCTCACCCGCATCGGTTTACAAGCCGCGCGTAACGCCCAAGCTAAGGTGGAGGAGGTTTCCGAAACCATCGAAGCCTGGGGTTTGGAGCAAAGTGAGCTGACACGCCAAGGGATTCCCGAGGCGCTGGCGCTACTTCAGCGCATGAAGCGCAATGCAGCGCTCAAGCAGTTCGCCGGACTTCTCGGCCGCCTTCGCAAGATTGCGGCTCGGAAGGCTCGCTCTAAAACAGCCGGAGAAGGAGTGCGGGTCACGGTTCCGGAAACGGGCCGGGATATTCGCCGCGCTCATAGCTCTGAGCTGGTTGCGCTTGTTCACCCAGCACTCCGCGTTAAAGGATTGACGCGTTGGGCACGTGGTGAACTGCGGTTGGTTGGTCAGCGCACGAAGCAGAAGCTTGGTCATGGACCGGTCATCGTCTGTGAAGACGGATCCGGTTCGATGGAAGGAGCCAAGCAGCAGTGGGCAAAGGGAGTGACACTGTCACTCGCTCACTATGCGAAACTCCAAAAGCGGTCGTTCGGGTGGGTACTCTTTGATAGTGCTGTAAAGCAATCAAGGAATTATCCGCAAGGACGATTGACTGCCGAGCACATGCTTGAACTGGCCGAGTCGCGGGCCGGTGGCGGAACTGACTTTGAGTCACCGCTTAGAGCCGCCATCGAAATGATTCAGAAGGAAGGCCTTAAAAAAGCCGACATCTGCTTTATCACTGATGGTGAGTGCGCAGTCAGCGACGAGTTCCTTCGGGAATTTCTGGCGGTCAAGAAGACGTACGAGGTCAACGTGTTTACAGTTCTCTGCGATGTTGGCTCGACGTCTGACGCGACTGTTCAGCAGTTCTCGGATCAAGTGGTTCGCGCTTCAAGCTTCACGGCAGAAGAAGCTGAGGTTGCGGTGTTTGGTTCTTTATAAGGTTTCTGTGAGACTAGATGTCTGCCGCATCTAGTCTCCTCTGTCTCCCGGTGTGTTACTGGGACTGATGAGACTTACAAAGTCGAAACAGAGGACATTTACAACATTCCACGACGAAAGGAGCCTACCTTGGCGTCCCAACTTATCGTTTCGCTGGAAGCCAGGGAAGGCAAAAACCCTGGTGAGGCGATTGGTACTTACCAAAGGTGCCACATCGTCTTCTTGCCCCACGGGACGCCGGTCGACGTCACTGTCAGGGTTGTGCTGGAAGAAATCACAACTAAAAAAGACAGTGCCGGTCGGACGATGTACCGTGGCGTGCCAGCCCCGGTTGAGTACAGCGATCGCTGGAAAAACAATGGCGACGGAACGATCTCCAAGATCACCGTCTCCAAGGACTGGCTTGGTACTGATTGCGAGGAAGGCATCATTGAAACACGCCAACTCGCAACACGTGAGGGTGCTCCGTATACTCGAACTGAGCGTCAGGTACGCTGGGGTTCTACCTTGGCAGCCTGCACTGTTGATGTCGCTGACATCACGACCATTCCCACGGAAGTGGAGATGGTGCAGAACGGGCAGCTCGGCTGGCGAAAAACCAGCGAGCGGGAGGAGAAATCTTCATGCTCTGTGTCAGTCACGGACGTGCGAGTGACGAGCCTGGACAGCACTGTGTGGCAGTCCTCGTATCCGTCTGAGTGGCAGCTTTCGGCAGCAGTAGACCATGATGGTACAAGCATCTCGGTGCGTGTGCCGTGGTCGAATGCACCGAAGGAAGTGCGCGAGCGGATCGAGAATCGCTACCCGGTCTGCGTCTGTGGTCGCCAGCGTTACGACGTGCAAAATTCCGACGGCTACCTCAAGTGCGAGAAGTGTCGGGAAGAAGAGCACTGCGTGCGTTGTGGCAAGCAGGCAAAGGTTGCGGTCATCAGTAGTCGCTTAATTTGTGCGAACTGCAAACCGTATGAAGAGCAGGAACAACTCGTTAATCGAGTTTGCTCTGTTCAACAGCGGCAAGCACTAGCGCAACAAGCGACGCGGCTCTTGGCAGGTAATGCCGTGCCGCGCGAAGCTGGTGAAGCGATCATGCGCTCTACGCTTGGTCACGTTGAGCCGGAATGGAAACGAAACGACCTCGCACAGAAACATGCCGGGTACGCCTGGTACTACTTCTGCGATGAGGGCGTCTACGGTTCCAAGTTTCCTTCGGCGGCTCTGCAGATTCTGCAGGGATTGTCGGAGGCATCCGGAAACGGCGTGGTCGAGTTGGTCGCATGGCTGACAGGCTACCAGAAGGTTGATGACTGTGAGCGGTATGGAGATTTCTTCTGCCGCACGCAGGTGAGGGGAGAGACTGTCACTCCCACCTTGACTGAAAGCAGCCTGCAACGGCTGATCTTGACAGTGAAGCTGCGAGGTTCAGAAGCTGATCGCATCGAGGTATTGCAAAAGTATCGGGCTATGACCGAAAGGCCGTACCCTGATGCCGAGCAAACAAGAGCAGTCGCAGATATCCTGAGCAGCGATGCGCAGGACTATGCGGCGGCACTGGCCAAGATGCGCGAGGCGGAAGAGCTTCGTATGGCACAAGAGCAGAGGAAGCAGCAAAAGCTTTTTTCTTCTCAGTCAACACCTGTTACTCCCACCGATAAGGACGAGAGTAAGCAGCGGGGACTGGAAAATCTGCTCAACAAGTGGGGCGACCCCCACAAAAAACAATGAAAAATATTCTTGTTGGAATTGTTTGTTCCATCAAGCAGGAAATTCTGGGAAGCGCCTGGCATTATGCAAAAGCTTCCCTTCTTCTTACAGTCAGCAAGTATTGCTTGTCGGCTGTAATCAAGAAATACTACATGTAGCCGCTATGAGGCTGCATAGTCAGCGTCTTCCACCGTCGCGTAAAGCTATGGTGGACGCCGTGGGAATCGAATGATTAAATCGATGCGATCCGTCCGCCAAAAAAGCGGATTCTATCTCTCTCTTGATCCCGTAAAATCGCCGTTGGCGGTCACGGGAGGTAACAAAGATTTGATGATTCGTATAATTTCTCAGGCACTGCTGGCTTGCAGCCTTGTGGCGGTTATTTTTTATTTTGCCCTTTGTGTCCGGGTTTTTTATCTGGCTTTTCCGAAATTCGGTATTGCCAGTTCGCCGGTTACTTGCTCTAATCCCCCAGCGCCAAAGGCTTCGGAGGGACACAGTAAGGTTCTAACTTGCTTCTTAAAGGCGGACTTTCTATTAAGAGAAGAGAGGTATCTCCTCTCTCATGACGTTTGCTACTCTCACTGCTCTCACCTCATTCAGTTTCCTCAGGTTTCGAGATGAACTAGAAAATTCGAGTCATATTAATTTTACATTACTAAATGGTGGCTGACCCATTCCCTACCCTGACTCCATTACCTACCCCGACTGTTTTTGGTTTATTGATCTTTTCGATACACTATAGAGTAAATTCATGCCTGACATCATTCTCATTAAAAAACAAATCAGCCGAGAAAAGCTTAAAGAGATTGCGCAGCTGCGCTTCGGTGACTTGGTTAAAGCGGTTGTTGATATTGAGAAAAATATTATGGCCATTGGCGGTGAACTTCATGCGGACGAAGAAGCATTTCTACTTGATAACGGATCTGAACAGAAAAACCTATGGGGTATTAATCTTTATCCTGAACTTGCACTGCCCGATATGCTTGAGTTTGATTCTATGATTAATATTCGGCCACAATCAGGTAATTCATCTCGCAATATCGAAGACTCGGAAATAAAGCAAAAGATAACTGCCCTAGTTGGCACGCTAATCGAGGAATGATATATGGATTGGGCAACATTAACTATCGCCGAGCAACTGGGAAATATTGGGAGTGAATTCGAACGAGCAGTTCGCTGGAAGCAGCGTGGCAGGCAGGCTTTCGCCTGGAACGCAGCCGTGCGGACATTAGCCCAGCTTGATAAAACTCTGACCGATTCGCGCCACGCTGGTCATCGGCGGCGAGAGATCGCACGGTTGCGCGATGAAGTGTGCGACGTGCTATTTTCTGACCAACTGAAAACTCAATCTGCACAGCAGCTCCAAAGATATTTCATGGCTTTTGCAACTGCTGCCCGTAAAACTTCTCGTCCATAAAACTATCTTAGACCGCTGATTATGGCTAGATTTATGTAATTGCGAGCAATTTTATTAAAGGCACTCTCGAGTACCAAGGATAAGAATTTAAATACACTGACACTTACTTTTTGATAACTTCAATGCGTAAATTGCTGAGGACGTAAAAAAATTTAACCTAGATTGGTCAGCGGTTGACAAGCAGTCTAAATTGATACACTTTTTTTAAGTCTTGCTATTTAAGTGGTAAGTGTTCTGTTCCAGTCAAATCCCAAATAATTAATGTGAAGAAGAAAGGAGTGCCCTATGGCAATTTGCACAAAATGTATGCAAAAGGGAGCCATGTTTTGTGGCTCAATGATCTGTCCGTGCGAGGAAGGTAAAAAATGTGCCGGTGATGGTACTCGACCAAACACCGGGGTTCGTATCTGCAAGGCATGTTCTTTAAAACTCAAGCAATGTGAAGAGTGTCGGGCAAAGCTAACCGAAGCAGAACTTCAAGCCCATTAAGACATTCATGACTTCAGTTCCCATCATGACAAAATTGAATGATGGGATTTTTATTTCCCGTAAAATAAGTGCACATTTTTTAATGACAAATTTATCACGGTTAGATTAGTGAATAAAAAACCGCACGTTGATCCGTGCGGGTATAAATTTGTCCCTATTTTTTAGCTCGGCGAGAGCAGCTAGAAAGCTCACATTGTTGACGATGAATATAACGACGGCAATTTCGAAGCAATTTTTCAAAAGAGCCAATCATCTTACCGGCCGGTTTTTGCTCCGGCAACACGGCATAAAGTACAAGATCGTTATGCCAGCAACGAGCATTCTCTTCGGCGTCTCTGTGCCGACGGATAGAGTGTCTCAGTCTCATCACTTCGCGTCGTAGTTGCCCGATAGTCATTTTTTTAACATCAATGTCTTGCCGGATGAACATTCCTATCTCCTTCGGACAAGAGGGACGGCATAAAAATATATACTATCTCTATACCAAGACTTTGCGCCTGTTCGTGCTCCCAAGTAGCGCCCTCCGATGTCTCCCAACCAGGCATGAAATAAAGCTGGTCGACTAAGCCGGATTGAAAAATTGGCAGGTAAAACTCATTGAGAAGCTGATTATTTTGCCGAGAACCCCACCTGTTCTGAACGATGCGGAAAATGTGTTCTTGAAATGGCATCTGGTCAAAGACAGTAAGGCCTCTTTTCATGAGAAGGCCAATAACGGCATCAAAGAATTCAATGTTTTTCTCAATACTGCCCAGACCTCCCGTTGAAATGGGACCGCATACCTCGCTTATCGGTTTCGGCATCTTAGCTAAGACATTTAAGGCAATAATTGCCAGGTCTGAAAATGTGCTAGCGGAAAACAAAGATAATTTGTCCTGCTGGGTCCAATATTGTTCGTTGCGCTGCATGTGCTTTGTCTCCAGGCAAGTGATTTCTAGGGTAAAGAACACGAGTATCAATGATAGCAATGATGCTGCCCAAGGAAAAGTCTGTTTTCAGAAAACGTGTCTTGTTACAAGTCTCCATAACTACTGTTTGAAATTATGCTAAATAAGTAATTTCCAAATAATGCTCCCTTTATCCTTGTGTCAATTACTTAATTTATGACTGTCGGAATATTTTTATATATAATTCTTAAGGCATAGATGTTTTTTTCGAGACATATATTATTGATCTACATTGACTGGTTAATCTAAAAATGGGCACACTGCTAGCATGACAAAATTAGCATTGAAAATATTAACATCAGTTTTGATTTTAATAATCGGATTGCCAGTTAATGCTGCGGCTGATTCTGTCCTGCTTAAAGAGGTTGCGGTTGAGCCATCAAATATTAAGTTTCGTCAGTTTGTCTTAACGCAGAGCGGTAAGAAATTCACGGCTTCGTCGGCCGTGGTAAGCAAGTGGTTTAAGACAAGAAAAGATGGTGATCAAACTTTATTGCAATTACGACCAGGAGCAATTTATGATTTTCTGAATGTGTCGGTTTCTCCTCAAGTAAATGATGTTGGGCAAGTTAGTCGCTTCGTCCGTAAAAACGGCAAACTAGAAATGGTTGGCGCTGGTCGAAAAGGTAGTATTGTGGATGGTATTAAAACTTCACTGGCGATACGTGAAGCCCTAATTAATGGTAAAAACACGGTGGCAGTATCGCTTAAAACTTACCGTCCGGCTATATTTTCCGAGAAAGATTTTACATCACTTAAATTTCCGCAACTTCTGGCTAGTGGTGAAAGCAGCTTCGCCGGCAGCCCACGCAATAGAATACACAATATTCAAATCGGAACATCTCGTTTTGACGGACTGGTCATAATGCCTGATGAGCAGTTTTCATTTAATAGTTATTTAGGTGAGGTTGACGCAGAGAATGGATATAAACCAGAGCTAGTTATTAAAGAGAATGTGACTACGCCAGAATATGGCGGCGGTATTTGCCAGGTTTCAACGACAGCATTTCGGGCCGCGCTTCAAGCGGGGTTTAAAATTAATCAAAGACGTAATCATTCCTATCCTGTTAGTTATTACGGTACCCCAGGATATGACGCTACGGTCTATGCACCTTACACCGACTTACGCTTTACAAACGATACAGGGAAACCAGCGTATTTAAGAACACGCATCGAAGGCACACGTGTGATCTTTGAGGTTTGGGGTACGAATGACGGCCGAGAAGTATTGGTCAATGGTCCGTTTGTAACTGCAAAAAAATCGGGCGGGGCCTTAACTGCGGCTGTAGCCCAGATTGTAAAAATGTCTGGCAAGTCAATTCGCGAAGAAAACTTTGTCTCGAATTACCAATCCCCTGATAAATTTCCAACTATCAGAGCGGCTAATGGCGAGTAAAGCCACATCAGGCAACCAAACACAGGAATCTGTGACGATGGATAAAAATTGGACATCATCAAGACTTAAAAAAATAGTTAGAATTGTCCACTCGGCTAATAGTTTGAAAGCTGCTAACAGTCTCTCTTAATTTGTCAGGATGAACAGAATAAACGAAAACACGTGAATCTCCATAGGCTGAAGAAAATGTCCTAAAAGGTGAAAAAACTTCAGGATATTGCCTGACACTCACCCACTGCGGTTTACGATCACGCTCCATAATTTGCTCAATATTGTTTTCGTTTAGCCAATTGATTTCCTGCCGAGCTAAGTTTTGTTCGGTAGGTGTATTAAAGGTAAATAACCGTTCGGAAGGTATATATAAAACCGTTGGCACATCGCCAGTGGCATGCACTCCGACTCGCACCTCAGCATTACGAAAATAAGTGATAGCGTTTAGTAAAACAGCTGTATCCTGGGCTTTTTCATTGTAGTCCTGGAGACGATCTTGCAGGGTGGCATGGCCATCAATGTAAAAAAATACAGCGGCTGTACTGACTAGAAACAGGAGAGGCAATTTTCTTCTAATATTTCTACCGGCAAAAAAAGAATTGAGCCCAAAGACAATTGCCAGATTCAAAAATGGTATCACTGGCAAGAAATACCTGCCCTTAGGCAGAATCCAAATAACCGTGCTTATTTGCACAAGGATCGTAAAAATAGTTGCAGCGGCAACCCATGGCCTTTTTTTTAGCCAAAAAACTAAGCCTATACCGGTTAAAACATACAAAGCGCTGCTAAGAACTTCTCGATTTATTTCATTGTTCATTATGAGCAGTAATAAAAATGACAGAATAATTAAACCGCCGAGCGTTGTCATGCCAACACGGCTTATTTTTGGTACCAGGTATCTTAATATTATGAGCAGTACGCCAATGAGGAGACCTTGGCCGATTAACAAACCGATCGGAATATTATCTCCTGTTTGCAGCCAAAGATTGGTAAAGAATTCGTAAGAGCGTTCAATATTTAAAATGAGCTGCTCATCTTTTATAGACCTGACCAAAAACAACCCACTATCGCCCGATATATCAGCCGGCGTTCTAATACCAGAAACTCCGGACCAAAAAAACGAGATTAGCGGTAAAGCCATGATGGCTGCTGCTAGTAAAGTAGACAGCAGTATTGGTTTGAGACGAAGACGATATTGCCACCAAGCTGACGGCAATAAGATAGCCCCAACTAAGGCTCCTTCAAAACGGGTGAGCATAGTGAGTCCAGAGCAGACTGCTAATACCCACAGCCATGTTTTGGATGTTTTGATTTGAAGGTAAGAATATATGCAAAGCAGAATTAAAAAGGCGAATAATGTATTAGCCAGTCCACTTAAAGACTCCCAAATAAACTCCTGATTCACTGCTACTAATAAGCCTGTCAGTACAGCCAAGGGCCAAGCTAGACCAAAGCGTCGAGCCACCAGTGGTAGTAGGCTAGCAGTTAAAGAGGCAGCGATAATACCCACCCACCTCGACCATAGTAATGGGTTCGACATTAAGAAGCTGGGCAAAAGCAAGACTGAATATAAGGGACCTTTACGCGGATCGGCCGCAAATGGATCGTCACCAGTTAAGAAAGCATTGGTCTTGGATAAGTAATTAAAGGCGTCGCCACCATAGACTCCTTCAATACTTTTTGTGTATGGAATTCTGACTATAACGGAAATAAAAAACAGCAATATCAGAGGAACTAATATATTGGCCATCGGCCAGCGTTTCAGCTTCAAAGTCGTTGCTGCCAGTACGATAACCGCTACTATAATGCCCCGGGCGACAAGAACACTGCCTTTCCAGACACTGGTATTATTAACCTGCCCCCACGCTAATAATGCCCTCCAGGCTGGTAAACGCTCAAAAGTTTTAAATGCTATGTCGCCATAAGATTGTTTCCCATCGACAATCATGTCGCCTTCTGAATAACGATCTGATTGCGGCTGAAAACGAATTAAGAGCGCTTGCTCGAGCGAAGCTGGAGGTTCTGTTTTGAAAATTATGGTGTGGTTACCGGGTGGCAAAGGCTGCTCAAAATCCACGCGAAACCATTTATCCTGCAACCCAGGATTAATGACCGTACGTCCCAGTTCATTGTCATCGCTATCAGTTGCGATCAAACTATGAACCGATGGTATTTCAGTACGGGCTAAAATATCTATGGCGTAAATACGATAATACTCATGCCTAAATGATTGGCCAACCGTATGTCCTTCAAAGACTCTTCTAATATACTGAGGTTCTTCTTTGGCCGTGTTTTGAACTCGTATTACAGTAATTGGCCAAAAAATGGCAATAATGACCAGAAAAAGAAATATCGCACCTAGATAATGGTATTCTTTTAAATGTGCCTGAGACAAGAAAAACTTTTTCAAGATCATTTCTAGATAATATCAGATTGTTCGCCATATTAAGGAACTTATTCATTAGGCTGGAAAAACATGCTAGAAAAGTATCTTAATGGATTCTGGAGATGGTACGAGCGCAACTTACTGCTAACTGTTGGCATTTCCGCAGGATTGTTTCTATTGCAAATCCTGCACCTCTTTTGGCTTTCGGCTGACGTTGTGGCCGAGCGTCTAGTTGGATACTCCTTTTTCGAACCTGGTAGCTTTTGGACTCTGGCGATTGTTCTAGTTGATTACCTGGAGATACCAACAATAATCAGTGTTTCATTTATCTACGTTAATGAGATACGCAAAAAACAAAACGTTAAAATCTGGTTTTATTTGATACTTTTAAACTCTCAGTGGATTCATATTTTTTGGATTACCGATGAGGTCGTCGAAAAAATATTAATTGGGACTGGACATACGGTGCTGCCATACTGGGCTGCTTGGACAGCAATTCTTATAGACTATTTAGAACTGCCCATTATTGCAGATACATCAAAACGATTCCTCACAGCCTGGCGCCGGCGACGCTTGCTGAAATTACCTTTAAAAACGGATACTTAGGGTGGTTTTAAATTAAGTTAGACGTACCTATTGGTGATCTCGCTTGTGAGATTAAAGTGTGAACGGCGCTTTATGTTTTTGTATAAGTCCTTGCCATAAGATGGCGCTTAGGGCATTGTAATCTGGCAGTACTATCTAGTTCTTTTGCCTAATGGACAAATTTTTAGGGAGGAAGTTATGTCGCGGTCTAAGCACATTGTCAGGTTTTATCCTTGTGACTTAACGGTTACGAATGCATCGAAAAATTCTGGCAATGCTTTACCAAGTTTGAAATCACTTAGGGTTGAGCTGGACATGAAGGCAATCCATTTAGAGTTGCAGCAGTTGCTGGTACGAGCCATGACGCGAGTGGTCAACTCGAAGCGATGTAAAGAGTCTATTGAAGTACATCTACCGATTTTCACAGAGTCTGGTAACTGGCGCAGGTATAATGGCCTTGAACCCAATTACACGGAATGCAACGCTGCTCAGCTTCGGAAATGGTTTAAGGAAAATTTTCCTGGTAAAAAGATCCACGGAATGTGGATTCAAAGAAGATCAACATTTTTACAAGACTGCTTTGTAATTTTGATTTTACCCAGGATTGCAGTTACTAAACGAGAGATTGCCAGCGATGTAATAATATGATTTTCTGGCTAAGACAAAAAACAAGACCGCACTTTCCCAATAATATTCTATAGCTATTCTCATGAAGACGACTCGTGTCGTCTTTTTTTGCGAATCCTTTGACGTGAATGTGATTCAATCTTGATTAGATTATTGTCCACACGTCTGATGGACATTTTTAATGTGGTGGTAGTACGATTTGAACATGCTGTAGAGTGCTATTCTGCACTCTTTGGAACGTTCTTTTTAACAGTCTCAAAATGGAGGACCATGCTATGAGACAATGTGCAACTGTCCTGATTTGTTGGTTAGTGCTGTTTTGCCTTCTGCCAGACTTAAAAGCGGAAGAAGCAAAAAAAGACGCGAGAATCAATATTCAAACAGTCACTTTGCTGGACCGGTCGGTCTTTCCGAACGAAGTTCAACAAGCGACGGAGCTCGAAGCAGTCGTGCCAGGCATTACGGAATTGGCCAAGTTGCTGGAAGAGTGCATCGGAATGGAGATCGCCGGATTCAACTTGTATATTCCAGCAGAAGAGGCGTTGACATCGGATCTTAAGGTGACGGCACGACATGCGACGCTATGTGTCTTGGTTAAAAGCAACGGGAATGAAATCCTGGAAAGTACCATTCTTGAAGCCATAAAATATTGTGGTGACAACAACGGTACCGAGATCGTACGTGACCTAGCCTGTGCCGATGATGAGTCTCTGAAAGTCTTACTAGTCCATAAAATGCGTATGACGTACGCATTTAAAGGCGGTCTTGAGTCGGGAGTAGTGGCGACTACTTATCATGAAACCAGTCCAGGCACATTCTCGATCGCTTTGCAGTTGCCAGTCCCTCCAGTGACCCCAGGCAATAATCAGCTTGGCTTACGTTAATAATCCCCAGGTTCGCCCCTGTGTTCGGGCCCCTTGATTCATACTTAACAGCATGATCAAGGGGCTTTTTTATTGAATTTTAACCCTTGACAAATAGCCGAGTGTTATTATACAGTCACACGTTATGGTAAATGATACTTTGGCAAATGATGAAGAGTCCCAGGCTCAAAGACGAATTATATTGAGTGCTATTATTTTGGCTATCATTGTTGCTGCTGTCCTGTGGTATGTCTTTGTTTTACGTCAGCCCAAAGATGAAGTAGCAGAGAACCTAGCACCTTCACCTCTAGTTAGTGTCCAGGGGTCCCCTGAAGGCTTTGCTCCTTTTCGCGATCGAACTAATGGAGAATCCTCTGACTCGGCTGGCAAAGTTGCGGCCCGTACAGCTACCCCAACACCACAACCAGTTGAACCGAGTGCTGCCACTGGTGTGGGTGAATTTATTCTGGCAGCGGCGTCAGCTTCTGTTATCGGAGGCTCATTCGGTCTTCTACAAATTCGACGAACCAAACGCCAATAATCTTATACGGCCTTGGTTACGGCTGTCTTCTGGCTCGATTTGAGCTCAGCTAACTTTTGTTTAATAGATTGCTGTAACGCCTGATTATCCATATTGTGAGCAATTTTTAAAAGGCTTTCAAGAATAGTCGGATTCGTTGGGTCTTCGCTGTGGGCACGCTGTAGTGCATGCAGCGCTTTTGTATATTTACCAGACCTAAATGCAGCCATGCCTATATTAACCTGGATGCCTGCCTGGTCCTCACTCCAGATATTAACCTGCTCAAAGATTTCTAAGGCCTCGGCCCAATTCTCTCGACGTAAGGCAATTTGCCCCAAAAGCACATAGGCGCCGATGTCTTTGGTGTGCTTTACGATATGCGATACTAGAAGGTTTTCAGCATGTTCAAAGTTTTTAGCAGTAATGGCAGCTTTAGCTTCATCTAACACGGACTTCTTATTTTCGCTTTTGCGAAACAACCTGCTGCGGGTTGGTTTTAATAAAGTACTTGCCTCGGCATCACCGTTCAACGACTCTAGTTTGTTATCTGATTTAGTAGAGTCCTCGGTCACAATTTTTGTCCGTATCTTTGATGTTATTGGTTTGTCTATTTGAGTTGAGTTAGTCTTTTTTGGAGTCGAAGCAACATTATTTGACGATATTGGCCGTTTCTCAAAATTAGACACGGGTAGAGCAGCAGCGTCATGGCGTGCCTGCTCCAATTTTTTCTTCCGACTTAATTCCCTTCGCTCTTGTAATTTGGTCCGTACCCGAATAATGCGCCCGGCACCAGATCGAAGTGTCTGGTCTGTCCTGCGCCATAATCGATGAACCATTTTCTCGGCGGGAGCAACAACGACGTTTGACTGAATTGATTCCTTCATTACTTTTTCTACCAAATTTGCCTGGTCTGTAGATCTTAATAACGTCCTGTTAGACAGCCGTTGCTTTAAGTTGGCAACTAAGCCACGCATAAATTTACTTAAATATTGCACTACATTTCGTAAACTTCTGGCTAAGAGAACAAGACGGCTTCCCATGTATTGAACACTTTTTTGACTCGGCCGCAGTAATCGGGTGGTGTCGGCCCCAAACTGAATTTTGCCAGGTGATGTGGCAGACCCCGACGCCATTGATTTGATCTCTGAGGTTAATTGTCTCTCCCGTAAACGAATAACGGCTCTAGAAATAATTACCATCGTGCCAGCAAGAGACAGAAAAAAAATCGTCGGTGGTAATATGTCGTACAGCATAAAAAAGTAAGTTAAATTCACCCACTATCATATCAGTCCTGAAAGAGGCCGCCAAGGTCTCTTATCGACTGTTTTTCCCCTTTTTTGTGAATTGCCAATATTATTTTATAATTTCTACGAAAAGTCACCCAAAATCAACCTAGCGATTAAACATAAAACATGATCTAGAGATCAACTAATAGTGACTCTTCTAGAGAATGCTGCGGCACACATTGACTATTTCATTTGTGTCCACCTGGTTCTAAATACCAGTTTTTATGTCTCTATACCGAGAATATTCACAAACTAAGCCGAGCAAACTCACTGACCGATATATTCTCTCCTAACTCTCCAACCGCTCTGTTTATTAGCTCGGTAATAGTTATACTTGGATCCTTAACAAATGGCTGTGATAGTAAGGCTTTTTCTTCCCGGAAACTTTGCAGTTTGCCTTGGATAATTTTTTCCTGAATAGCGGCTGGTTTATTCCCTTTTTTGGCCTGTTCTACGGCAATATTACGCTCAATGGCTATCAGATCTTCTGAGACATCTTCTGGTTTAACCACGACAGGTTCTGCCGCTGCAATGTGTAGAGCAATGTCATGTGCCAGTGCCTTAAATTTGTCATTTCTAGCCACAAAATCTGTCTCACATAAGACGCAAACTAAGACGGCTATTTTGCCGTTGGTATGAACATAGCTCGCGATAACACCTTCTCTGGTATCACGACCGGCTTTTTTCGCGACTTTGACAATACCCTTTTTTCGCAATACTTCAATTGCCTTTTCGATGTTGTCACCGGCTTCAAGCAAAGCCTCTCTACACTCAACTATTCCCCCGCCGGTGCGACGTCGCAACTCCTTAATTTGTTCCATTATGGCCATAAAGCGATAAAAAAAATTTATAAATAATATTCTAACTGAGACAGTAATTATACCCGAGCTGAAGAGATTGCCGCTGTTAAGGTGGCTACAATAAGATCAATGGCTCTAACCGCATCATCATTAGCCGGAATCGGATAATCCACGACATCGGGATCAGCGTTAGTGTCCGTAATACCCACGACCGGAATGCCAACACGGTTAGCTTCACGAACGGCCAGTCGTTCATCATGAGAGCCGACAACGATAAGAGCCGCCGGCAACACGCGCATAGTTTTCATACCCTCCAAGACTTCTTCAAGACGCTTAATTTCTTTTTGCATGACAGCCTTTTCCTTTTTCGTCATTTTTTCAATAGCTTGCGTGTCCTGCACGGATTTTAATTCATCGAGTTTCTCGATACTTTTCTGCACAGTTGCAAAGTTAGTCAAGGTCCCCCCGAGCCACCTTTTGGTGACAAAAGGCATACCTACAGACTCAGCGTGACGCTGCACTATTTCTCTTGCCTGACGTTTAGTACCAACGAATAATATCGCCCGCTTCGGTTCAGAGGCCAGCCGTGCTAAAAATTCAGTCGCCCGCTTGAGCGCAGTCTGTGTTTGTTCCAGGTCAATGATGGCAATACGATTGCGCTGTAAAAAAATGTATTTTTCCATCCTCGGATTGCGCTTGCTTCTTTCGTGTCCGAAATGAACTCCGGCCTCAAGCATTTGAACTAGCTCTGGAACCACGATTGATACTTTTTTGACAGCGGTGGCTGATGTTGATTCTTTAGTCATAATATGTCTCCTTGAACCTCCCTTATAACAGTTCAGTACGCCTACTATTTCGTAACCCTCGTCAATTAATGACTTAAGGAGGAGAAAAATAGTATCTGGTTAAAAATGCGCGTAACGACCGTTAGGTGAGTATTTTAAGTTTAAAAACCACTCCAACTGGAGCAGCATGTTTTTTAAAGATACGACGAGAATCACGAAATAGCAAGTTCAAACCGAATAGAGAATGTATCAGACGGGCTTCATAATGGATTAGTTGAATTCGTTATTTAAAGGTTGCTCTCACACGCTTGCGCTTTTAAAATACATCCGTTACAGTGTCAAATTGTTATGAAGGAAGGTATTCACCCCAATTATCATGAAAAAGTTGTTGTTACCTGCTCGTGTGGTAATAAATTTACTACTGGCTCAACTGAAAAAAAGATTGTGGTTGAAGTATGTTCGTCCTGCCATCCATTTTACACCGGCAAACAGAAATTGGTGGACGTGGCCGGACGTATTGACATGTTTAATAAAAAACTAAAAGCAGCCGAGAAGAAAAAGACTTCAACTGTAGTGAAAAAGAGCCCTAGTAGAAAGAAAAAGAAAAATACAGCAATTAAAATCGGATAACTGCTAAACTGGAAGCTGGGGGGCTTTTAGCATATTTGGTGCATTGTCGTGTTATGTCTAAGTCTTATTTAGGGATATTTCACTAATTACATGGGTTTACCTTCCATCGAACAACTACAGGCGAAGATATTGGTTCTAGAGCAGCAAATGTCTGATCCGTCAAAAAGTCGCGATGTGCAAAGAATGAAATCTTTGACACGTGAGCATCTTGAGGCAAAAAATCTCTTTGAACTGCTGGCAAAATTAAATCGTGTTCAGACTGAACTATCCGATGCTAAGCAGTTAGAAACTAGTGCTGATCAAGAACTGGTTGAGATGGCCCGTGAAGACGTGCTGCGCTTAACCGCCGAAGAATTAACATTGATCGCCTCAATTGAAGGCAGTATGATCCCATCTGACCCGCGTGATGAGCGTAACGTAATTTTAGAAATTAGAGCTGGGGCAGGTGGCGACGAAGCCACTTTGTTTGCCGCTGAGATTTTTAGGGCTTATGCTCGCTACGGCGAAGTTAACGGCTGGAGGGTTCATACAGTCAATAGCTCTAAAAGTGAGCAGGGTGGCTTTAAAGAAATCATTGCAGAAATACAGGGCAAAAAAGTCTTTGGCACGCTCAAATTTGAGCGAGGGGTTCATCGAGTACAACGTATCCCATCCACAGAAAAGCAGGGACGCATCCACACCTCGACTATCACCATCGCAGTTCTTCCCCAAGCCGAAGAATTTGATATAGAAGTCAGGCCTGAAGACTTACGCATCGACACCTATCGCGCAAGTGGCGCCGGAGGCCAACATGTTAATAAAACCAGCTCGGCAATTCGTATTACCCACATTCCGACTAATACCGTTGTCGCCGTCCAAGATGAGCGCAGTCAGCATAAAAACAAGGATAAAGCGATGAGTATTCTGCGCGCCAGGCTTTTAGAAGCACAGGAAGAAAAGCGTCAGACGAAGGAAGCAAGCGAGCGCAAATCTCAAATTGGCACCGGCGATCGTTCGGAGAAAATTAGGACTTACAACTACCCTCAGGATCGCATTACCGATCATCGCATTAAAAAGTCATGGAGTAATATTCCAGTTATCATGAATGGCGAATTGGGCATCATTTTCAATGATTTAGCCGCGGCCCAAAGAGCACTTGTGCTCAAAAAACAATTTTAATGAAATATTCTTTTTGCCCGAAGTGCGGCAGCACCCTAAAGATTACTCGCCACGGCAAACAACTGGTTCCAATTTGTACTAAGGTGTCCTGTGGTTTAATATTTTGGCAAAATTCCAAGCCCGCCGTGGCAGTTTTGATTAAAAACCAGGACGGATATTTACTACTAACGATCCGTGGAATCAAGCCTGAATTTGGTAAGTTAGACTTCCCCGGAGGTTTTCTCCATGAATTTGAAAAACCAGCCGAAGGTGCCAAAAGAGAGATTAAAGAAGAGCTCGGCATCAGCGTGAATATTGGTGAAACGCTTGGCTTTAGCCTTGATACATACGGACAAGAAGAATACCCCGTTTTAGTAATTGGCTTACTGGCGTCGGTGACAGCCGGTACACTAAAAGCTCAAGATGAAATTACTGATATTTTGTGGGTTGACCCCAAGACTGTTGATCCTGCCCAGTGTGCCTTTCCAAGTACAAGAGAGTTTTTAAAAATGTGGCTTAATCGCAATTCACTATGATCATTCAGAAGGCCTTAAGACTGGGCCACGGTCGTCTTCGATCCTCTTCAGATGCCCCTGACCTAGATGCGGAACGATTACTCCTCTGGGTCTTAGGTAAGCCAGAGACAAGCTGGCTCTATGCACACAGCCAAGATCGTCTTAACGAAAATAAGATGCAAGAATATCTTGATGTTATTGCCCTACGCCAGACTGGTCGACCCCTGGCCTACATAACAGGAGAATCGGAGTTCTATGGCAGATCTTTTCATGTTAATGACAATGTATTGGTTCCCCGCTCAAATACTGAAGAACTGGTTGCCCAAGCACTGCCAATCATTAAGCATCTACAAAATAAATTGGCTAGGCCGATAGCGGTAGCTGATATTGGTACGGGCAGCGGTTGTATTATTATCACGCTTGCCCTCGAACTTGCTGAAGGCAACTTTTTAGGGACAGATATTTCCGCCCCAGCATTGGCAGTAGCAAAACACAATGCCCAACGACACTTCGCAGATAAAAAAATAAATTGGTTACTAGGCGATTTACTCGCCCCCCTGGCAAACCTACCCATTGACCTAATTGTTAGTAACCCTCCTTATGTACCAACAGATTATCTAGGACAACCCTCAAATAATGACACTCTAGGACTCACCTTTGAACCAAGAATGGCTCTTGACGGTGGTTTAGACGGTAAAAATTATACTGATCGCCTTAAAAAATCCGGCATACCAACTATTATAGAGAGTACTGGCGGTCTGATTGAAAGGTTTGGGATCGACTAATTTTTATCGGCAGGTGCGGAGGGCACTTCAGCTTCAGCATTTGTAGCTACATCACCTTCTTCTACTAGCTCATCAGCCGGTTTATCTTTAACACCTTCAACACTCTCAACATCCTCACTAACTTCTCCTGAAAGCTGCTCCAACTCCGCCTCAGTTCTCGGCGCTTGGACAAGACAGATGACGGTTTCCTTATCGTCTAAAACCGTTACTGTTTTCTCAACTTTCAGATCACGAATGCGGATTCTTGTATCAAACTGTTGCAAGATACTAATGTCTACCTTGAATTCACGCGGTAAGTCCTTGGGCAAAGCTTCGACTTCAATAGTGTCTATATTTCGGACGAATACACCTCCAAGTTCCTTAACCGCAGATGCTTCACCAACAAAAAGGATCGGTACATTTGCCGAAACAACTTCATCCATCCGAACCTGGTAGAAATCGACATGTATAACCTCACCCCGTAAAGGATGGTGCTGAATGTCCTTTATTAAGACGTTGTGCTCGCGACCCTCAACTGATAAATCCACTAACATGGTGTACCCAGCCTCGTGAAAAACTTTATCGAACATTTTAGAATCAACCTGAATCATTGCATTCTCAATGCCATGGCCATAGACTACCGCTGGCACTTGATCTTGGGCCCTAACCTGACTCGCTCGTCCATGACGCATTTTTGCATTAAGTTGTAGTTCTGATGAAGCCATACGAACATATTTTATACCATGTGAGCATGTACCATGCAACTATTATTATAAAACATAATAATAACAGCTTCATTCACCAGAATTCTCTGCTCCTTTGTGAATCTTTCACGATTCTACTAATATCTGCCCGGACACCGCGCACCTACTTATTAAAGAATCATATAACTAACGAGAGCAATGCCCCATTAAAATTTAACGCTTTGAATTCGTCAACCGTTTCAAGGCACCGGTATTATCCTTTTGGAGCAACTCGTACATATTTAACATGTCATTACCTGATACTTCCTTGTCTTCCATCATTCGCTTTGTATCTTCTTCCGTCATATCTGTCACCAGGCCAAGGCTCACTATACCAAGACCAGACATAGCAACAATGGCAATAATCGAACTTTCACACTCGGTGCATGTAACATAGACCATAGTGGAGTCATCCTCTTCACCAATGACTTTAGCACCATCAAGGTCATACTCGGCGCTGCAGAAGGGACAACGGGAGACGAAGTGTTGGTTATTATCGAACTCCATGATTAGTTAATGGTAGCGTGTAAATAGTCATTTGTCAACTTAATATTTAACATATTGAACATAAATAGTACTCACGTTAATTGCTCAAGCTCTCGAGGCGGTGCTTGAACCCATTTGCTGTATACATGCACTGACTCAACTAATCCTAATAACAAAAAAGTTGCTACTAGATTTGAGCCACCATAACTTAAGAACGGTAAAGCAATTCCGGTCACCGGAAGTAATCCCATATTCATGCCAGCGCTTACGATTAAGCTAACCAGGATCAGGATAAATGTTCCAACCGCAATTACCTGGCCAAACGGATCACGTGTTTTTCTAGCAATGTGTAATAACCGCCATAGAATGATGGCATAGAGAGTAACTATTACCGCCACACCAATGAAACCAAGTTCCTCACCAATGCTGGCTAAAATGAAGTCAGTGTGCCGCTCAGGAAGAAACTGTAACTGTGATTGTGGTCCATGGCCTAAGCCCCGACCGATGATTCGACCCGAACCAAGTGCAACCATCGATTGTAAAATGTTATAACCACTACCTCTTGGGTCATGGGTCGGGTCAAGAAAGACCAGCAGCCGTGCTCTTTGATAATCAAGAAAAAACCAATTCCAGGCTGCCGTGAAAGCAACCAGGCTTGCTAAGGCCATGCCAATAACAATACGCCAGCGTAAACCAAGAAAGACAAGTAAAAGTCCCCAAAGTGCCAGAATAATTCCAGCAACACCAAGATCAGGCTCGATGATTATTAAGCCGCTTGGAATTCCGATAATAAAAGCACTTTGAACAACCAACTTACCCGTCAATTCTGTTCTTTTGGCAAATAACCAGGCTAAAGTGATTATGATAGCCACTTTCATATACTCTGAAGGCTGGAGCTGAAAGCCAAAAAATTCCAGGCGGCTAACCGTTCCACGAACAATTTGGCCCAGGAAAAATACGGTTAATAGTCCGGCCAGACCTATACCATAAAAAACCAGTGCGTATGACTTATAGAAGTGATATGGCAAACGGGCGAGCACAAACGCGGCCACAAAGCCAATAACGGCGGCAACAGCTTGTTTTGTAAAGCGAGAGGAAAGCACTTCAGGACTTGTCACCGAGCTAAATAACATTGCCAGGCTCACTAGGACAAGAAGTAAGGCCGCCACGATAAGAATCCAATCTAGGGAACGAAGAGTCTCGAAAAAACGCATAGTACTATTTCAAGTATCAGAAAAATGAGCGTATCACAACTTTAAATCCCGCTAATTATTTTCTCTAGCAAAAGGCGTACTGACTACTCCATCCATTAACGCAGTTTATTGGGATCGCCAATGACACGGATAATTGCCTCTTCATTAAAAATATTGGTATTAGCAAATGTTAAAACGCGGGTCGTCGGAATCGTTGGTTGCGGCCATTGAACGGTGAATTCACGTTGCTCGGAAGCCTTTAGCTCGCCAACAAACGTCGTACCAACGCCCGTAACTCCCCCGGCCGCATTGAGGGCAATAGCCGTGATAGAAACATGTTGAAAATCAAAGTTACTATCGTTCTCAGCTACTCCTTTTTGTTCCTCGATTGACTGATCACCTATAAGTCTTGTAGCACGTGATCGCAAGAATGTACCTAAAGATGGCAATGTCAGACTAGGGGGAAAACCCGTGTAGTCTGGCTGTAAAGGTATTTTAGCAGTCGCGTCACCGACCGCAGTGTCAACAGAAATTTCCAGGGCAACAACATATTGAAGACTACCCGGTAAAATGTAGGAATTAACCACCTCCTCGGTAATGGTCTGCCCAGAAGCATCGGTGATATTAAAAGTCACCGGCAAGAAAGCCACCCCGGATTGTTGATTGGGATTACGCAAACGAGCCACCACATCAACTGAGCGACCATGATCTACAACTGAGACTTCCTCAACAATTATTGCCAGAAGTGAAGTGGGGGTAGCCTGCATAATAGGCCCAGGAGATCTTTTAGGTTGAAATAGTAGAACAATAATAATGCCGGCAACTACAACAAATAAAACACAGCCTCCGGCATAGGTCGCCTGCTTAAGTATTCGCTGGGTAGACATTGGGATTAATTATAGCATTTCTTTCGACAACACCTGTAAATTTAGCCTTTGTGCCTGACTTAAATTAGAGCTAACGTTAGATCAATATTCATGGCTTGATCTGACAATTCAAATTAATAATCAGTGTCCTCGCCTGTAACAATCGTTAAAGGTATACTGTCGAGACTAAAACTATGGCTGATTTTACCCACTTACACGTTCATAGCCATTACTCACTGCTGGATGGGCTGGGAAAAATAAGACCGATGCTCGCTCAGACACGGGCGCTAGACATGGACTCAATTGCTTTAACTGATCACGGCGTTATGTACGGCATTATTGAGTTTGTTCAAGCTGCTCGGGAAGCCGGTGTCAAACCAATCATCGGAGTAGAAGCATACGTAGCCCCAAAGGGACGTAAAAACAAGCGGGGTAAAATTGATACCTCCCCCAGACACATCACGTTATTAGCCCAAAACAATCAAGGCTACAAGAATCTATTGCAATTAACGACCAAGGCACATCTGGAGGGCTATTACTACAAACCACGCCTTGATTACGAATTACTAGAACAACATGCCGATGGCTTAATTGTGCTTTCAGGTTGTCTTAATAGCGATATTGCACGAGCCCTTACTGAGAAAAGGCTCGACGATGCCAGAAGTCTTGTTAAGTGGCATCTCGAAAGATTTGGCCGAGATCGGTATTATCTTGAAGTTCAACGTCATGATAATATTCCCGCCCAAAAAATAGCTAATGAAGGTCTAATCTCATTGGCAGCAGAATTTGAGATCGGACTCATAGCGACAGCTGATACTCATTATATTCATCCCGAGGACGCCGAGGCACACGATGTCTTAATTTGCGTACAAACAGGAAAAACTGTTCAGGATAAAGATCGTATGCGCATGCTCGACGATGATTTTTCCCTAAAATCTCCAGCTGAAATGAAGAAGTTGTGGCGTGATCACCCCCAAGCTATTGAAAATAGTCAGCGTATCTCAGACATGTGCACAGTCGACATTGAGTTTGGGGTTAACAGGTTGCCTCGGTTTCCTCTGCCAAAAAATAAAACTGCTGATGAATATTTAAGAGAACTGTGCCTAAGTGGTTTAGAAAAACGCTATGGCTCAAATAAAGAAAGCTCAATTGAAGCCAAGGAAGAACAAAATGAACGATTAGATTACGAGTTATCAGTCATTAAAAAAACGGGCTATGCCTCATATTTTCTAATCGTGGCAGACTTTGTAAACGAGGCTAAAGATCGCGGAATTCTGGTGGGACCAGGTCGAGGTAGCGTTGCCGGTAGTCTTGTTTCCTATGCGATGAACATTACAAACATTGACCCCCTAGCTTACAACTTACTTTTTGAGCGCTTTCTGAACCCCGAACGCGTCTCCATGCCTGATATTGATATCGATTTTGCCGATGACCGCCGAGATGAGGTAATTCAGTATGTTCGCGAAAAATATGGTCATGAGCATGTCGCTCAAATTATTACATTTGGTACCATGGCCGCCCGAGCTGCCGTTCGCGATGCCGGACGAGCCCTGGGCCTGCCTTACGCTTTTTGTGACAAGGTCGCTAAAGCAATACCAGCCTTCATGAACTTTAATGAAGCCCTCAAGACTTCTGATTTGAAGATGTTGTACGATCAAGATCCTGCGGTCAAAAAATTAATCGATACGGCGATGAGACTTGAAGGTGTTGCCCGTCATGCTTCGACCCATGCTGCCGGTGTTGTCATTACCGATGAGCCCTTAGTGGAGTATGTACCTCTGCAACTCTCTTTAACCGGCGATGAATCAGCCGCTATTACGCAGTATGCGATGTATGACGTGGAGGCGCTCGGACTGCTCAAAATGGACTTTCTTGGCCTAAAAAATCTTACGATTATCCAGAATACTTTGGCACGAATAAAGAAAAGATATGATCTGGTAATCGATCTTGATGGTTTACCGCTAAACGACACCAAGACTTACGCTTTACTTCAGGAAGGAAAATCAACTGGCGTGTTTCAACTTGAGTCATCCGGCATGAAACGCTACCTGCGTGACTTAAAACCAACTGAACTTGAAGATTTAATTTCCATGGTGTCACTTTATCGTCCCGGACCAATGGAATCGATCCCTGATTTCATCGCAGCTAAACACGGCAGGAAGAAAATAAAGTACTTGCATCCGCTCCTACAACCTATTTTAGAGAAAACATATGGCGTTATTGTGACTCAAGACCAAGTCTTGCAAATTGCCCGCGTGTTTGCCGGATTTAGTTATGCTGAGGCCGACATTCTGCGCAAAGCAGTCGGTAAGAAAATAAAATCATTACTGGATGAACAAAGAGACAAGTTTATTAAAGGAGCCATAGCCACCAATCAAGTTAGTATGGAATTGGCCAGAAAAGTCTGGGACTTTATTGAGCCTTTTGCCCGTTATGGATTTAATCGCGCTCACGCCGCTTGCTACGCCTTAATTTCCTACCAAACTGCCTATTTAAAGGCTAACTATCCGGCTGAATTCATGGCTGCTTTATTAACAAGCGATGAAGGCAACATTGATCGGGCAGCCGTTGAAATCGCCGAAGTCGTTGCTTTAGGCCTAACAATTCTGCCACCTGACATCAATGAAAGTGATCCTACGTTTACGGTCGTTGATTTGGACCAAGCAGAGGGAAAAGTATCTAAGAACATGCCTTCTGCCCGTCAAGCAATTCGCTTTGGGCTGGCTGGCGTTAAAAATGTTGGGCAAAATGTTGTGAGTGCCATTATCACCGAGCGATCTATTCACGGACCATTTAAAGATTTATCAGATTTATTTGCTCGCGTTGAATCACGTAATTTCAATCGAAAGTCGGTGGAAAGTCTGGCTCGGGCCGGTGCCTTCGATCTTCTTGGTGAACGTCAGCAAATTCTAACCAATATTGAGGCCTTACTTGAATTTAACCGATCGCTTCACAGGAAGCAGGATAAGGGACAAAAGGGCTTGTTTGGTAGTAGCGTGTCAGCTCCCCTGCCACGCCTGACGCTAGCAGCAGCAGAGCCGGCCTCGAAGGAAGACAGGCTTAAATGGGAAAAAGAATTGCTTGGTATTTACGTTTCCGAACATCCCTTGTCTGAATATCAAAATGATCTGGCCAAGATAGTGACTCCGGTGCAGGAGTTGTCCGGACTGGGCGCCGGCCGAAGAGTTCGCATCGCCGGTGTAACCACTCGTATTAAAAATATTATGACGAAAGCAAATCAACCGATGTTATTCGTTGAAATTGAAGATATGACAGGGACCACTGAAATTTTAGTTTTCTCGAGTACACTGGCGGCGACTAAAAGTATCTGGCTTACCGGGGCATCGCTTATTATTGAAGGAAAGCTCTCAGACAAGGATGGCGAGAGTAAAATTCTTACTGATAAAGTTTGGCCTCTGACACGTGAAATAATGAAAAAGTTTGTCAGTTTACCGTCTCATGCGACATCCGCCAATGTAAGATCATCTTCTCGAAACATTCGCCTACTTCGCATCCAACTGCCGGCACACTTTTCAAAAGAGTCACTTCAAGACCTTCAGAAATTTCTAGTTAAACATAAGACCAAGCAAGGTGTGCCGGTTGAGCTGACCCTGCCGAATAATGGCAGCGTCACCCATGTTCAGACAAAATACATAATTTCAGCAGATGAAGAGACATTACGACTTCTGCGTAAATTAGTCGGGCTGCGATCGGTATCAGTTTCAGTGTAGAAAAAATAATCAAGTATATTCCGACTCAATTTTAAATAAGTTTTCCGGAGATCGACTGTATATGGCTGCCGTATGCACAACGCCTAGTACTTACATTTCCTTAAATAAAAATGAGCCTTAGACGCAAAGCGCAAGGTGAACGCATCCTGCTTCATCATGTCGGCCGACCAATCGCTGACGTTCATGCCGCGCTCTTTGAGCGAGGGAATGAACTTGTCGCGGCTGAGGTTGCCAATCGTGATGGTCTTCCAAACCATAAAATGGGTGGGGTCAGCGGTGATGGCCGCTAGTGAGTCGTCGGTGTCGAGGGTTACTTTAACCTGACGACAATCGAGCAATTTTCGAGCGTTGTCTTCGCCGATCTTGTTCAAGAGCGCCTCGATCTGGCCAAAAGTCCACATGCCGTATTTCATGACAAACATCCTTTCCAGGCTGTGCGCCTGAAAGATCTACTCCTTCCCGGAGTAACGGGGGCTACGTTATTAAGCAGCCAGAGTGAAAAGAACTGAAACGATGCATTCCAACATAATTTTGTTTACTTCTTTTGTATCTGCTTGTCAAGTATTAATCGCTTACTTAGTCCGTTATACTAAAAAACCATTATGCAGAAATTGTTCCTCGCCCCAGCTAAATTAACACCGAACTCAAAAATTATTAGTGTCTGGCCAGTGCCGCCTACGATTTTATTTTATAATTTATCTTAAATCCGTGGCTTCAATAATAATTCCCCGCTCCACAATCTGGTTATTAATTGTGCTGTTGATTTTCGGCATATTGGCCGGTTTTGGCTACGTGTATCTGCCCCAGGCGAAAATTACGGTAACACCGGCTATATTTGTCAAACCAACACAGCAGGAAATGACGTTATCAAGTATTGTCACCGAGCCTGACTTTGTTCGATTTATTCTGCCAGCACGAGTTGTTGAAGCAAACGTCACGGAAAACCAATTGATACAGCGCGAGGGTGGCGTAACAGCTGATGATTTCGCTCGTGGACTAGTCACTTTTTATAATAAGCAAGATGAAGAACAGCCCCTGCTGCCAAAAACAAATTTGCGTCATGAGACCTCGGGTGTTTTTTTTCTAACAGATCAGCCGGTTCGTATCCCACCCCAAGGCACGATAACAGTAGCGGTAACCGCTAAGGAATCAGGAGCGGTTGGAAATGTGCCCGCCGGCCGTTTTATTGTTGATAAATTGCCCGCTAGTTTACAGACAGTTGTTTATGCCGAAAGCACCACGCCATTCACGGGAGGACAGATATTTGATACACCCCTTACCGAGGAAGAATTAAATACAGCCCGAGAACGTGTTGACCAGCAAGCAAGAACAAGGCTGACCGGGGAATTAACGTTGGCAGCTGGTGGCGCAAATGTGCGATCCGATCTCACTGTGATTGAAACTAAAGAGAATGTGGTTACAGCAGAAGTCGGCAGCAAAACAACGTCTTTCACCGCAAGCGTCAGTCTTCGGGGAAGAGCATTCGTCGGCGACGATAATGACCTATTAGGATTATCTGTTCTGGCTTTAAGATCTTTCTCAAATGAAAATGAAGATTTTGTCTCATATAATCCTGATTCATTTGCCATCGAGATTGTGAAAGTTGATTTTGAGCGCGGTGAAGCCCGTGTTAAAACTTCTGTTACGGGAAATTACGCCCGCAAAACTGAAGCTGGGGTCTTTGATGTTAGTAATCTCGCCGGTCGATCCGCTGCTGAAATACAGGAGTATTATCGCCAATTCGCTAGTGTTCAGGATGTGGTGATAAAATTTTGGCCCTTTTGGGTTCAATCTATTCCCTCGCGCCCCTCAGCCACAGAAATTATCGTAAAAAATAACAGCCGAGGTAGCCAATAATTAAAAGGTGGCAATTTTTTAGTTGATACACCAGTCTGTCAGCCTTTGACGTATAAGATTTGACAAGTATTATCCTCAACCTAAGATACATAGGCGTAGTAATGCACTTTTTAAATTCAGTCAGAAGGAGCAAAACATGCAATATTTAGTCCGGCGAGGTTCGAATAAGAAAGAGATTATTATTGACTTTAGCGGCCGTCTGGATATACGCGATTCGTCCGGGCAAATCGGTTTATTGCCTGGCATCGACAGCGTCACAAATTCAGGGCACCATGGCATCAGCCTGATGATAGCTGAAATTTTTGCGCGAGATGAGAACGTAACTCTAGAATTACTGAGAAAGTGTTTGCTTATAATTCTTAAAACCCCTGGATTCATGCGTCCTCTAGAATCTTTTTCGGAAGTCGGCAGTACGACGAATATTCATCTCTTTAGTAATCTTTAATAATTTGAAAAAAGTTTTATCTTCTAGATTTAGCTCTTTTCATTTTTCCACCTGTCTCTTCATGACAGGTTTTTTTGTGTAATTTTGAATTTAACTACTACTTATTTACCACTTGCTCATGATACGCTTACCTGATAGAAAAATAGGTTATGGCTACAAACAATGACACTTTGCAAAAAATGCGACACACCGCCGCCCACGTGCTGGCGGCAGCTTCAGCACAGTTGAAACCCGAAACACGTTTGGGGGTCGGGCCAGCAATTGATGATGGGTTTTACCATGATATTGAAGTTGACGAAAATTGGACGGAAGCTGATTTGCCCAAACTCCAGAAAAAGATGGAAGAGATAAAGAATATGGCCTTACCGATCACACATCGTCAGATGGATAAATCTGAAGCAAAAAAACTGTTTGCTAAAGATCCCTACAAGATCGAGTTAATTGATGAAATTCCTGACGAGACCGTGGGAATATCTGACATGGGTGGTGGTTTCTTTATTACATTATGTAAGGGCGGCCATGTCGCCTCAACAGCGGATATCGGGGAGTTTAGGCTAACTCGACTGGCTGGAGTGTATTGGCAAGGAGATGCCCTGAAACCTCAATTGCAACGAATTTATGGAGTCCTTTTCCCAACAAAGAAGGAGCTTAAAGAACACTTAAGATTACGCGAGGAAGCCGTAAAACGCGATCACAGAAGGCTAGGTAAAGAGCTTGATCTTTTCACCTTTTCTCCATTGGTTGGCCCGGGTTTACCTCTTTTTACTCCACGCGGCACAATCATAAGGCGAGAGTTAGAAAACTTCCTGCAATCTTTGCAAGAGCCACGCGGCTATTCTCAAGTAACGATTCCTCATATAGCTAAGAGCGAACTATATAAGGTTTCGGGTCATTGGGATAAATTCAAGGAAAATCTTTTTTACGTGAAAGGTAAGACAAATGATGAGTTAGTTATAAAACCAATGAATTGCCCGCATCATACCCAGATCTATGCTGCCCGACCGCGTAGTTATCGTGATCTACCCCTGAGATTGGCTGAGACAACTATGATCTATCGTGATGAAAAACCAGGCGAGCTGCTAGGCCTAGCTCGAGTCAGAAGCATCACGCAAGACGATGCCCATATTTTTTGCACGCCGGATCAGTTATCAGAAGAAATATCGACGATTATTGATTTGGTGAGTGAGTTTTATGCAGCCTTCAATTTCAAACTTGAAGCTCACTTGTCAGTGCGTGATCTGAAGTCATCCAAGAAGTACCTTGGTGATGATGCGATCTGGGAAAAAGCTGAGGCTCAACTGGCTGAGTCCTTAACTACCCGAGGTATGAAATATAAGCGTGATGAAGGCGAAGCAGCTTTTTACGGCCCAAAGATTGACTTTATTGCCCAAGATTCTCTGAATCGTTCCTGGCAGCTTGCTACGATTCAACTCGATTTTAATATGCCTGTTCGCTTCGGACTGACCTACGACAGCCCTGATGGGTCAAGCCAGATACCAATTATGATCCACCGAGCTATTTCAGGTTCGATCGAACGATTTTTGGCAATACTACTGGAGCACTATGCTGGTGCCTTGCCACTGTGGCTCTCCCCCCTTCAAGTTATGGTGGTGCCAATTTCAGATGAACAACATGACTATGCCCAGAAATTAGAGTCAGCTTTGGTTGCAGCCAAAATACGGGCTCAAGTAGATGATCGCCCTCAAACTATGGGTAAAAAAATACGTGAAGCTGAAGTTATGAAGGTTCCAGTCATTGTGATTGCCGGTCAAAAAGAAGTGACAGCTCAAACTGTTTCAGTTCGATCCCGAGTATTAGAAGTTGAAAGTATAACAACCATTGCTAGTCTTGTTCAAAAAATTTCAGATGTTATAAGTCAGCGCGGCTAGCCCAGATTATCTTTGCAAAAGCCGAAAACTAAAATGACAGTGGGACTTTTTCGT
Organism: uncultured Candidatus Saccharibacteria bacterium; assembly: GCA_964372635.1. Taxonomy (GTDB): domain Bacteria; phylum Patescibacteriota; class Andersenbacteria; order UBA10190; family UBA10190; genus CAYJQW01. Next base: position 41,875 of record CAYJQW010000001.1, read on the forward strand.
CGACCGCTGGTTGAGGATTAGATTGAATGGTTTCTGGATCTTTGCTCCCGGCTACTTCTGTCTTATTTGAACTATTATTACTTTTTGGGATGATATTACCAATATATTCTTCCAATAACTGTGTAACTTGGACCAACCGTTTATTCAGCATTTTAGACTCATCCTTGACAACATTTAACTCGGCCAAAGTTTCATAGGCTAGTGTCACCGTAGTTTTAGCGGCTTGACTAACATGAGGGAGTTTATCAACTGAAGCGCTGGACGCAAGTTTGGCCGTGCGCTCAATACTAGAGAGCAGTAATTCAGCTTGCGGGACAACTATCTTGGCGTTATCTTCGTTTTCAGCAATTAAACGGTTCAGATTCTCAGTATCAATCTTAATATAAGCTATGGCTAATTCGATTCTCTTATCTTCGTCTTTAATAAGCCACTGTTCACTATCACGCTTTAGAGCAATCAACTTTGCCTTAATGGATTGCTGAAGAATTTTATCTGTCGCAATTTTCACCACCTGGCCTGGCACGTTAGAAAGTTGATCAGGATGCACTTTGACCTCAACCACGCCACCAATAATCAGTATAATAAGCCCCAAGAAAGCAAGGATTTGAAGCATACGTATCATTATTTAATATTAGCCTGCTTGCCTAGATAAGCCTATAGAAGTAGGCTGGCTTATCCCTCGTATTAGCCACAATAAATAAAGCAATGTCACCCCAGCAAAAAATTATCGTGATCGTTGGACCAACCGGATCAGGTAAGACCAGACTTGGTATTGTACTGGCCAAGGCTTTGGGAGGTGTGGTTGTTTCGGCGGATTCAAGACAAGTCTATGCTCAAATGAATATTGGTACGGCTAAACCTGAAGCCGCTTGGTCAAAAGTTACACATACTCCATTAGTTCCTGACCAGGTTGATGTCATTGATCATTACCTTTTTAATATTGCCGAACCTAAAGATAAAGTCTCGGTTGCGTCTTGGCAGAAGGAGACAATGTCTATCGTAAATAATTGCTTTAAGAGACAAGAACAACCACTGCTTGTGGGAGGATCAATGCAATATTCTGATAGCATAATAAAAAACTGGCAGATTCCGCGCGTTCAACCCGATGATTCTTTCCGTTCCAGAATGAAGAATATTAAAACAGATAAATTGTATGCTGATCTTATTTCCAAGGACGCCGGAGTTATTAATTTTATTGAACGGCATAATCGGCGACGCATAATCAGGGCCTTGGAAGTCATAGGCGCAACTGGTCAGCCATTCTCACAGCAACGGCAAGCACTGCCGCCGCCATATAGCGCAATTATTCTTGGGCTGGCCCCTGATTGGAATAAACTGAAAAATATCTTGGAGCACCGCGCGCGCAATATGTTTGCCCAAGGACTACTTGATGAAACCGAAAATATACGTAAGCAATATGGAAATAAGCTGCTCTCGGTGACAACAAACTATCGGCAGGCACTGGCGGTTTTGGCTGGAGACTTGTCAATAAACGAAGCGATTGAAGACATAATTAGAACTGACATGCGCTATGCCCGTAGACAAATGCGCTGGTGGCACGGCCGTAGAGAAATTCACTGGTTTGAAACGAATGATTTTGCTTCAATAAAAAAAGAGGTTCAGAAGGGATTATTCATTACAGCTAAGAACGGTATTAAGAAACCACTTGCAAGCTATTTAGGCTAATTTAGTCTTGAGTATTCTTAATACTTCTTCCGGATTAGCCGTGCCACCTGATTTCGCCATGACCTGCCCCATTAAGTATTGAATGCCCCTTGATTTCCCTGCCTTTATTTTTACGACCACGTCAGGGTTCTGCTCTATAGTTTGATTTACAAGATTTTCAAGATCTGACATATCGCTGACCTGGCTCAGACCAAGATTTTGAATGATATGATCAGGGTCGCCACCAGTTTTTTGCATAGCTTCAATAACCTGTGATATTACACTTTTATTAATTCGCCCTTGGTAAACGAGAACAACGAGCTCGGCAAAATTAGCTGGTGATATATTATTTTTTTGTCCAGGGAGAATTTGCTCTCTCAGTTGACGCAAAATTATTTTGGCGGCAAGTAAGTTTAACCCAGGCAGTTCTGACGGATTAATTTCTACTAAGTCATTATCAAGCTGCTGTATCTCAGAGACGACTGCTTCATAAAAATTAGCTAGAAGAGGTTTGTCGACAAATAATTGGGCATGCTGATCGCTGACTCCAAGTTGTCGCATGAATCTTGCTTTTTTAGCGCTGGGTAATTCGGGAATACCAGCGTTAATACCGGCTAAATAATCGGTTGAAAAAGTAAATGTCGGTATATCTGGTTCAGGAAAGTACCGATAGTCCGCAGCTTCCTCTTTAGTTCGTTGCTCATAGGTAATACCTTTTTTTGCATCAAACCCTCGGGTTGATAACTTATTTAGGGGGCCACTTGTCTGCCATATTTTTGTTTGCCGGTCGATTTCATAGGCTAGCGCTTTTTCTACAAACCTAAAAGAATTCAGGTTTTTTATTTCCGTTTTAGGGTGCAGCTTCCTGCTGCCCTGCTCTCTTAAAGAAACATTGGCGTCGCATCTCATTTGCCCTTTTTCCATATCAGCATCAGAAACTCCGATCGCACGCAGTATTCGCTGGAGTTCCTGTAATAGAATCTTGGCTTCATTCGGCGTACACAAATCGGGTTTAGTGACAATTTCCATTAAAGGTGTCCCCGCTCTATTAAAATCGATCAAGGTATACGAGGCTTGCCCTGAATTGGTCGAAGGGTGAGTGTTTTTCGCTGCATCTTCTTCAAGGTGGATACGTTCGATGCCGATTGCGCGCGTCTGACCATCTACCACCAGATCGATCAGGCCAGAGCCCACAAACGGCTGATCATATTGACTGATTTGATAGCCCTTGGGCAGATCCGGATAGAAGTAGCTTTTCCGATCAAACTTACTCTCAAGAGCTAAAACGCAATCGAGAGCCGCCCCAGTTTTTTGAGTCCATTCGATGGCAGTTTTGTTTGGTACTGGCAGTGTCCCTGGATAACCCATGCAAATCGGACAAATTGCCGTATTAGGTGGTGCCTCGCCAAGGATGTTCGCACACGAACAAAACATTTTTGACTTAGTCTTTAACTGCACATGTATTTCGAGTCCTATGACTGCTTCCAGTTTCATAAATTTATGGGGCAAACCTTAAGACATTAGTGTTAATTGCTAACATAGAAAATTGTTTTTTAGAAACTAGTGAAACCATATGAGACTCTTAGACATAACATGTAATCGATACCAGTATCTAGCATTAGCTCTACTGAGGCAAGAATCAACCCCCCCCCTTGATGCTGATGGCTGAATACGGGATACTTATTTAGATGATTCTATCTGACCGCGACATTAGAAAAGCCCTTAAAGCCAAGCGTATCGTTGTAAAACCATCTCCAAACTTAGACTTACAGCTGGGTAGTTCTAGTCTTGACTTACGCCTAGGCTATCATTTCCGAGTTTTTAAACATCGCCGTCAACCCTTTATTGATCCACTTAATCCAGAAACAATATCAGGCATGACCGAAGAAGTTAAGATTAGTCGCTCTGAGCCCTATGTTTTGCAGCCAGGGGAATTCACGCTTGGCTCTATTCTTGAATGGGTAGAACTACCTGACGATATATCTGCCAGAATTGATGGACGAAGCAGTCTGGGACGGCTTGGTTTGGTGATACACTCTACAGCCGGTCATATTGATGCCGGCTTTCGAGGCTCGATCACAATGGAGCTGACAAATATAGGCATGATGCCAATTCTTCTTTATCCAAAAATGCGTATCTGCCAATTAGTTTTCGAGCCGCTCTCTTCTCCGGCTGAACGACCCTACTCTGCTAAACCGGGAGCAAAGTATGCCGGTCAGAGGAAACCGATTGAGACGGCTCTAGGCACTGAGGCAGACAGTATTAATATCAAATGACCGTGCTTAAATGTTTTAAGGGCCGCCTGTTAGACGCTTAAATGATTAACATGCCTAGAATTTATTCGACGTTGGAAAAATCATATTTTTTATAAGTCATTTATTAATGGAGAATAATTTGCAAAATTAAATTAATGATTTCATTTAAAGTGAAAAAATTATCTCCGGACGCTAAGATGCCTGAGAAGAAGAATGCCACTGACGCTGGCATCGACATATTTACTAACGAGACGTATACACTTAAAGCCGGGGAGTATCACCTGTTTTCCACCGGCATTGCGGTTGAATTTCCTGACGGCCATGTGGCCTTGCTTTGGGACCGTTCAGGACTGGGCAGTAAGGGTATTCACCGCCTCGCAGGCGTCATAGATGCGGCCTATCGCGGCGAATGGAAAGTCGCCCTTATAAACCTTTCCAAGGTTCCGTATGAGGTCAATGCCGGTGATAAAATTATCCAGTGTATCTTCCAGAGTTTTGTACCTGTTAAGATCACAGAAGCAAACGAATTATCCGATACTCAGCGAGGTACACAAGGCTTTGGAAGTTCCGGCCGATAACATTCGAATAAATCAACGGCAGTCTCGACCAGAACATCTCCGACAAAAATTGTTGATAAGACCGTATTTAAAATCTTCTAAGCCAGGATATTAAGCACTTTTAGAATATCTTCAAGTGTAATGTAAGTGTGCAGAGCTGTGACAATTTTTGGAATGACCGGTGAGATAACCGACGTTCCCTGATGAAAGGCAATAATATCTTTGCCGCCAGCAAAGGCCAAACCTAAATCAATGCCACTGCCGGTTGAGGCAACAGATACTTCAGCAATGACTAGATCGGCAGTGGAGATTTGATTAAATCTCTCCGTAATATTAACCGAGGAAGCAAGAGGATACTTTATTGCTAAAGTTTCGGTGTGAGAAGCACCAAACATATCAAGAGCCTTAATAAATGTTGAGGATTCCTGGGCGGCAAGGGAAGAATTGGATACCTGCCAAATTTTCATGGCCATATCTGTGCAGCTTATAGGTTTTTATTACTGGGCACCAGTATTTTCTAGATAACCCCAGCCAGGACCTGCCATATTTCAGCCTGCAGCGTTTGACGCGTCTTTTCAATGTTTCGGCTGTTCACACCATTAATTATCACCCAATGCTGCTCACGTCCCAGACGAAGATAACTATTACGAATTGCGGTCAATTTACTTTTTGTTTCGAAGTAATCAAGCTTCTTGCCGTGCAGACGTCGCAATGAAACAGCTACAGGCGTATCAATAAAAATGGTTAGGTCCGGTCGCGGCAGGGCTGGTTTACCCTCATAGCAAAGCCATGTTATCCAGGCCACCATTTTTTTCCTGGCCATTGGTGAAAGACCAATAGTTTGGTAGGCCATCGTGCTCGTGCAAAAACGATCGGAAACAATAATTTTGTCTTTGGCAGGTCCAGAAATGACTTCATTCATTTCATCAGCACGAGTGAAGAAATCACTAATATACAATAAGGCCTGCTCACGACGAGAAAAAGGATTTTTGTTTTTCTGGAGCAAAAATTTGTCGTAAATAAGACGACCGGTAGCTCGATTCTCCTGCGGGAAATGCAATGACATCGTCTTATAACCTTCGCCTTTCAGCCGCCTCAACAGTAAATTGGTCTGTGTTTGGCTCCCGCCCGCATCGAGCGCTTCGATAACAATAAAAAGGCTGCCGGATTTACCTTTGGACATAAATTATAGTTATTGCTGTGCTATTCTCTTACTTAGACTCGTTTTAAGTGCCGGCAAGCGCTCAAGCAGCCCCTCCCAAACAAGCTCAGCAGTTGCTTCGATGGATATTAGCTCACTGCCAGCAAGACATGGTATCTGCAAAAACCTTTTAGGATATTCCTTAATGAGAAAATCGTATTCACTATAAAGTCGCTCTTGTAATGCTATGTGATCAGTGTGTTCATCGCCGTGCTTAAGTTTTTCCTTACGATGTTCAAGAAGTTCAGCCGAGATACTAGGTGGAACGTCAAGAAAGATTGAAACATCTTCTTGTGGCATACCTCGCTTTTTATATTCTTCTTGACTAACGGCTTGATAAATATCGCTGCGAAAATTGTTTATTTCCTTTGGGTTCAAGGCTTCGATGGTAATAAAAGCGAGACTGCTTGGCACGTAGCGATCATAAACAACAATCTCACCATGCTCAAGGGCGGCCACGACTTCTTTCTTATGTTCAGCTCGGTTAGCTGCAAAGTATTTCATTTTATTCGTCCACGATTTTTTCTGCCAATCGCCAAGCCTATTTTGTAAAAGATTTTTTAGTCTTTGACCAGATGGTGTCGTGTAATCAGGTGTTTGAAATTGGTGTACAATATGACCACTATAACGGAGACGCTCGGCCAATAATTTGCTTTGTGTTTCCTTACCACTTGAGTCTACCCCGTCAAATGAAATCAATAATCCTTGTGGCTTTACTAGAGGAATATTTGGCATCGCTTAAAAAATGGCGAAAAGGAATATGTATTAGTTATTTGGTAACTACCAAGAGACCTTTATACCAGGGCCCATAGTTGAACTTAAGGTAACTGTTTTAATTAACTGTCCCTTCATAGTCACAGGTCGTGCTACCTGGATGGCCTCGATGAGCGCAACCACGTTTGCCTCGATTTTCGCAAGATCCCAACTGGCCCGACCAACAGCTTCGTGGATATTGCCGCCCTGATCCATTTTAAAGGATAATTTTCCGCCCATAAGCTCTTTGACAACTTTTGTAGGGTCCGGATCAACAGTGCCAGTTTTTGGATTTGGCATCAGTCCCTTAGGTCCGAGGATTCGAGCAATTTTGGCAATCTTGGGCATCATGTCCGGGGTCGCCACTACTATGTCAACATCAAGATTCTTGTCCCGCTCTATATCCTTTATTAATTTGTCTGCGCCGGCTAAGACTGCCCCTGCTTGTTTTACAGCCTCTTGCTGCTTTTCATCTTCAACAAAGACTGCGATCCGCTTACTTTTTGGTGCTCCGGAAGGCATAACCACCGTACCGCGTACGGTCTGCTCCGATTTTTCAGGATTAATGCCAAGATGAACATGAATTTCAATTGTTTCATTGAAAGTCTTTCTCGCGTGGTCCTTGATAAACGAAATAGCAGTTTTTAGATCAACCGCTTCTACCGGTGCCGATTTTTTAATTTCCTGATAGATCTTACCCATATTATTCAAATATTCATCTGCCTTAAGTGGCTAATAATTTTGTGAATTTAAACAACTAACTAAGGTAAACTGTCTATTTATTCTACAGTTATTCCCATTGACCGAGCCGTGCCGGCAATTATTTTAATAGCCGCTTCGATATCATGAGCTGATAGATCATCCATCTTCCTTTCGGCAATTTCTCGCACCTGATCCTTGGTGACGCTACCAACTTTTTCAGTATTTGGCGTGGCCGAGCCTTTCTTAACCCCAGCTGCTTTCAGCAGTAGGGTTGAGGCCGGCGGTGTCTTTAACGTTAAGTCCATGGTGCGGTCCGCGAAAATGGTCACCTCGACCGGAATAATGTCATCGCCCATATCTTTGGTTATATCATTGAACCTGGCCACAAATTCACCAATATTGACGCCATGCTGACCCAAAGCTGGGCCAACGGGCGGGGCTGGAGTAGCTTTTCCGGCCGGAGCTTGTAATTTAACTTTTGTTAATATTTCAGGCATATCGTAAGTAAACTAAGTGAGTTTAATGAATACAGCAAGGGGTAATCGAAATTTGCACAAAAATAAAGCCGGTGCATTAGCTGACTTCTAAAGACCTTTTCGTATCTGCAGATAATCGAGTTCAACAGGCGTTTCTCGACCAAAAACGTTTACCAAGACTTTAACGGTGCCTTTAGAGTCATTGACTTCGGAAATCTTGCCTTCAAAATCTTTGAATGGACCATCCATAATCTTGACTTGATCACCTTCAGTAACATCAATCTTATATTTTGGTTCATCTTCACCCATGCGTTTGAATAATCGCTCGATTTCATCATCGGATACCGGGGTTGGTGTTGTGCCCGAACCAACAAAACCGGTAACGTTCGGCGTGTTTCTGACAACGTACCAGGAATCTTCAGTCACTAGCATATCAACTAAGACATAGCCGGGAAAAAGACGCTCTTCAATGGTACGCCGCTGACCATTTTTAACCCGTATTTTCTTCTCTCTTGGCACGACGACTTGAAATATTTTGTCTTCCATTCCCATTGACTCAATACGCTGTCTAAGATTGCGCGCCACATTGTCTTCATATCCGGAATAAGTATGTAAGACATACCAACGACTTGAATCCGGTCTCTTTTTCACGCCTGATGACTTGGCAGCTGCTGCGTCTTGAGATTCTTCGCCATCATCTTTAACTGATCGAGGATTCTTGGTCTTAACTTCTTTTTTTATCTTCTTCATCATGATTTTTATTTATGCTACTTAAATAATGAGTAACTCAATAAGGCGAGATAACGCTAAATCAATGCCTCCAGTCACAACTCCGATGACGATTGAGCTGACGACGACGACGATAGTGTAATTCAAAGTTGTTTGTCGATCCGGCCACGAAACCTTTTTTAGTTCATCACGAACTTCCTTAATAAACCGGAACACAGTACCCGGTAGATTAGTAATCGTTGTGATAATTTTTTTAGCAGCCATGAAATTAGAATTAGCCTGTTTAGTAACTACGTTATAATCTGATAAACATCTTAAATTAAGAAAATACATTTAATGCAGGTATCTGATAATTCAGATGCTTTTAACCCTATGCTGTGGCCGGATTGCTCAATCACCATCTGAGCCGTCTTAAAAAAGCCCCCCTTGGGCTCATAGAAAATGTACAACACTTAGTTCTCTAGTGCAAATCAAGACCTTCTTAAAGTTAAGCTATATTTTTACTCTAAAGACGCCGTTTAAATGTCTAGATTCTGGACTGTTTTGGCATGAGTTTGTATCCATTTCTTGCGAGGAGCTACTTCATCCCCCATTAAAATGTCAAAGATACGGTCTGCTTCCTCAGCATCGGCAATAGAAATTTGCTTTAGGAGACGATTAGCAGGATTCATGGTTGTCTCCCACAGCTCGGCCGGGTTCATTTCACCTAAACCTTTGTAGCGTTGAATGTCGATTTTGCCCACGCTGGCTATTTCTTCATTTTTTGCTGGTTTGGCCGATGCTTGAAGTTTTTTTACCACAGCTTCCTTTTCTTCATCACTGTGAACATATTGTTGTGATTTTCCTTTGGAAACTTTGTATAAAGGTGGCAAAGCTAAATAAAGATAGCCCCCCTCAATAAGTGGCTGGAAATAGCGAAAGTAAAATGTGAGCAGAAGAGTGCTGATGTGAGCTCCGTCTACATCCGCATCAGTTGCGATAATAATTCGATGATAGCGAAGCTTCTCGATATCGAATTCATCGCCAATACTTGTCCCCATGGCGATGATTAAAGATTTAATTTCATTATTATTAAGCATTTTATCGAGCCTGGCCCGTTCAACATTAAGGATTTTACCGCGCAATGGCAGGATAGCTTGAAACCGCCGATCCCGACCTGATTTTGCTGACCCCCCAGCGCTATCTCCCTCAACAATAAAAATCTCGCTTTTGGCCGGATCTCGCTCGGAGCAATCAGCCAGCTTTCCGGGAAGTGCAAAACCATCAAGAGCACCTTTCCGCAAAACAGTGTCGCGAGCAGCGCGAGCGGCCAAGCGGGCCTTGGCAGCAAGCGCAACTTTATCAATAATGGCCCGGGCGTCTCGCGGATGCTCTTCTAGATATTCTGAAAAAGCCTCGTTCATAACCTGCGTAACGTAACCACGCATTTCTGGAGTACCAAGCTTAGCCTTTGTTTGGCCTTCAAATTGAGGATCTCTTAATTTCACACTAATAATGGCTGTTAGACCCTCCTTCACATCATCAGCCGTTAGATTCTCGTCTTTTTCCTTGAGAAGATTTTGTTTACGAGCATAATCATTTAATGTTCTGGTTAAGGCGGTCCTAAACCCAGTTAAATGAGTTCCGCCTTCAACTGTATGTATATTATTGGCAAACGTAAGTATTGTTTCTTGTAAGGCATCAGTATACTGCAACGCAATCTCAACCTGATTATCTCCTTCAAACTCTCTCTTGATATAACAAATCTGATGATTCCTGGAACTTTTCCCCAAATTTAGTTGTTCAACATATGACTTTATGCCGCCTTCAAACCAAAACGTATAATGAGAATTTTTTCCTTCTTCCCGATCATCTTGTATGACCATACGGACGCCCGGCGTGAGATATGCCTGCTGACGCAAATGAGCCAGGATTTTTTCCCATTCAAAGCTGGTATTCTTAAATATTTCCCTGTCAGGTTTGAAAGTAATCGTTGTGCCCGTTATTTTTGAGGTTCCGGTTTTCCGAACGGGTTTCTCAGGTTCGCCGCGGACATATCTTTGTTTATAAACGCCTCCATCACGATTGACCTCAGCTTCAGTCCATTCTGATAAGGCGTTAACGACCGACACACCTACACCGTGTAGTCCACCAGATACCTTATAGCCTTCACCACCAAATTTGCCGCCAGCATGCAAAGTCGTCATGACTGTCTCTAAAGAAGACGTTTTAGTTTTCGGATGCTTTTCCACGGGAATACCTCTGCCATCGTCAGTTACCGACACAACATCATCAGGTAAAAGCTTTAATAGAATATTACGAGCATGTCCAGCCATAGCTTCGTCGATAGAATTGTCGACCACTTCCCAAATAAGATGGTGGAGCCCATCTTTGCCCGTACCTCCGATATACATACCTGGCCGCTTACGGACAGGCTCTAAACCTTCAAGGACAGTTATTTGGGCAGCCCCGTATGCGCCCTTTTTAGGTTTTTCAGCCGTGTCTTTTTTCGGACGACTATTTTTTTTACTGGACTGTTGCGTACTCACAAGATCAAAATGGTGATCAATTAAGAGAAAAAGCGCGGCTTAAATCCACGCCTCTTGTTTATTTAAATTATAGCACGGTCAGATCATTTTGAGTAGTGGACAAACACCTTATTTGTAGGCTCTATTGAGCCACTATATTTCTACCTAACTTCCGCATCCAGCTCATTTTTTAGAGTATCAATTATGTCATTATGAAGCTCCTTCACGAAGTCTCCAGTCAGAGTTTTGGTTGCCGATCGATATTCAATATGAAATGCCAATCCACGATTTTCCTCTTCTTTAGGTACATACTCATCAAATAGTTCCGAGTCGACAACATACATACCACCAACACGCTCAATCACTTCTTGTATAGCCTCGACACTAACGTCATTATCTACTAAAACCGAAATATCTCGAAAAACACTGGGATACTTCGGTAGCTGCTTAAAGACAGAAGGAGTTATGGTCTCGGCTTGAATCTTTTGTAAAGATCGTGTGGTCGGAACAGGTTTTTCAATACCTCTCAATAATTCATCGAGGTCGATCTCAAAACCTTCCACAGGTAAGCGATATTTAAGGGTTCTAATGTTATCAGCAATGACAATATTTTTTAGTACTACATGATCAAGACCTAATGCTGTAGCTAGTTTTTGAGAAATATCTTGAAGGGAAGGAACTCTACCGACTATTACTGCTGCCAGATTAATTCTTTCAATTGGACCGGAGTAAAAAACATGTCCCAGCTCAAATAAGCCGGTCGGGTTGCGATGAAAAGCATCTTTATTCTTATCGAGATTGGCCAGTAAGCCAGGAATTAGACTGTCGCGTAAGTACTTACGCTCGGGCGCAGGTGGATTAGATAACGCTAATTCTCCCTTAGCCGAAAATGAATAGTTGTACGATTCGGTCAAACCTAATTCTGCTAATATTTCACGCGTGACTTCACGCCAGTATACTTTAGCCGGTAACTTGGTACTCTTTTCTGTCGTGGGTGATTTGGCGACAATTTTATCAAGGCCAGTGACCCGGATAATTTCCTCGACTAGATCATGCTCCCCCACAAGATCTAGACGGTCAGTAGGGACAACAACACGCCAAGGAATCGTTTTATCATTAATATCGCATCGTAATCTGCGCAAGATGCTTTTCGTTTCATGCTCAGTAAAAACATCTGATCCCGCCACTTCGGCAACACGGGCAAAGCGAAATGGTATTATATGTCCCTTAAACGGTTTGGGATAATTATCAATGACACCAATAACTTCGGCCCCGGCTATTTCGCGAAGTAAACCAAGGGCGCGCCGTGCTGCCAGCTCAATAATATTGGGATCTAGATTCTTACTGAAGCGAACGGATGATTCTGTGCGTAGTCCCAAGCGACGACTGGTTTCCTGAACCCGATAGGCGTTAAAATTGGCAACTTCTAAGAAACCTTGACTGGTTTTCTCTTGAATACCCGACTTTTTACCTCCCATGATTCCTGCTAAGGCAACTGTGTTATCGCCTGAAGCTATGACTAAATCATTAGGTTCAAGCACGCGAGTCTCTTCATCAAGCAGGGTCAATGTTTCGGCACTATGAGCTGGTCTTACACGAATAGTTTTATCAGGCAGAAAATCTTGATCAAAAAGATGAGCTGGGTTTCCGTATTCAAACGTTACATAGTTTGTCACATCAATGAGGCTATTAATCGGCTTACCTCCGGCAGAAAGTAAACGCCCTTGTAACCAAAGTGGCGAGGGCGCAGGAGTTAGATTACTTAATACAGCGCCTAGATACCGTGGACAAAGATGATGATCTTCAACTTTCACCTTAAATCCTTGCACTTCGCTGGAGGTCTCTGGCAAATTAACTAAGTTCGGTTCGGCCATCTGTAAACTTAAAAGAGCTGCTACTTCACGAGCCACGCCAACGTGACTTAAGCAATCGTGAGCACGATTAGGAGTAATGTCGGCTTCGAGAATTGTATCGCGGGAAATTAACTGTGATATTTCTTGACCAAGAGGCGCATCTGGTGGAAGAATCCAAATGCCAGCATGGTCATGATGAAGACCAAGTTCTCGCAGAGAGTTCAACATACCTTTACTCATCACCCCGCGGATTTTTCTTTCCTCGACGATGAAACTTTTACCCTCTTCATCAATTAAAGCTGTTCCGGGAGCAGAATATGGCACTATCTGACCAACCTCGATATTAGGAGCACCACAAACGACGGTTATTTCCTGATCACCAATAATAATGGTGGCCAGTTGCAAACGATCGGCATTAGGATGCTTGGCTATCTTGGAAATTTTGACCGTTATCACCCCGGTCGGAACTCCATATTCTTGCCTGACTACAGTTTCAAAGCTGTGTCTGGTCAAAAGCTCGGCTAACTCTACCGGTGTCAATGTTAAATCCGAAACTAGAGACTTAAGCCAATTATATGAAATTCTCATGAAAATTGCTCTAAAAATCTAATATCACCTGACCAAAATAATCTGATATCATCGATCCTATACCAAAGCATAGCCAAGCGATCAATTGCTGCCCCCATGGCGATACCCTGCCATTTTTTCGGATCTACATTCATGTTTCTCAGCACATTAGGATGGACCATACCGGCACCGGCCATTTCAATCCAAGTGGTAAATTTACACACACGGCAGCCTTTATTACAAAAAACACAGCTCATATCAACCTCTAAACCTGGCTCCACAAAGGGAAAATACGAGGGACGAAAACGAATTTTAACTTGGCGGCCGAAAAAAGTGGAGTAGACACTATCTGTAATGCCTTTTAAGTCGGCAATAGTAATATTTTGACTAACAACGATATATTCAAATTGATGAAAAGTATTTTCATGAGAAGCGTCTACTTTTTCATGCCTAAAACAGCGATCGTAATACATAAAACGAAATGGTGGCTTTAAATCGTTTTCAATAACGGCTCGAACCTGCAGCGGGGATACATGAGTACGCAAAACTAAATCAGGATGATGCTCTATGTAAAATGTGTCCATTAGAGATCGGGCTGGATGTTCAAGAGTTATATTGAGTTGGTCAAAGTTATATTTAGCCTGTTCAAGCTCTGGACCTTCAACAATCAAAAATCCCATGCTGGAAAAAATTTCTATAAGCCTTCGGATAGTAAGACTTATAGGGTGAATATGCCCATGAGCTGGTTCATGTCTTTTAGTATCTACCCCATGCTCACTGCTTAAAAATTCCCCCGTAATCTTCTTTTGTTCATATTTTTCTTCCAGTTCACGACGTAACTCATTGGCTTTTTTTCCAATTTTTATACGCTCTGTTTCCGGTAAATCTTTTATCCCGCGCAGAAGTATCGGCATGATCCCCTTTCGTCCCAGATATGTAATACGCCAGGATTCAAATTCCTGTGCAGTCTTAGACTGAGCCAAAGCCCCGAGAGCTTCCAGCTCAAGATGCTCGAGGTATTGAATAGAAATATCGGACATAAATTATGACAAAATGTTTGTTTAATTGAAGTTATTGGCGAGGAAAGTCATTGGTTTTTGGCCTTAATCTATCTCGTGACGCTCTATCATAGCTAAAGAAGATTAGTTCAAAAGATATAAATATGGCAATAACAATGATGGAAATCCACCAACGATACAAGCGAAGTAATTGTAAAAATAATAGTATATCAACAAAAAGTCCCGTCATTAAACCATGGCGTACAGAAGTACGGACCAAATAGGTTGGAAAATGTCTGGGGAAAATGAGCCGCCTGATCACGTAACCTATCACCGCGACAACGCTTGATAACAGCACAAAAAGACTCATAAAAAACAAGATGAATCCTATTGCTCCTGCCATATAGGGATTTAACTGTGTAATGGTGACAATCAATATTCCAGCACTAACAAATGATGTCAGCACAGAGCCAATGATAAAAGTTCTTAAGGTCATAAGTGAATATTAGGATAATTTCCGTCTCAACTTAGTTTAGCAGAAGGCTATGGCTGAGCATAAAAAGGCTTTGGACTAAAATCATCGTCTTCATCTTTGGTAGTGATGAAGCAGATTCTTCTGTGCTTGAGCGAACTCAAAACCCACTTACTGATTAAAAGAAAACTACCAACCCCATCTTATTTGCCGAGTGGAGGATAAAAAGAAGCGCCTGGACGCAATTGCATTCAGACGCTCCCTACTGCTTTTATTCTGTGGCGATGAGGTTATCTCCCCCTGAGACTCTTTAAAGTAGCTAGATTAATTCTTGAGCCACCATACACCACCCCACAAGATGATTGCTATGATGACAAGCCAGCGTAGCGACAATGGCTCTGGATCTTTCTCCGGCAGCTCATACGGCTGCATATCTGGATCATCAGGCATAGCTGCTAAACTTAGCGCACCTTTTAGCGTTACGCAATAGCAGCATTCTAAACCACAATTTAGTTTATATTAAGGAATGTCAGATGTATCCTTATAAGACACGGTTTGAGACCTTTTGGCTATGGAAATTAGTGCACGAAGGATGACTAGTGAAGCAATAATGACCGTTAAATGAAAAGTGTAATCAATGGCTATTAACATCCAAAGATTATCTCCCGCAGAAATATGAAACCCAATATGCGGCCACCACGATGCAAAAAGCCAAACAGTCGAGACAAAAACCGCCGTTTTTTCTTTACGAGTTCTAAGCGGCAACCATTTAAATAGTGGCCAGCCCCAGACCAAAAGTACCATACCCAGCCCGAAAAGTAACGACTGGACAAGATCAAGAAAAATCAAAAATGGCCATTGAGCACCATGGGGAAAAGGTCCTTCAGGAGGCAGCGGCCAGAGAAAGGAACCAATAATAAATGCGGCTATGCCTACGGTTACTGTGCCTATAAGAAACTTTCTCTTCACACGATTAATATTGCATATAAACGTCGGGAAGAACAATCAGACATAAGAAATCTTTGGCGGACCCGGCCGGGCTCGAACCGGTGACCTCTTCCGTGACAGGGAAGCGCTCTAACCAACTGAGCTACGGGTCCTTACTATGCTCTGTCCTCTCGACAGAGCTACACTGGACAAGATACAGCTAATAACTAATATTTGTCCCGCGAAGCTCTCTAAAGAAATTCTGAGCAAAAAGGTAAAGATAAGAGTCCTGTTTTGCTAGAATATTGAAGATCTGTCTGTTTGTCTATATTGTGTCTGTACCTAGACACGGCTGCAATATTTTTACCAAGCCAGATAGGTTAGAGCAGATCATATCGTAAAAAATCCTGATATGGTACTGATGTGGCGGGCCCTGCCCGCCGTAGTTCTAAAGCTCGTCGCAGAGCAAAGGCGGGGTAGCTCAGTTGGTTAGAGCGCGGGACTCATAAGCCCGAGGTCGCGAGTTCGATTCTCGCCCCCGCTACAAATTAAAAGTTAAGGTCTTAAAGTCACTTGACGAACTTACGTCAACTTTCACGCGACAACGAAAATTAATCGTTTTTAACCACCTCAGTGATATACCCTACAGACATATTTGTAGGGATTTTACACATCCGGCGTATCGAGTGATCGAGTCTATAACGGGCAACCCCGCCTAAGGCGGGGTTGTTGAGATATGCTGGTTCCTTCACAGATACTGATACCAAAACACGAGCGTATTCCGTATCATGATCTTGAGAAGGAACAACAAGCGATATACTCCTTTGTAAGGCCAGTAGTTCGATTTGTGTGCATTACCCTCATTTAAGAAAGGGTTATTAAATCGTTTACTGGTATGTCATCAGCATCGCGAATATTAGCTTGCGACGCAATGGTTTTAAGGCACCAGTTTGTCAATCTTGCTTGACGTCTTATTTTATTGTAAACTACAAGACCATAGCCGCCTAATCGTGCCATCGGTGCCTTGGTGGTATTATCGCGGGGTGGAGAAGTAGTATCTCGCCTGGCTCATAACCAGGAAATCGCTGGTGCAATTCCAGCCCCCGCTACCATAATCTCACACTGCTTTTAGGTAGACTGCAGTATACTATCTGACATGAATACTCTACCCACTCCCCGTCCATTGGTGGTAATAATTCTTGATGGTTGGGGTATAAGTTTCGTGCAGAAAGGTAACGCCATTACGGCGGCAAAAACTCCAATGATGACCCATTTTGCCCTGTCATATCCAACTGCCGCTATTCTGGCAGCGGGTATTGAAGTTGGGCTGCCCTGGGGTGAAGTAGGAAATTCTGAAACTGGACATAGCAACATTGGAGCTGGTGATGTTCAGTACCAACCACTACCAAAAATAGATAAGGCGATTGAAGATGGATCTTTTTTCAAAAATCGAGTTCTGCTTGATGCTATTGCTCATGTCTCGAAAAATAAATCTCAGCTCCACCTGATGGGATTAATTGGTCCGGGCGGGGTGCATGCACATAGTAATCACTTATATGCTCTATTAGAGTTAATTCGTTCAACGAAGGTGCGTGATCAAACTTTTATCCATGCTTTTACTGACGGTCGAGATTCGCCACCACAAAGCGCTATAGCGCATTTACAAGCCTTGGAAAACACTATCGGTAAATATGGAGTTGGCAGAATTGCCTCAGTCACGGGTCGTTTGTATGCCATGGATCGTAATTTGAATTGGGAGCGTACCCAACAAACTTATAATATGCTGACTGGCGGTCCAAGAGGGGCTGGGGCTTCATCGCCAAGCCAAGCTGTACAACAATGGTACGACCAAGGTATTTATGATGAGATGTTACCACCAACAGCGATGACACGTGGTGGTGGCCCGATAGCGGTAATAAAGGAAAACGATGCAGTAATTTTCTTTAACTTCCGACCTGACCGTGCCCGTCAATTGACACGTGCATTTGTGGATAAGGAGTTCACCGGTTTTGATCGAATAATTCCCGAGAATATTTATTTTGCTACTCTGTATCAATATGATAAGACACTGCCTGCTCCGGCAGCTTTTATTGATTTACCCAGCGAACAGCCGTTGGCACGAATTATCTCTGAGGCAAACTTACGTCAGCTTCATATTGCTGAAACTGAAAAATATGCGCACGTGACCTATTATTTAAATGGCGGACACGAAGACCCTTTCCCGCAGGAGAAACATGTCCTAGTAGAATCATCTAGGGTTAAAAACTTTGCCCAAGAGCCACACATGGCCGCTAGCGCCATAACTGATCACATTCTGCAAGAAATAAAAAATCAGTCTTATGAAATCTACTTCGTTAATTATGCTAACGCGGACATGGTAGGACACACTGGTAATTATGAGGCGACTGTCGAAGCCTGTTCTTTCGTGGATACACAACTTAGACGCTTATACGACAGAGTTGTTCTAAACGGAGGTGCATTATTAATAACCGCTGATCATGGCAATGCCGAAGAAATGCTTAATCCGCAGACAGGCTCAATCCAAACTGATCACTCAAGTAACCCCGTACCGCTCCATTATGTCAACGAACAGCTAAGGCATACACCCAGAAGCGAGGCAGAAATGACAAGTCTTTACTCCTCACCAATCGGCGTCTTGGCCGATATTGCACCGACAATATTAGATATATTAAATATCGATAAACCAACTGCAATGACAGGCATCTCTCTATTATCTTCCCTGCAGTAAAAATCCGGAACAAAGAAAATATTTCAGAATAGGAGTCTACACTTATGAGTGTTGGTCCTTGCCAATGACTGTTCGTCAGAAAAATTATAAAAACTACTATTTCTTTTTTGGTATCTTTGGCTGTTTTAGGTGCCAGTCAGTTGATTGTTGATAAGAATGCCCAACTGTAAATAATAGTTCTTCCTTAAAATGGGGTGCCATTATTTGCATTCCTACCGGCAGGCCGTCGACAAAGCCGGCGGGTATGGATATTACGGGGATGCCAGCAAGGGGTTGGGCTACAACTAGAGCATCCGTCATATACATGGCAAGCGGATCGTCAGCCTTGGTACCTATGGGAAATGCTACTTCAGGAACAGTTGGACCAACAATAACATCAACTTGGGTGAAGACCTGATCAAATTCCTGGCGAATCTGTTGGCGCACTTTACTGGCCTGTTTATACCAAGCATCATAGTATCCGCTAGAAAGTGCGTATGTTCCCATTAAAATCGTGCGTTTCACTTCTGGGCCAAAACCGGAACCTCTTGATTCAATATAGTGATCCAGAAGCTTCTCGGCGTTAATATCTTGATGACCATAGCGAATTGCATCATACCGACTAAGATTGGTTGATCCTTCTGATTTAGCAATCAGGTAATAAACGGGGACAGCGACTGCTGTGAGCGGTAAATTTACTTCAATAATTTCTGCGCCAAGTTTTTTTAATTCCGCGATCGCCTGATGGACTGTGTAAGCAACTGCCGGTGTGATGCCATCACCAAAATATTCCTGCGGGATACCAATTTTAAGATTTTTAACCGGTTCATGACAAGCAGCCAGATAATTTCCTACTGGTTCAGGCGAGCTGGTGGCATCACGCGCATCCGCCCCAGCTAATATTTGTAACATAAGCGCTGTATCCTCTACTGAGCGAGTAATCGGTCCTATCTGGTCTAAGCTCGAACCATAAGCGATTACTCCGAAACGACTGATTCGTCCATAAGTCGGTCTCAAACCAACAGTGTTACAGAAGCTGCTTGGGTGACGCACGGATCCGCCGGTGTCCGTGCCTAGTGCAATTGTTACCTCATCTGTTATTACTGCAGCGGCTGAGCCACCCGAACTACCCCCTGGCACAAGACTGGTGTCCCAAGGATTCTTGGTGACAGCAAAGTCAGAGTATTCTGTGCTAGAACCCATGGCGTACGCATCACAATTAACTTTACCGATAGTAATACCGCCGGCTGCTTTCAGTTTGGCAACAGCCGTAGCCTCGTAAGGTGATCTGAAATCACGTAGCATATTTGAGGCGGCTTGAGTATGGCCCTCTAATGTACAGATAACGTCTTTAATGCCAATCGGAATACCTCCTAAGTTTATCGCTGTTGATAAATCCTGTTTGGCAGAGCGAGTTGATCTTTTTTTATCCCATTTACTTGCTTCCTCACGTGCTTCATCAATGAGAACCTCAACAAAGGCGCTGATATGAGGCTCCCATTGCTCAATCGTTTTCAATGATGCATCAATAAGCTCGACCGATGATATTTCTTTTCTATCAAGAGCCTGTTTTGTTTCAAATAAAGATCTCACAACTAGTCAAAAACGGCTTTAACTTTGATCTGATTATTTTGAATTTTTGGCGCTCCTGATAATAAATCTGTAGTCGCGCAGAGAACCTCTACTTCGGCTACATCATCACGCATTATATTAGACAAACCAGTCGTATTAGTTGTGACCGGCGCATTGTTTGTATCAACACCTTGAATCCTAGAAAAATGGTCTAAGATACTTTTCAAATTGTGGGCAGCTTTTTCAGCCTCATCTTCCGTTAAGCCTAAGCGAGCCAAAGCGGCTATGCGTTTCACTTCTTCTGGTGATATTTTTAGCGACATGATTATGTAACGATCATCTTCATAAAAGACTTTACTGTCAATGTTTGTATATTAAGCTCTTGGGCTCGTTTAACTTTATTTCCTGGCTTATCCCCAATAACAATAAAACTAACGTTTTTACCCACTTCCGACGCAATCTTGCCGCCAGCTGTCTGGACCCTATGTTTTGCTTCTTCGCGAGTCATGCCAGGTATTGAGCCGGTAAATAGGAACGTTTTTCCATGAAGCCGCCCACTCGACTTAGTACGCATCACAACAAGACCATTCTTGGTATATTTGTTTAGTAAGGCCAAGGTATCTTTGGATCGAAAAAAGTCAATAATACCATCGGCAACCTTGTCGCCAATTCCGTCGATTGCCAACAGTTTTTGTTTTGATGCCATTTTTAACTTTTCGATTGCATGAAACTCACCAGCCAAATCTTGTGCCGTGACCGCACCAACATTGGGCACACCAAGGGCAATAATAAAACGGGCCAGTGTAATCTTTTTTATGGCTTGGATTTCATAAAATAAATTAGTGGCTTTTTTTTCAGCGAAGTGTGGCAGAGTGAGCAAATCTCCCGTCTTAAGTTGCCAAAGATCAGCCGGGTCCTTGATCAGTCCTGCCTGCAACAACTGCTCAATTATATTTTCACCTAAGCCTGCTATGTCGAACCCAGATCGACCAACTGCGTGTCGAATTCTTTCTCGAATCATAGGAAAACATCGCTCATTAGCACAACGATAAAGGACACCCTCCTTTTCTTTCACGACAGCCTGGCGACAAACCGGGCATTTGGCCGGCATTTTAAATGGTTTCGCCCCACGCGGCCGCAATCGCGGCAATACTTTAACTATTTCAGGAATAATATCACCAGCTTTGTGAATGACAACGGTATCCCCTATCCGAATATCCTTTCTTTTAATCTCATCTGCGTTATGTAATGTGGCTCGCGAGACTGTCGTGCCTGCTATCTGGATCGGCCGCAAGTGCGCCACGGGTGTTAGGGCACCCGTTCGACCAACCTGAATAGCAATATCCTCTACGATCGTAGTAGCTTCCTCAGCAGAAAATTTATAGGCGATGGACCCTCGCGGAGCTTTACCGACAATGCCCAGTCTTTGGCTAAGTTCCAAATTATTAACTTTAATTACGGCCCCGTCCACCAGAAATGGCCGGTGCAGACGTTTTTTCTCTTCTTTTTCTAGATATAACCAGAGGCTCTTTAGAGTACGATAAAGCTTTGCTTCTGGTGGTACCGGAAAACCAAGTTTCCGCAGAAGTTGATATTCTTTCTGACGAGTAGTAACTTTCCCTCCAGAAGTGATTTCCCAGGCATAAAAGCGCAAAGGCCGCCTGGCCGTAAGTTTGGGATCAAGTTGACGAATTGATCCGGCCGCAAAATTACGGGGATTTGCATATTCTTTTTCTCCATTTTTTATTCGTCGACGATTAAAATCCGTAAAATCTTTTTTTAACATATAAACTTCGCCACGAATCTCGACACGGCCTTTAGCAGGCAGCGACAGAGTAAGCGGAATATCTTGAATCGTACGTAGATTGTGGGTTACATCTTCTCCAGTTAAGCCATCACCACGGGTAGCCGCTTGGCTAAAGGTACCATCCTGATAAATTAAGGTAACGGCGACACCGTCAATTTTTAATTCGACAAAATACTCAAAGATGGACGGAATAAATTTTTGATTTCTTTCTTCCCATTGTATAAGTTCTTCCCAGGAAAAAGCATCCTGCAATGATAGCATGCGAGTTTTGTGCGGAACTTGTTTGAATTGCGTCAATGCTTTACCACCGATTCTTTGCGTCGGTGAATCAGAAGTTATCAAATCCGGATAAGCTGATTCGATTGTCTCCAATTCGTGCTTTAGGGCATCAAGGGCACCATCTGAAATTTCTTGTGTATCCTTGACATGATACAAATAGCGGTGACGATTAATTTCAAGGCGTAATTTTTTTAAGCGCTGGACCGCTTGATCTCTTGTCATAGTATTCAGTATTCAGTATTCATCAATAAACACAAAACTCTGAAAAATAGACCACCAACATTAGCGACTGCCGTGGCGGCGATCCTTTTTTGGCCGGCTATTCATGCCCTAATCATGATCTACACAGTAGGCAGACTTAAATTTAAGCTTTAGAATTTGATGCTTTAGTGGAGCTAATATACGCATTTTAGTTAGCTCACACTTTTTTAAAATATAGGCCTAATTAAGATCACACCCCAGCGGAATGATTTTTAATCGCCGCGTTTCACCGTGATATGTCCCAGATACGCTGACACATTCTTGCCCCGGTTTTCCTGGCACTGAGATTATTTTGGCAGAACCGCTAAATTCTGCCCTACCTTCAATACCAGTATAGTCAAGATTACCAGCCACCGATACGCCATTTGTTTGAAACTGCTTGACCAGACTATAACGAGCTTCCTCAAGAGCACTGTTAGCTGCATATATAGCCCTCTCGGCAATTACCACATCACCGGCCAGACGAAGCTGGCGGCTTAGTATTGTCCCAAAGAATACAGCTGAAGATAAGATAATAGCCAGAAGAATAAGGGACATAGTAATAGAGATATCGCCCTTTTGAGAAGCTCCTGGAAATTTATGACTTGGTGATTCCGCGGCTTTATCTAGATCTTGATTTCGTTTCATGGTGTACAAATTATGAGTTTAATACGGTCGTATCTGCCGCGATGAAATACTACTCTGAATTTTTATTTCAGTTGAATTAGTTTTCCTACCCGCAGTTAATAACATGGTTACTAGTCCCTGTGATGTCAGCGTATCCCCAGCCGTGTTAGTGCCCGCCCGATCAGCAACAAAGTTGATTTGCGTTATTCCAGTATTCGGATCATTTATCGGAATTTTCTCCTTATCATTAACGTATAAGGCTGGGTTCTGACAATCGGCTACAGCTGAAGTTGTAACCTGTGCCCTAGTGATACGGGTTCCGATAAGACTATAAAGTACGCAGTTGCGATCTTCATTACGGAAGGCCAGAGTTGATTGATCACTGCCAATATTACCAAAAGTTGTGCCAAAACCCGTTCTTATTTCACGATTCATAAGCTCAAGAACTAGCCGGATATCTTCATGTAATTCTTCTTCCTCAATGACAGCTCTCTGATTCACCACAAAGTTTGTAAAGATACCCAGACTAATGATAATGATCGTGGCAAATATACCGAGCGCCACGACAATTTCGATCAAGGTAAAACCGGCTTGGCCCTTGTAGCTCGTCAAATCTTTAATTGATCGCAATGAGTTCATGGTAATTTAGGATAAAGGTTCGACAAAAATTAACGAATCTAATTCAATCGCCCCCGCCGCTTCATAGGTCACAAATAGATCAGTGAGCCCGTGATAGCCAGCCGAACTATCAAAATCGTAAAATAAAAGACGGGTGGCGTGTTGAGGGTCCCACAACGGTGTCGAGACAACTATCGTGCTTACAAGTTGACCGGCCCCAACTGTATTGTCCGGAATATTATCTGTTGGCAACGAGGTATCAAGTGGCGCTCCATAACCAAACTTGACGGTGTCCGGGGAACCGGAAGAAACAGTATTACCGGGACTAACCACCACCAGATCAATACCTGTGGGAACATCAACACCAAAATCAAATGGTTGTGGGGCGGTAAACGTCACTGTTGCCGCGCCTGTGTTCATCGGAAAACTGACACCATTCGGCAAACTCAACATATCGTCACGATTAGCAGTTGTGCCTGATGGGTCTTTTAACATCACGACATTAGATGCAACATAGGCCTTAACTGGCTGCGGTAGACGCAACCAATCGTAAAGTCTTGTCTTAAGAGAAACCTCACGATCGGAGCCTCGACTTTGCCAGGAAACCCGAGAGGTAATCTCGATAAATGCCGGAATTGTGACGGGATCAGCTGGATTCTGCTGCCGACAGTCTACGGTTAAAAGACGTTTGTAAGGGGTTAGGGCATTACCGGCTTTTTTATGCGTGTAGTTGCCAAGATTATCTTGATACAACTGTGGATCAGGACTTTTGTCATCAACAAAGATACGAACATGTAAATCACGATCAATTGTAATGGTGCGATTTTCAGCAAATGATGTTTCGCAAAGACCCGCAACCCAAGATACCTTAATTGGCGTAAACCAATTAGTATCACGGAGATTAGCAGCTAATTCTAAACCTTCGCGGGCTAGATTCAAGGCTATAAATTTTTCCCGAGCCAAGCCGCCAATTTGGCGACTTTGCGCCACTAGTTGAGATGTAGCCAGAGTTCCAACAGAAAGGATGAAGAGTGCAACCACGACTCCAATGAGTGATAATCCGCTGTGTAGCTTGCGAATTATTTTAGGGTTTTCGAGTGATGTAGCCATAGGGGTGGATGAGTAATGTGATCTCTGATCGACCAGCCCGCAATTTGATTTCGGCGGGGTTATCAGGACTCTGTAGAAGTTGACCGTTATGATATATCTCAATGACCGGTGGAGAACCACGCCATAAAATATTGTGTTGTCCGGATATTGCAGCTGCTCCCGGTAGTTTCTGGGCTGGCGCAGCAAACTCACCACTATCATATTCTAGATTGCCGTTCGTATCGGAGAATATCTTGAGAAACTTATCGGTCGCGTAAACTCCTACATCTGAGCAGCGACGGCGATCCTCAATGTTAACCGCGGGAAACCGATTGAGACACTCTTCTGGTCGCTCTTCATTGATTGCCCTCTTCTCGGCATCACGAATTGTGGCCTGCAACTGCTGTTCAGCTAAGGTTAGAGTTTGAGCATCTCGACTTGATGGATAACCAACAAGCAAAACAGAAGTTATAATGCCAATAATCACGACGACGAAAACAATTTCTAAAAGTGTGAAGCCTTGGACATGATTCCTGGTTGTCTTGTTCTTTAAGCGAACTCTCGTGATTTTATGTGAAGAAGAATATAACCAAAAACTCATAATTATATTGTACTTATAAGATTAGCTTCAGGCGATATTAAGCAATCAATAAAAACGAAAATAGGTTGAAAATAAATAAAAAGGCAGATCAGGCATGACTAAGACTAGGATCGCCGCACCGCTTAAGAATGGGCCAAAGGGTAGTGGTGTTTTAAGTGACGCCTGCTGGCGCGCCAGGAGGTATAAACCAAATATACCCCCAACAGTGAAAGCTATAAATAAAACGGTGATTGTTCCTTGCACGGCAAAGAGTGCCCCCAGTGGTATAAGTAATTTAACGTCACCAAGACCAATGCCGCGACCACGTGTCACGATCCAAAGAAACAGCAAAAAACCCGCACCAATAGAAATTCCTTGAAGTGATGACATTAGTCTTTCTAGATAGGAACCGTGGATTTGAGATAGCTCAACAGCCAGCTCAATCATGACCAGCCATAAAAGAATGACCACAAACCGATCAGGTAAAATAAATGTTCGTAAATCAATAATAAAAAGAATGATTAAAATTGCGGCTATGCCCATTTTTGCCGCAATGCTTATCAAATCTAGCGTCGTTGTTGGCAGCGGCCAAAATAATAACATCGTTAACAAACCCATACTCAACTCAACTAACGGATATTGCACGGAAATTGGTGCTTGGCAATGCCAACAACGACCATGTAAGAATACAAAGGACAGCAACGGTATTAGTTGCCACCAGCGCAAGGCTAGGCCGCATTTGGGACATTTAGAGCGGCCTGTAGGACGCTGACTGACGATGTGTCTTAGGGCGACGACGTTGCTAAAACTACCAACAATTGTACCAAGTATAAACGAAAAGATCGGAAAATAATTCACGTCGAAGATTATCAAAATATCTCAAGAAAAACAGAGCGGTTTTAAATTAATCCTAGGGCCCGCAACGCAGGGCCGGACCGTTATCTGCCTGCACAACGCATGGATTCTCCAAGTTAGAAAAAACGCCCGTTGCATCAACGCAATAATAGACTTGTTCATTGCGCAGCGGCGCACTAATACAATAGTCTCTTGCTTGATTATCCCGGATAACGGTGGCGTTACTTTGTCCTGAATGCTTATCGATAATTTGTTTTAACTGTCCGATTTCCGTGACAACTGACGCTTCTTGTGACCAATTTTTAAATGATCCTTTTTGCTGGCCAGAGGCAGCCTCAGCTAAAATTCTAATTTGCCGGACGGCATCCTTAACTCGACCATCATCCGCTTTATCGCGACTTCGCGTCGAAGCCGTTAAAGCAATGCCCACTAGAATTCCTAAGATAGCTACTACGATCAGTATTTCAACAAGTGTAAAACCACGTTTTGGCATGCCTATATAATACCACACCCCCATTTAGTGGGGGTGTGGTTAATTTCAATGTTCTTAATTGAAATATTAACAAGCTAGCGTTGTTGCCGAACAGGTAGTGCTTGTCGCCTGATCATTCGTTACGCCAGTGCTATCCACACAAATAAATTTTGTGGTATCGCTTTTTAGAGCTGCGGCCACACAGAATTTAATTGCGCTTGAAGCAACAACGTGGCTACTAGCACCTGTAAGATTATTTGCCTTCTCGATATCGGCTACCAATGAATCAGCTGAAGATTTAGTCTGGCCGCTGGTGTCAGCGCAATTCACATTTGTTGAGGTGCTGCTGCCAGCAAAACAGGAGCTCACTACGCCCTTACCCGAAGTATTATATGAAGCGCCATTGTTATCATAAAGAACTTCAGCCAGAGTACGTAGCTGACCAATGTTTGACTTCAGTCGGGCATCATTAGCTTTATCGCGAGCGTTGCCAAGCGCAACCAGGACCAGCGCGGCGAGGATACCAATAATGGCGATAACAACCAAGAGTTCAATAAGGGTAAAACCTTTCTTCGGATTAAAACCTAGGATTCTTTGATGTTTATTCATGTACCCTCACCTCCTCTCACCATTGATATATATGTTCTCATATAAAACGACCTGTCCTTATGTTACCATATCAGCTAAATAACAAGAACAAGATTATAAATAGGCAATAAGACGCCAGCCACCACTAAGGCAACGGCTAAACCTAAAATAATCACTAAGATCGGCTCCAAAAATACCGAGAGGGTGTTAAGTATTTCATCAACATCGCGCTGAAAAAACCGCTGGGCTTCCGCAAATGAGTTTTGCAACTCTCCACTTCTCTCGCCAACAGACACCATGGTGGTTAGCATCGTGGGAATATAAGGTTCATTCTCCCATATTTCTGATATGGAGGCTCCATCCTTAACACTGTTTTGAGTTTGGTCTAAAATCCGCTCAAAAACGGCATTACCGATTGAATCGCGGGCTATGGTTAAGGATTCAATCACTGGAACATCGCTTCTAAACAGCGTATGAAGAATAGATGTAAGCCGAGTCAAATATATTTTGGTGAACATGGGGCGCAACAATGGGAGCTTCAAGAGTAAGGCGCTAGCCGCATACCAACCTTCCGTCGTGCGCAGGTAAGATCTGGCAATTAGCACGACAACCAAAGTAATAGGCACAAGCAGGTACCAATAGCCCTGAATAATATCTGTGGAAAAGATTAAAATGCGTGTCGGCAGGGGTAATTCGACCTGGGCTTCTTCGAATAAAACGACCAGTTGAGGCACGATGTACAAAAACATCAGCAGAACAACAATCATGACACCGACCAAGACAAAAGCTGGATACAGCAAGGCCGAGCGAACTTTTCTAACAAAGACATAATTTTGCTCAAGATAAACAGACAAGGTGGCTAGCGACTCTGAGAGAAGACCGCTGACTTCACCTGTGCGTACCACGCCTGTAAAAAAAGGGGAGAATATGGCAGAATGCTTTGTTAGCGCACTAGATAGAGAGGAGCCGCCTTCAACGTCACTGGCAATGCCCTGTAACAACGAGCGAAGCTTTTGCTTCTCGGCCTGTTTGATTAAAGCCTGTAATGATTCAAGTATCGGCACACCAGCGCGAATCATAGCAGATAATTGCCGGCTAAATAATACTAGATCTTTGGTCCTAATCTTAGAAAATACATCTTGATTAAATAAATTTGAATATACCTTTGATCCAGAAACTAAAATTGGCGTCAAGCCGTTGGCCACTAAAAGTGCCTTGGCTCTTTTTTCGCTCGGCGCACGCAGTGTACCTTTCACCTCACGTCCATCGGCAGAACGAGCTTGGTAAGTGTATTGAGCCATATAAAACTGGTCTTGGCGAAATTAAAGATTAACGTGTCAGTGTCTTGACTGACGAGAAATAAGGTCTAGCATCCTCAAGACGTACCGCGCCGGACGTGACTAGAGCCTGTAAACTGGCATCTAGGGTCTGCATCCCAACATCTGCGCTGGTTTGAATAATACCCATGATTTGATGAATATTACCTTCTCGAATTACGTTTCGGATCGCAGTCGTTCCGATCATGATTTCGATAGCTGGTATGCGACCGCCTTCCTGCCATGGTAATAATCGCTGTGACACAACCCCTGATAAAGTCGCGGAAAGCTGTGATCGGATCTGCAACTGCTGTGATGGGGGAAAAGAATCAATTATACGCTCGACGGTTTGTCCGGCATCATTAGTATGGCTGGTTGCAAAAACCAAATGACCCGTTTCGGCGCTACTAATAGCGGACGCCATCGTCTCCAAATCACGCAACTCTCCAACCATGATAACATTCGGATCCTGACGCAAAGTAACACGCAGAGCCTCAGCAAATGATGGTGCGTCACGACCAACCTCCCGTTGGTCTATGATTGCTTTATTGTCTGAAAATAAGTATTCAATCGGATCCTCTATGGTAATGATGTGTTCGCGACGACGCTGATTTATATAATCAATCAGGGCGGCCATGCTGGTTGATTTACCATGACCAGCCGGACCAACAAACAAAACAAAACCTTGTTTTAATTCAGCAAATTGAGTTAGTTGCGGCGGCAAATGTAAGTCTTCAATACTGCGGATATTACTTGATATCAAGCGCAAAGCGGCCGAGAGTAGGCCGACACGATGAAAAATATTAACGCGAAAGCGGGTGCCGTCGTTCAAAGAATACGAAAAGTCAGCTTGCAGTTTTTCTTGTAAGTTGGCTCTGGTTCTTTCGTTGTCGCCAAGTAAAGCTTCCATCATGCTTTTTGCTTCCTCAACTGAAAGCGGCTCGTCGCCAACATTGTGTAATACCCCATCGACTCTAAAATACGGCGGACGCTGGGCAGTTACATGAATATCAGAAGCACCTGCCTCTTTAGCCTCACGTAATAAATCATCAATTGTTCTCATACTTAAAGACCCTCCAACTTTTCTAAAAAACAACTCCTAGCAGACCACGCTAGCAAAGAATGAGTTACACAGCCTACAGGTTAGTCTGCGTTCACTATGATTTTTACAGGGATCGTTATGCAGCATCATGACGACTTTTTTTGCAGTAATGCTGTTATCTTGTCAACAACTTCCGTCGGCGTGAAGTGAGCTTTAATTATGTAGTCATCAGCGCCAAGCTTAATGCCACGCTCGACATCAGGTTTCTGACCAAGATTTGTTAATAATATTATGGGCAATGTCTTGGTTCGCTTATCCTTGCGTAATGCTTCAAGGATTTCAAAACCATCTTTTTTCGGTAAGACAATATCAAGCAACAAAAGGTCAGGTAGTGGATCTTGCTGCAAGCGTGTCCAGGCAGCATCACCATCATCAATTACTTCAACCGTCCAGCCCAGGCTCGCCAATTTTGTATAATACATCCCGGATATAAATGAGTCATCCTCGACCAGAACGATCATTCCCTTTTTTTCAGTTGCCATAGTTTTATTTATGAATTAACTAAGTAATTAAAGTACCTAAAACCTAATATAGCCAAGTTTTTTCCCTTAAATTTGTTCAATTTATGTCGCATTTGTTTTCAATAAATATCATTTAGCTTTACAAGGATTCGTATTCACTCGTCACACGCATGACATCCTCAAATAATACCTGTCCGTCCAATGATTTGAGAATTCCGTCCTGACGCATTGTTATATAGCCTTGTTCTCGGGCTGTGTCATGTAGTATATCATATTCTGCGGCTCGACTAATAGCTTGCCGTAAGGCACGCGTTATGGGCACAACTTCAAAGATGCCGAGACGACCCGTTGTGCCAGTTTCGTGACAAGTCGGACAGCCGGCCGAGTGATAAATAAATTCAGGTTTTTTCTGATTATCTGAAATTTTATAGTTATCAGGTATGTTCTTCAGCTCTTCTTCAATCTTAGTGCGCACCGCTGACGTCAAGGCTTCCTCTTTTAAACAGTCCTGGCATAATCGTGCCACTAATCTTTGGGCCGCCAGTAACCGTAAAGTGGCTGTTAATAGGTAGGGGTCGATGCCCATATCGACTAGCCTAGGGATGCTCCCGACAGCATCATTGGTGTGCAATGTTGAAAGTACCAGATGCCCGGTCAACGATGCATGAATGGATAAAGCTGCTGTTTCCTTGTCGCGAATTTCACCAACCATCATGATATCGGGGTCTTGCCGAAGCATGTTACGGAGGCCTGAGGCAAATGTCAGGCCAATATCAGGATGAGTTTGTGTTTGATTGACGCCAGCTATTTCATATTCAACCGGATCCTCAATCGTAGAAATATTTACAGCGGCGTCGTTCAATGAACTGAGAGCAGAAAACAGTGTCGTGGACTTACCCGATCCTGTCGGGCCGGAAATAAGAATTATGCCATGAGGCGATTGCAGATGTTCGACGAATATTTTCTGTTGCTCACCGCGCAGGCCAAGCTCATCAAAACTTGGTGCACCTTTCGACTTGTCAAGAATACGCATGACGATTTTCTCGCCATGAATCGTCGGCATACTCGATACCCGAAAATCATAAGCTCGTCCGTCGGTCGTCGTCGAGAAGCGTCCATCTTGAGGAAGTCGCGATTCATCAATCTTGAGATGAGAAAGAATTTTTACCCTTGAGACAATGGCTGAATGCGCCCGTAATGGCAACAATAGCGACGTATGCAGCGCCCCGTTAATCCGGTAGCGAATACGAATCTCTTTCTCGTCCGGCTCGATGTGTATGTCTGAGGCCATGCCATCAATAGCATGGCGTATAAGAACTGCGACTACTTTAGTGACAGGAGCTTCTTCGAGATATCGCTCGATCGCTCCTTCGGCTTGGCCGGCAACATCAGCAATGTCAGATTGTTCTAATTCGTCGCCAAAATCACGCAAAGCGCTGCCGATTTCAGCTTGAATTTCCGTGGCGCCGCCCAAGGCTTTATCAATAGCTTCTTTTGAGGCGACTCCTATGTCTGGTTTTTTACCCTGTTTTTTTGCAATAAATCGAACGGCCTCCAACGCTCGAAAATCATCGGGTGATTCCATGGCGATAAGTAATTTGCCATTTTTTTCATCGTAGGCAATGAAGCGATAGGTGGCCGCTGCCTGTTTTGATATGTTCGCCATGGCTGCCTCATTTCTTTGCACTGAAGCTAGATTAATGTATGGCAGACCAATTGCTTCAGCTTTTACTTGGGCAAAGGGCTCAGAGCTTATTAGTCTCCCGTCACGAATTACTTCCTCAAACGTTTTCTTTTCTTGGGCTGCCCTAGCTTTTAAGGCTACTACTTGTTCTGGTTTAATAAGATCGCGTTCAACCAGTATTTTTTCCAACTTTTCTTGATATTCAGCCATATAAAAATGTCACTTTTTTGTTAAGCTTGAGACACCGCTTGATCTCTCCTGTTTCAATAATAAATGGTTTAGAAGAAGACAATCGGTATTGAATCGAATATTGCAAAAGCGTAATTCTTTTACGACCCAAGGCATGGCATCAATTGGTTAATTTTATTTTTCAAAAAATTCGGCAAGTGATTTATTTTACAGAAAAGGATTGGTCTTACCAGTTGTCGCTGGCGGTTGCACCGGCAGCGATCCATCTTGAACGGGCTGAATGTTTAAGAGTTGATAAGCTGCCGTTTGAAATACGCTCAGGTCGAATTTAACTTCAGTTTCATTGGCAGTGATACCAGTTGACTTGCCAGGTGTCGACGAGACAACGGACTCAGACGACTGAGATGACCCACCGGAAGGTAAGAATATAACTACACCTACGCTTACACCAATAACAATTACGAGCGTAATACCTAGTAAAATAATGATTTTATTCTTCTGAGCAGCCATATCTACAATTGTGAAGGTAATTCATACATGTATAATTGCGCTTGTAATTCACTATCGATCGAATCTGGAACACCCTTAGTCGCCTTCATCGTAAATTGATCAACGTCAATCAATCGTGGCGATCGCTCTAATCGATCGAGGAATGATCTGGTTTGAGCATACGATCCATTCATGGATAAACGAACTTGGAGAGGAACTACTCCGGCCGGCAAGTCAGTATCTTCTCCCCGAGTCACTATGGCCCGATAAGTCGCCAACGACGATTTACTGTCATTATTGATAGTTTTCACGACCACACCAGTTTGCTCAGCAAATTGACCGATCAAGCGCAAGACATCATCAATGGATTCGTCAGCTGGTAATTCTAGAGCAAGTTCCGCTTCTCGAACGGCATGGACTTGCAACTCAGCTTTCTTTCGATCAATCGTCCGGACAAATTCCTGACGATCAGATAACAATTGCTTTTTATCGGCAATTAATCGGCGCAGTTGTAGATTTTCATTCATTATGGGACGAGCATAAATGGCAATAGCAACAATAGCTATGATTACAGAGCTACTAAGAATCAAGTAGGGTAAATTGAGAGAGGTCTTAGCCATACATTCTGTTATTTTAATTGAAAAATGATAGAAAAAATGTAGTTCGTAGCGAAAACCGCTCCGGTGTTATCTTTTTCAACTTCACGTGTGACGACCTGAATATCACCGCTAGTAAACACATTGGATCGGCCCGGGTTGGCTAGACTAGCTAAAGTTTGTGCCACCAAATCAATGTTAGGTGTTGACCCGTGGACCTCAAATACTTTCCTACTATGACTAAAAGTCACTTCTTTAAGTATTGTTGGCGCTGGTAATAGCTTTTCTAACTCAAGTAAGAAGGACAGTTGTTTGCGATGACCGACTAGAAGTTCATTATAGGCGTCGAGACGGCCTTCAAAGAGCTGGACACGTGAAACGTCCGGGCCCAATCTGGCAATTTCTGTTTCGAGTGTAGCAATATCCGTATCAAGAGAGCTTAATTGTCGAGCTAAGACCCTTTTGTATAACAACAATGATCCTAAGACAGCCACAAATATAATAACGATTATCAGAGAGATGAAATAAAGCTTACGCCGGCGCTGGCGTGCGGCTAAGGCGTACTGGGTTTCGGGTGCTAAATTAATTTGAGCAGACATCTATCTAACTAAGTTAATAGATTAATGTCACCATAGCCGCTGCTATGCATATGTAAAACTGAATAAACCCTCCGATTGATCATGGAATGAAGGAAAAATTAATTGATCATATTATACCCTAATTAATTGCGACTTATCAAAGCTAG
>CAYJQW010000001.1:75583-83314 GCA_964372635.1 uncultured Candidatus Saccharibacteria bacterium
AGCTAGGCGTTGTAATATTCTAATCAGTTTTAAATTTGCCTGTAGTCATCAGGAGTTTGCTTGTGCCCGAGAGACCTGTATCCCTCTTTGCGCCAAACCAACTGCAACCGCATAGGTTGGTCCTAGCTGCTGAACACGAGGTTGTAAGGCTTCCGGATACGCCAGGCCTTTCCACGGATTCCCTATTGAAGATGCAAAGCCAGTTTGCTTCGACCAAGTTTCTGACAAGCCCTGGAGGTTAGCCCCGCCTCCGATAAAGATTATTTTATTAATAGACCTTTTTTCCTGGGTAATATATTGATCGAGAAGTTGCTTGCCTTTGGTGATAACTTCCTGGTTGGCTTCCGTAATGACAGTATGCAATTTTTCGGGCGCATCGAGGCGTAAGCCATATTTCATTTTGAGCTGTTCAGCTTGATCCATTGAAATATTGAGTGCCGCCACAATCGCGCGCGTAATATCAAGCCCACCATAATCAATGCTATGTGAAACACGTGGCGTTCCGGCATCAATAATATGAAACGACGTGGTGGCATCCCCAATATCCACTATCAAGGCGGATCCTGTGGGATCGTAAAGTAAGGATCTAACTAGCGGAAATGTCTCCACTTCCAAAGCTATAAGCTCAAGACCGGCCTGCTGGATTGTCTTGGTGTATCTATCAACAAGATCTTTCGGGGCAGCCGTAATAAAAACCGGAATGTCAGTCTTTGTTATTACATTAGACGGTTTACTTTCTGGGGTTGCAGCATCAGATTTTGCCTCGATCGCATCACCTTCCATGTGAGGTAGCTCGCCTACTCTGTTCCAGCCAAGCACCATATCATTTAAATCGGCAGGAACCGTGTCACGAGCCACGGCCCTAACAGCCGCATCCATATCAGCCTCAACTCCGACTGGTAATTTTACAACTGTTGAAAACACACTGCTGGCGGGCAAGGCAGCGATGGTGTAGTCTGCGACCACATCACCCTGCTCGAGTAAAGCCATAATTAAGTCGGCGGTTGTTTTAATCGCTTTATTTGAGTCTACGGGATTAATGAGTTCATTAAGAGAATTGACGCTCGCATATGTTGCCACATCAATACGACGATGACGATCTATTAGTTCAACGACTTTGAGTGATGAGCTGCCTATATCAAGCCCAAGATATTGACGCGTAGTTCCAAAAAAAACCATAGTCAAAAAAACTTAATATGGAAAAGATTTATCCGGGACTATCAAGGGTCGATAGTAGTAGATGGATTTACTACCAAGTTTTGTCATATGTTTTCTACTATCAAAATTACATAAATAAACTTGCCGTCTTCTTACATTCACTTTAACATAAAAGCATGATAAATATTTATTGGATTATTGTTGCCTTTATTGCTGTCGTAGCTGCTTGGGTCCTGGTGGCTTACAATGGCTTAATTAGACGTCGTAATCAGGTGCGTGAAGCCTGGAGTGATATTGATGTTCAACTAAAACGCCGCCATAATTTAATTCCGAATTTAGTGAAAACTGTGAAGGGTTATGCAACTCACGAAAATACAACCTTCGAGAAAATTACTAATGCGCGAGCCAACGCATTAAATGCAAAGACTCCAGCCGAATCGGCTAAGGCAGAAAATATGTTGAGCGCGACCCTTAAAACATTATTTGCCGTGTCAGAGAATTACCCGGAATTAAAAGCAAATGTTAATTTTCTTGAATTACAACGTGAATTATCAGATACAGAAAATAAGGTTCAGGCAGCCAGGCGTTTCTTTAATGGCAACGTCAGAGATTTAAACACAAACCTCCAGTCTGTGCCCACAAATATTATTGCTCGCTTCTTTAATTTTAAACCTGAGCAGTTCTTTGAACTTTCTAGTGATGAAGAAAAGAAAGTACCAAGTGTCGATTTTAAAAATTAATAGACCTTTAAAAACGACAGCACAAGATAAAAATAAGCTTGCATTACTAGAAGGTTTTGACTACCGATAGTAGCAGTAGAAACTCTTTATTATGGCAACTTTATATCAGCAAATAGCCTCGAATAAGCGACGATCATTGTTATTGGTGAGTTTTGTTGTCGCCTTAGTCGTTAGCGTTGTGGCGCTGTATTCGTATTCTATTCGCGGCGATTTTGTGTTACCTATCGTGGCTGCCATTATTGCGATTCCTTCGGCATTGATTGGCTATTATCAAGGCGACAAAATTGCCTTGGCGACCAATCGTGCTCGAGAATTGCCGCTAACCGCGGCACCAGAAATACACCGCATCATCGAAAATTTGGCCATCACAGCCGGGGTTCCCTCGCCAAAGATATATTTAATACAATCATCAGCCTTAAATGCCTTTGCCACCGGGCGTGATCCCAAGCACGCTTCAGTCGCCTTAACAAGTGGTTTGGTCGAACAGCTTGACCGCTCAGAATTAGAAGC
Source organism: uncultured Candidatus Saccharibacteria bacterium (assembly GCA_964372635.1). Classification (GTDB taxonomy): domain Bacteria; phylum Patescibacteriota; class Andersenbacteria; order UBA10190; family UBA10190; genus CAYJQW01. Next base: position 77,992 of record CAYJQW010000001.1, read on the forward strand.
CGTCATTGCTCATGAACTGTCCCACGTCAAAAACTATGATATTCGCTTTGCAACGCTAGTGGCAATCTTTGTTGGCTTCGTAGTGATTTTATCCGATATTTTTCTTCGCATGACACTGTGGGGTGGCGCCAGGCGATCAGGTAACAACCGCGATGGCGGTGGTATTAATGCCTTGTTGGGCATAATTGGCTTCATTCTTTTATTATTATCACCCTTATTTGCCAAGCTCATTCAACTAGCCGTCAGTCGACAGCGCGAGTACTTGGCTGATGCCTCAGCCGCCTTGCTCACACGATATCCAGAAGGTTTAGCTCGAGCCCTCAAGAAAATTAGTCAGGGACCAGAATTACGCACGGCGGGCAAGGCTACCGCTCACCTGTTTTTTGCCAGCCCATGGCGAGCTAAAGGTATGACCCATTTGTTTTCGACACACCCGCCAGTCGAAGAAAGAATTAAAAGACTACTAGCTTCCGCTTAATTTCTTATATTAGGTAGGTGGTTAAAAAGAATTGTTCAGTCAAGTTGCGATAAGACACTAGTAATAACCTCAAAGGTAAAACCACGAGCCAGGAGAAAGCGACGCAGACGTTGTTTGTCATTTTTATATCGTTCATGCGTCTGCTGCCATTGTTTAATCGCTCTATTTGCCTGAGATAATTGTTGATCGTCAGTTAAAAATTTATCAACAGCCAGCTCAATTATTTCAGATGAAACTCCTTTGGCTTTCAGTCTTTGCGTTATCCAAAGCGGACCGACAGATTTAAAACGAAGCGTGTTGACCACAAAAGCATTGGTGAAATTTTCGTCATTTAATATTTTGTGCCCTTTTAACCACGAGATAGCCTTATCGATTTGTTCGGTGTCAAATCCCTTACGCTTCATTTTCTGCCTTACTTCAAACTCAGAATGATCACGCCGTGCCAAGATGGCTTGCGCCTGATATAAATGGTCTTGACGTTTACTTAGCATATACCCATGTTTCTTGATATTTAATACTGTATACTAAAATAAGATATTTTATGGACAACCCAATCCAAGATAAATTGACAAGTCGTCTCAAAAACGTTCTGTCTAATGCGGCTAAAATAAGTCAGGAATTAAAGCACAGCCGCATAGGTACCGAGCATATTTTGTACGGCATGATGCAGGAAACTGGAGCTCTGGGCTACAGTATTCTCAAGAAGTTCGGCTTCACGCCTGAATTTATTCGTACTGAACTGGAGCAGCTACCTAAATCGGCCAAATGGAAAGAAGAACTTTCACCAGCCGCTCGCTCCATGTTTGAGAAATCGGCCCGGACCGCTTTTCAATATCATCATCGCTACATTGGCACCGAACACGTCTTGCACAGTCTTTTAACCTTAAAGGATTCAACTAGCTATAAACTTCTAGAGAAATCACCAGTTGATGTCAAGGCCTTGCAACAGCAAGTTCAGATTGTATTGAAAAGCACTTCGCATTTTCCTGATCTATCAAACTTTCTCGGTATGCCAATGAGTATGCCGCCAGCCGAATCCGGATCATTGAAAAAGTCAGGGATGTCATCCACGCGCGGCATGATTGAGCCAGGCAACGTAGCAGGAGGCAACAAAAATCAGCCCAAAACGCCAGCCATCGACTTTTTTACACAAGACTTAACTAAGATGGCACAGGAAAATAAGTTTGATCCAGTGATAGGTCGTACTAAAGAAATAGAACGTGTCATGAGCATCTTAAATCGCAAGCAAAAAAATAATCCTATTCTCATTGGTGAGCCAGGCACTGGAAAAACAGCGATCGTCAGCGGTCTGGCCCAGCAAATAGCAAGTGGCAACGTTCCGCCTAAGCTACAAGGCCGAAGAATTCTATCCCTTGATATGACCAGCATGATCGCCGGTACAACTTTTCGCGGTGAATTTGAGGAGCGGGTCAAAGAATTAATTAGAGAACTTGAACAAAATAAGGAATCGATACTTTTTATTGATGAAATTCATACGATTGTCGGGGCCGGCGCTGCTGGTGGCAGTCTCGATGCAGCCAATATGCTAAAACCGGTGTTGGCACGGGGTAACTTAGCTATTATTGGTGCGACGACGCTTGATGAATATCGTAAGCACATCGAAAAAGATGCAGCTCTTGAACGTCGCTTCCAGTCAGTTCAAGTTAAGGAGCCCTCACCTGTTGAAGCAGTTGCAATCTTACAAGGTGCCCGCGAAGCCTACGAGGAGCATCATGGTCTGACTGTTACCGATGAAGCTATTGAGGCAGCCGTGGAGATGAGTGTGCGGTATATTAATGACCGTTTTTTGCCAGATAAGGCGCTGGATCTTCTTGATGAAGCTGCGGCCACGTTGCAGCTTAAAATTGCCAGTTCGGAAGAGGCGAAGCAAGCAAATGACCTTAAAAAACAATTGGCTAAATTACGCCAGAAAAAGGAAGAAGCTATTGAGGCAGAAAATTATGAAGACGCCCTGCTGGCTAAACGTAAAGAAGATGCATTATCCGAAAAGCTGGCAGCTATTGCCCGTGAGGCAGCAAGTGGGAAAAATGGCAAACGACCAGCAATTTCCGGTGAAGATATCGCCAGAGTTGTCGCCGAAAGTACCGGTATTCCAACAACAAGACTCCTGAAGAGTGAGTCTAAAAAGCTGGCTAAGTTAGATGAAATTTTACGAGGACACATCATTGGTCAAGAAGAGGCTATTCAAACGGTGGCTCGTTATGTTCGCCGCAGCCGCGCCGGTATTGCCAATCCAGACCGGCCACTGGGTTCATTTATTTTACTTGGACCAACCGGTGTGGGTAAGACAGAAACGGCCAAGGTTCTGGCACGTGAGGTTTTCGAAAACGAGAATGCTCTGATCCGCGTTGATATGTCAGAATTTATGGAAGGCCATGCCGTATCTCGACTAATCGGGGCACCGGCCGGCTATGTCGGCTATGAAGAAGGTGGAAAATTGACGGAAAAAGTCCGACGGCAGCCATATTCAATTATTTTGTTTGATGAGATTGAAAAGGCACACCGTGACGTCACTAATATTTTGCTTCAAATTCTCGACGAAGGACAATTAACGGATTCACACGGCCGAACGGTAAATTTCCGCAATACGATCATTATCATGACAAGTAATATTGGTTCAGAACAGCTCTCCCAACAGGCGCGCATGGGCTTTTCGTTAGCAGAAGAAGGCGTGTCGCGGGAAACGGCTGAGAGTAGGTATGAAGAAATGAAGGATGCAGTTTTACGCGAACTTAAAAAATTCATGGCGCCAGAATTGCTCGGACGAATTGATAAGATTATTGTTTATGCACCACTTGGAAAAAAGGAACTTCTTAAAATCACGGATATTCATGTAGCTCAATTACAAGCTCGCCTGCTTGAGAAAAAAATAAAACTCGATGTTTCGAAGGGAGTACGCGCCGAAATAGCGGACAGGGCTTCCAAAGAAGGAACAGGCGCTCGCTTAATCCGCCAAATTGTTCAGGAAGTACTTGAAGACCCTATCGCTAGCTCGGTTATTAATGACGAGCTAGCAAACGGCCAATCAGTTATCGCTCGGAAGACGGGTGGCCAGGTTACCGTTCACACGACTAAATAATATGAAGCTGCAAACTTTGCAGCCCTAGATTTACCACGTTGCTCACATTGCCTTCATTATCTGGACTGTCTGCATTATCCGAAGTTATTGCGCCAGCTCGCTGTTTTAAATGTCTTAATGTTGGGTCTTGGCTTTGCACGCGGTGTCACCTGGAAATATCGGCTGTACGCTATGCTCTGGCTTGCCCGGTATGCCAACGAGCGCAAGCACGCGGACTTACCTGTCACGGTTGCTCGACAGAGAGTGCCCTAACAGGTCTTGTTAGTCTTGGCCCTTATCACACTTCATGGCTTCGCCGTGGGATTCACTGGCTAAAATTTAAAGGTGTTCGCTCATGTGCTCCTGAACTAGCCGATCTGCTGGTTTCTAAACTGACCGTTATTGCACCGCGAGAGAAACTTTCCAGGCAAGCTGATCTAATTCCAGTCCCCTTACACCGCGGACGCCTCAGACAGCGAGGTTTTAACCAGAGTGAATTGCTGGCTCAATATTTGGCACAAATAACAGCTATTCCAATAATGATAAGGCTATCGCGTAGTCGCGCCACAGCCCCTCAAACACAGCTGCCAACTGCCTTACGTCAAGATAATATTAAGGATGCCTTTGTGCTTTCGGATAAAACAAAAACAAGAAAGACTATGGCCATAATAATTGATGATGTGGCTACAAGCGGCGCGACGCTAAGTGCGGCTGCGCACACATTACAAACCGCGGGCTACCGTCAAATATGGGGATTAACACTGGCGCGGGGTTAGAAGAAATGTTTATAAGGCATAATTACTCCATAGAGCTAGCTCAAAAACGAAAACGCGATAAAAATAGTTACCAGTCCAGTTACGGCGATTTCAAAAAGCGGTGTTACCCCTACTCCTAATATTATTGGCATGGCGTCGGCATATTCCCAGCGTTTTAGATACAAAGATATCTTTTCATCAAGAAAGGAAAAAAGGCCGGCAAGAGCAACAAACTCTCCCACCGCAGCTGGCTGATGTAAAATATTAGCGACGTTGAAGGTCGAAGCTGAAATCAAATAAAAAGTAACTATTAAAAAACTGTCTTTGAGTGACATCTTTATTAACAGTGGTAAATTATGGCGCCAAGATTGTCGGCGACAGGTTTCATACAACCAACAGTGGCTACACTCCCAAATAAAGTTCAGAACAAAGCCGATGCCAAAAATCTTCATGAGTAAAAGCATAGTGACAATCATTAGGTATACATTTTTTCTTGAATAAAAGTTTTCTGGTCGCAAAGAAGAATATATGTAAACCACATAGACTTAGTATGGTGTAAGCCCTGAAGGACTTCGAGTGAGCCTCAGTCGTACCCTTGTCGAAGGGCGGACAGGGTGGGAATCCCCTTCGGTCAGGTACCTGCCTTCGGGCCGGGACTCGCGGTCCTCGCCTTGGCTTTGCGCCAAACTTTAGACATCGCTCCGTCCTTCTCATCCCAACGCGAGTGAAGCAGTTCACTCGCTCCCTGCCACTCATTCACTTCGTTCATTCGCGGACAGGGTGGGATTCCTCCTCACCCGTCGCTTCATGGTCTCCTTCGCGAGACATATTACGCTTCTCCTTCAGAGCCAGGGTTTTTAAAAACGTAAAGCAGTTTACGTTTTTAAAATACCCTTCGAATCCCATACGTCATTCCATATCAGAAAAAAATGGGCCTGAAGCCCATTTTTTCTGATGCGGACAGGGTGGGATTCGAACCCACGGTGCCGGTGAAGGCACACGCGCTTTCCA
>CAYJQW010000002.1:0-20168 GCA_964372635.1 uncultured Candidatus Saccharibacteria bacterium
GTGGACATGGTGGGAGTTGAACCCACGTCTGAAACGTAACCGCACAATATTCTACGTGTGTATTTGCTTTAAAAAATACATGTACTCAAAGCCACAAAGCAACAAAGCCCTTAAGAACACGTAAGGCAGGTGCAAGTCAGGTTAGATGCGCCTTCAACACATAACCTCAAAGTCGTCTACTTATGACACCGCGCTTGCAGTCAACGACAACTGCAGCCCGATGGCTATGGCGATTAAGCCAAAGCTAACGCAAATGAAGGTGCAAAAGCAGCCTTCACGCGATTAAATACGTTTGCACGTAAACGTGTGTGAATCCTTATATTAGCGTGAGAGATTCACGTCACACGACACGCTGATTATGAAGTGAACATTCCATCGAAGCCGGACATGCCCGGAAGTATAAATTTCATGACTCGACAAGTTTTGTAACACTTATATCGGTGAAATTTGCACTTCCTGGCAGACTAATCCTTAGCTTGAAAATAATATGGGGAGATAAAATATAATTATATTAATAATCTTTTCCCCTTATGACCCGATCAATATCACGTTGTATATCCCTCTCCTTTAGGATTTGTTTCTTGTGATGCTTGCGCTTTCCTCTTGCCAGCGCGACTTGAATCTTAATACGTGACCCTTTAGTATAAACACTAATCGGTATAATTGTCAATCCTTCGGTACGTTTAGTGCTAAAAAGTTGCTTTAGCTCATTTTTTTTCAGTAATACTTTACGAGGACGTTGCGGGTCGTAGTCCGATGGCGCGTTCTTAGCCTGCCAGGCCGGAATGGTGGCATTTGTTAAAAAAGGCTCTCCGTGATGCATGGTGATAAAAGCTCCTTTCAGACTAATATGTCCGGCTTTAATTGACCTCACTTCTGTACCGAGCAGCACTAGACCGCCCTCAAAAGAATCGAGAATATGGTAGTCAAAAGTTGCCCGCTTATTATAGATAGCTTTAGCCATATAGTTATTGTGCATGGCTCAAGCCAAAACAGACAGTATTTAGTTGAATAATTCTTGGCTTATAAATATTTTATATAAAATCAACCGGTTAGTATCCTCTAAATTTATATTTAAACAGGTTGGTCAGTATTACAAAAAAGAAAAATCTCACGGCTTTTGGCTAATCGTAAGATTGATTTGTTTGCCAGAGATTAAGCTCGTCGCTGTTCAAATTCACTGCCATGACTAAGCAGCTCATTAATAATACCGCTGAAAAATTCAGGACCATCAATTTGATCAGTCTCAAAGGCGAGAAACAAAGCTGAAATACCGGGACAAATACTAATGACAATATCTGACTCTCTTATGACCGCCTGTTCATTCGGACAGGTATCGCACCAGTCAACGACCTTCGTCTTGAATACCTCTCCGACGTTATCGTCAGATACTCTTTCTTGCAGCAAAGACCGAAACAATTTTCCGTCCAAACAATGATTACAATAATCCCTGAGAAATACTTTTCTTATTTCCATTGCAAAACTCCTATGCCATTTTTTCCGGAGTCGGTCTGTATTTGACCGTACTCTGGTCATCAACATCACCCGATAAGTATGGGAGTTGTTGAACTAAGGTTTTTAGAATGTTTAAATGCAACGCAGGTGTTGATAACACCAAAGACAGTGGATCCCAAATGATGTGATTCTGCCAGTTTTTACCAAAAGCATCGGTTATTTTGTAACCGACCGCGTCCATAACCGGAAGTAATCCGCCAACATCACAAGGTTTCAAGACTTCATCTCGTTGTTCCTTACCACCAGGAAACAAGGCTCGAAGATCAACATAAGCCTCAGCTCGGTTGCTTAAGATATTCAGGAGATCTTGAGCCGAAGATTCGCAACCCTCAGTAACACGAAATCCAGCTGATAGTAAAGCTCTTTTGATGTGTGCTTGCTCCTCTACGTTGTCGTGTGAATAACAGGGTGCAACAGCCATAGGCCGAAAGGTGCTGTTTTGGGCTGAATGCCAAAAAGTTTCGGCGCGAATGAGTTGCCCGTCCTGAAAGGCTAAAAAAGAGCCAGCTTCAACACGGATGCTGGAAAAGACACTGCCGGTCATAAAGTCATAGAATGCACTGGCAGCAATTGAATACAATCTGGCTTGCTCCAAAACAAGTGCGGAAACTCCAGCACACAGCGGCCGCTTGATGCGAGCTGCCAAACCACGGGTTGCACTCATCGAACCCTCGATCGCGTCAAATACACAGAGAGGAAAAATAGGCACTTTATCCGATGAAGTTCTGCCTAATTCAAATTCCTCGATAACACTTCCGGGAAATGTTCCAACAACATCAGCTAGATAACTCCTAAACATGATAGCCGCTTGACTATCAGCTGTAGAATACTGATGTCCAGCTTCTTCCTGTGTATAGTGCACATCTGAAGGGTTCATGCCAATAACGAATTGGCCGGTCCGTCGAACTACTTCGCAAAGTTTTAGCATCAGCTCAGTTCGTTCCTTTTGACTAAGCTGAGGCTGTACGGAAACATTCTTAATACTCATTATTTTTGGTCCTCCAATAAAGTAGGTAGGCTAAATTGTTAAACAACAAACGCGCCAATATCATATCTAAGTAATAGAGAACAGTCACTGGCCATGTGTCATTGCAAACTGACAAACAAATAGCGGCCACTTCATTGGCTCTGGCAACGACTTCAATGGCCTAAAAATCCTGCTATAAATTATCAAGTGCGGATCCCCCTATGGGTCGGCCTGCGGTAGCTTATTGCAGAAAAAACGGGGGAATCCTATAGTAAGACTGGTTGCAATAGGCAGGCCGCTTTTGAGTTAAAATAATTTCTAGATTTTATCAATATGTCACATCGACGCCGGCGCTATCGCGCCAAACCGAAAAGTAGATCAGATGTAAAACGCCCACCAGTCAACGATGAAATTAAATCACCCGAAGTCCGTTTGGTCGGAGTTGATGGTGCTCAACTGGGTGTAGTTTCCATTGAAGATGCCCGAGCTAAAGCCTTGGAAGCTGAGATGGACTTAGTTATAGTCTCGCAAAAATCAGACCCGCCTGTTGTTCGTATTATGAATGTCGGCAAGCATTTATATGAACAGCGCAAAAAACTAGCAAAGCAAAAAGCTGGCAGTAAGGGCGGAGAGATAAAAGGAATTAGAATTGGCTTTAAGATTGGTGAACATGATTTTGGTGTACGTCTTCGCCAAGCTGATGGTTTTCTCGAGCAAGGACACAAAGTTAAAGTCGAAATGCGTTTGCGAGGTCGTGAAAAGGGTCGGGCCGCTTTGGCCACAAAAAAAATGGAGGAATTCATTGCAGCCATTCCCGGTAATGCCAAACTTGAAGATCCGGTTAGCCGTACTGGTAGTAATTTGTCCGCTATTATAACTAGACGCTAAGTATTTGACGGTCCTAAATATACGTAGTATCTTAGCGACTTAACGAATTTTATGAAACAAAAGACTAACAAAGCAGCCTCAAAGAGATTTCACATATCGGCTTCCGGTAAGATCCGCCGCCGCAAAACTCGCCAATCTCATTTTAACGCCCGTAATACCGGTAATGAAACTCGTCGCAAGCACGTTCGTGTTGACGTAAGCAACAGTGATCACGGTCGTCTTGTTCGTTTATTACCGTACAGCTAACCGTTATGGCACGAGCATCACGCAGTGTGGCCAAGCGGGCCAGACATAAAAAATGGATTAAACGAGCTAAGGGCTATAAAGGTAGGCGCAGTCGCATTTTTAAACTTGCTAAGGAAGCCGTCTTGAAAGCCGGCCAACATGCCTTTCATGATCGACGTAAGAAAAAAGGTCAATTTAGAGGTCAATGGCAAGTGACAATCAATGCTGCCGTTAGAGAACATGGCATGTCCTATTCTCGGTTTATTCAAATGTTAAGATCACAAGAAATTGCTTTGGATAGAAAGGTTCTGGCCCAAATTATTCTGGATGAACCACAGCTGTTTGACCAACTAATCACTACCATCATGAAACAATCGGGAGATGAGAAGAAAAGTAAATAATGAATTCGTTTTAAAATTTTTTGACAGCTATAAAAGTTACCTCGGACTTACAACCTAGTTTTTACTGTCTCTTGAAAACAACACAGCCGATACAGCGACCACGACCCCAAAAGAATCAATTATGACATCACGTACATTACCTGATCTGCCAACAATTTGAGACTGGTGCCATTCATCGAGAAAAGCATATCCTATCGCCAATAAGACAGCCACGATCAAACGCTTATTGTTGGTGGGCAGTCCCTGAGCCTTAATAATTAGTAAAACTAATACACCAAATTCAACCGCATGAGCTATCTTACGCATTATGAAATCCACAGGTAAATCCGTCGATAAATCAGCCTGATCCGATAAAATCCAAATTAGTGTTAACCATGTTATGACTGCCCACCACCACTTGTTTGTTGCCATGCCGTATACTATAGATGACCTTAAGCCATTAATCCTTTTTATTAACCAACTTCTGCTATGAAGATAGTCGTAACTGGGGGTGCTGGTTTTTTAGGCAGCCATCTTTGTGATCAGCTGATAAATAGAGGGGATAACGTCCTATGTGTCGATAATTTTTTTACCGGCCAAAAAAGTAATATTGAGCATTTACTTGATAATCCTCTCTTTCGTTTAATTGAACACGACATCATCGAACCATTTTATCTTGATGAATCCATTGATCAGATTTACAACTTAGCCTGTCCGGCCTCGCCAATTCACTACCAAAAAAACCCTATCCGCACTGTAAAAGCTAACACGGCCGGAATGATTAACATGCTAGGGTTAGCTCGTAAGTCAGGGGCTAGACTCCTTCAAGCCTCAACTAGCGAAGTTTATGGCGATCCTGATATTCATCCACAACCGGAATCATATCGAGGAAACGTTAACATACTGTCCCCCCGAGCTTGCTACGATGAGGGCAAACGTGTAGCTGAAACATTATGTATGGATTACCACCGAGAAAATAAAGTGGACATCCGAATTGTCCGTATTTTCAATACTTATGGCCCACGCATGCATCCTAAAGACGGCCGGGTGGTAAGTAACTTTATAATCCAAGCCATGAATAATGAGCCGCTAACTATCTATGGTGATGGCAGCCAAACTCGGTCTTTCTGCTATGTTGACGATCTTATTGCAGCCATCGTACTGATGATGGATCAAGATAAACATATTGGGCCTATTAATATTGGAAACCCGGAGGAATTTACAATTAAGGAGCTTGCTCAAAAAGTCACTGCCGCTACAAAATCAAAATCAGAAATTATGTATAAAGTTTTGCCGGCTGATGACCCGAAGCAACGCCAACCAGATATATCCCAGGCTAAAGAAAAACTTGGCTGGCAACCAAAAACTTCTTTGGCTGCCGGACTAAGTAACACTATAAATTATTTTTCGCAGTTGATTTAGGATTTATTCTCTCGAACCAGGATTTATTTGTGTATTAGTCAGTATGCTGAATTTGAAATTAGGATCTGGAATGGATGAAATTATGGCCGACACATTCTGGACCTGGTGCCAAAAGCTCTACGCTAGTAGTAGCTAACACTTCTTGCGTAGCGGCATCACGAACTATCAAACTGCCTACTATATCTTTCGTGGCACACGGCAAAATAACGACTGCATTTTTCTCCAACAGTGACGATTCAGCTAAAACGTACTCTCCGGAACTGTCTCGCCATATTATGAACACCTGTTGACTGGTATTTGTTTCATAATTCCAGTGTACCAGAATTGGTACTCCACGAATGATCGGCTGGGAGACAATTAATTCAAATTGTCTGACCCGGGCCACGTTATTTCTAATTGCAATCCCGCCAACCTGATCCCCTAGATAACCAAGCATGACAAAAACAAAAAGACCGATTCCAGACCAGATCAAAGTGGCTAATTGTTTCATATGGATTTTGTTAGTGAGGGTTTACTCTTTTTGGAAACAAGCCAGGGAGCAAATCGATTCCATGAATTTTTTTCTGCTAAGGCTTCATCTCTTTGCGGCGATCGTTGCTGCGGCGTAATGGCGCCATTAGTATCTCGATTTAGAACATAAAAATCCCGACGCTCAATCCAGACAAATAAAAGAATAATTAAAGGTAGTAAGGCTAAGACTGCATACAGTGTCTGATCAATACCGAGCAACCAATCGTATACACCATGAAAAAACCAGGGAATAAAGAAAGCTTGGGCATAAAATAGGCCGGGACGATAAATGCTAAATAAGCCTCGCGCTAAAAAGACACCCATAATACCGCCAAAACTGATATGGGCCAGTGTTGAAATCATGAAACGTAAGAAGAACACAAAGACTAAAGTATTAAAACTGCCGCTCGAGAAAAGTTGGAAGAAATATAGAGTATTTTCTAAGGTAGCAAACCCAAGACCGGCCGCTAAACCAACCACTAGTCCGTCAAATATTTGATCAATATGATGGTTGAGTCGAAACCAGCCAAACAATGCCAAAAAGCGTAACCCCTCTTCGACCAGAGACACAATGAAGAATGTGCCAACAGCAGGAAGAATAATGTCATAAGGAGACTGAAGGGGCAAGATCGCACCATCAAAGTAATGGACAGTGCCAGGAGAAATTTTTGCCCAGATGACTGGGGCTAATCGTTCTAAGCGAAATGCGGGCCAGACTAAGGCCATGCCGCCAAAGAATCCAGCAGCTACCATGGCGATGGGTACCGGACGATCATGACGTCGTAAATACCAAACCCATATGAACAAGCCGGCTGGCAACAAACTCAACAAGAAAGCTAGAATACCTAGGGCTACTCCAGGTGGAAGGACTATCGGTTCTGTCATGTTTAAAAGCTTATCGTGACGGCATGCTTAAGAGCAAACGAATTATAAGATCACCGTTCCTTTGGTGACAGAGGCGACGTATTATGTTATAGAGATAGACTACTATGGCACAACGCGAGCGAATTACTGTAACAATCCGTCAAGAGCTATTAAGAGGATTGGATCGTATGATCGACCATCAAAATATTCGAAATAGGTCACACGCACTAGAGATTTTACTTAGCCGGGCTCTTAAATCTAATACACACCAGGCTGTGATTTTAGCCAGTGGCATTGGTGTAAAAATGCGACCTTTTACCTATGAAATTCCAAAGCCGCTCATTCCAGTTAAAGGCCGGCCACTACTGGAGCATGGGATCGAGTTACTACACCGTCACGGCGTAAATGATATTATCATTACTGTTAGTCACCTGGCAGATAAAATTGTTGGTCATTTCGGAGATGGGGCAAAACTTGGTGTTAATATTACTTATGTCAGGGAATCTAAGCCGAGCGGAACGGGTGGGGCCCTACTAGCTGCCCGTAAATATATCGACGACTCGCCATTTGTACTATTGTATGGAGACGTTTTAGTCAATCTTGATACTTCCGAATTTATCCAAACTCATCAGCAAGTCAAAGCGGCTATAGGAACACTAGCTCTAACATCCGTAGCCAACCCTTCAAAATATGGGGCGGTTCGTCTCCGCGGTAACAGAGTTGTTGAATTTTCGGAAAAACCAGATGAGGACAATGAAGTGTCACGACTTGTCTTTGCTGGCTGCGCTATATTTAATCCGAGTGTTGCCAACTACATTCCTAAAAAGCGCGGCATCATTAGTCTCGAACGTGATGTTTTTCCAGCATTAATTAAACAGGGACGTCTGTACGGTTATCCTTTTGAAGGACGGTGGTTCGACGTTTCAACGCCAGAAGTCTACGCCCAAGCCCTTAAAAGTTGGTAAATTATTATAGACTCAATATTACTCTGACATTGGGTACTGTGTAGCTACAATAGCTGCTCCTATCATACCGGCATCGTTACCAAGTATAGCCCGATTAACTTGCTTGGCGCGCAGCGTATTCTTAAGATAACCGCTAGTTTCCTGATCAATATAATATTGTAAACGCTTCAATAGCCAAGGCCGATCCATCATGGCTCCGCCGATAACAACCACCTCAGGCCAAGCAATCGTAGAAAGTGCATGCAGCCCACGAGCCATCCATAACAACGCCTCGTTAATGACTAGCTCAGCCAATTGGTCTCCAGATTCAGCTTTATCAACTAATATTATTGGTGTTTGTCTTTGATCTATAAAATCAGCTTCAGTCAAAGCAGTGGGAGCAGCTTTAGTTCGCATCAAATGAGCCACTTGCCGAACTATATGGGGCACAGAAATTCTAGACTCTAAATCAACATGTGAGCCACAGCCACATGGAAATAGTGACGGCTCAGTCCAACTGATCGGCAAATGTCCCGCTTCCCAGCCATAACTAATTTTGCCACCATCAATAAGAGCGGTGCCTATGCCTGTTCCCCACGTTAAAAACAGAAGGCGAGATTTCTTTTCAGCTTGACCGATTCCTTGCTGCCACTCCGCTAGGGCAGCACATGCGGCATCATTTTCACCGCTGATATTATTTGTGCTCAAACTTTTAGATAATATTTGACGATAGGCCAAGGGTGGATCTGAACCATCTAGGCCAAGAACATTTGGCGAGACAATTATCCCGGATCGATCTTTAGTGAATCCACCGGGCATTGATAAGCCAACATTAAGGTCTCTGCCTGGTTCAGCAAGTTTTATGACAGCGGATACAATACTGGTAAAATATGGCTTAATACCATGCCTGGCCCCACTTGGTATTTTGGTTTTTTCTTCAATCTCAAACGACTTCGAAAATCGCGCTGCTTTTATCCACGTTCCGCCAGCATCTACTCCAATTAGTGTCATAATTAGATTCTACGTCTTTGGCTTATAGTTGGACAATTTTTCTGGTACTAAGACGGTCCGATAGACATTGCCAGTGCTCTTGATTTATGCCGTACTTTCCAAAAGCTTGATTGTCATAACGATCAAAACCATGCCAGTCTGATCCGCCAGTTATTAATAAATTTTTTTTCGTAGCATAGTCTGCCAGCTCTTTAGTTAGCCCCGTACTGTGGAAGGGATGATGAACCTCAAGGCCGTCTACGCTTTGAGCGACGGTACTGATTATCTGCCACATGGTTTCTTGGGAAGATTCATGAGCGATTATTCCGGGATGCGCCAGAATCGCTAAACCACCAGCTCGGTGAATTAAATCAATCGCCTCGGGCACACTTAATGACCACGACTCTTGATACGGTTCAAAACACAGACCTCCTGGTGTTGTTAACTCATGAGCTTGCTTGACCGATAGATTATACTTTTTCAGTAATTGCCGCTCAACATCGTAAGTCACGAAACTTGGGTCTTGCTGATAAACACGATTATTCTTAATATCTTCAAATGATATCTTGGTATAGCCTGCATTGTGACAACGAATAACCATGGCTTGAATACGATCGTGGTGGCCTTGTCGAGTAGTTGACAGCCCGCCAAGAATAGTTTCGCGTTGAAATTGATGACTATACCCTAAAACATGAATGCGCAGATTTTCGTACATCGTACTTATTTCTATGCCTTCAAGACAGACAAGTCCGAACTCTAAGATACATTCGTGCATTTCAGTAATGCCCCAAAGACCATCATGATCTGTCAGACTGAGGCCAATCAGACCTTTATCCTTAGCTGCAAGTAGTAATTCATAAACAGTCAGGTCACCGTCAGAAAATATGGAATGAAGATGAAGATCATACATACTAATATAAGACACCTGAAACTAGGTTATTAAAAGCTAAGCCTGGTAATGATTAGTTCAAAATTCAGACGTCATGTGGTTTATAATTTCTTCTCGCGTAAACGAGAAGACTTATAAATGTGCGGTCTATACGATTTAAGCCGTGTTATCAGGACATGTGTTTTTCTGCGCTTGTTCAGCTCTGATCTTACCGTTTTGTCATCAGGAATTTGATCGTAGCCCAATGCTAATATATCAAAATCCAGTTTCGACAAAAGATCATAATTATCTGGTTCATAATCTCCCAGTAATGCCAGGTTAACAGCATCCTGCGCTTGAATGGTCGCAAGGCGTATGTTTTCATTTTGCACAGGAATCTGTTGCTTCATTATTTTAACCGTGGCGTCCCTAGCTACGACAACAATTAGATAATCTCCTAGGTACCGGGCTTGGCGGATGAAGTCTTGATGTCCAGCATGAAGACAATCGAATGTTCCAAAACAGAGTACCGTTTTCATGTTACATATTTTTAGAGTTGAAATTGGTCTAAAACAAGAGGTGGATCGTAATATTGGAATTTATCATCAGCTTTGACTTGACGGCGACTTGCCGCGACTCGATTTTTTTGTTGCTCAATGATAGTGGCGACAACATCATTTTTAGATTGTGGAATTTCGAGTTGAGTTTGCGGAGAAAGAGTAACATCTGCTTGCAGTGGTTGAACTACATTGAAATATAATAAGTATAAAGCGATCAGAATAAACGGCAAAAACAATACAATGCGGCCGGGTATACTAAAGAGCCAGGCAACCAATTTTTCAAGGCCTAAAACAAGAACTGCTGAACCAACTGAAATTTTTCGCATCGTTTGTTTTTTCTGAGCCATAGAAAGTTAATTAAATTGATCGTCATTTCCGACCGGAAGCTGAAAAAATGCAACGTCAAATGTCATAATATGCGTATACGCCAATAACCCTTGTTCATTGGTAGCATTATCTGTCCTAGCCACTAGATTAATATTCGTAACTGCGGTGATTTCTTCTAGATGTTCAACGTTGTTTAAAAACATCAGAAGTGTTGACGGTGTACCGAATACCTGGACTGAGACAATAACTGGCTGCAATGGGGCCACGACAGTTGAGTCTATTTTATCATTAATAGATAAAATAGTGGCCGTTAAACTATGTTGATCCGCCAACCGCTCAATTCTCTCAATTAACATCGGTAGCGATAAATGAGCGGGAACTATATCTGCCAGTTGCTGCAATCCTTGTATTTGTTCACTGTTAATCCTCTCAATTGAGTCAATTTGTTCTTCTACAATAATTGCCCTCTGCCGAGCTGATCGCAATTCGTGCAGCGCCATGGCTTGTTGTATGACACGTGGCCATAATAGTGACTGCAAACTGCTTAAGACAATAACAACCGAAGCTAAAACAATAATCGTACGAAATATTCTGGCGATTTTAAAAGCCATAGACAATTTTAATCAGAAAAGATAATTGATAATAAATTTCTTTATGCCTATTGACATCACATATTTTTGAAGCGGCAGTTTCACCCAACGATCGGCCTTCTTCAATTAATATTTTTATTTTTTCTAGTAATGAATTAGTCATCATCGATTTAGAAATTAAGTTTATTTTTTTGGCGCCATCGTTCGATAATGGCCATAGGAAAAGCCAGGAATAGTATCAGAGAACTAATACCAGTTACGATATTCCCGAAAGACCAGCCGCGTTTCAATGGTCGTTCCGCGTCTGGATCTATCGGAGTAGGCAATGAATCCTCAAGTTCTTTCGGATTAGTTCTGGTGGTCACGCTACTTTGGTCAGGCGGATTTGCTACTGTCGGAGGACTGGCCCCTGTTTGTAAGTCGCCATCATTAAGATCTGAGACCTCTTCACCAAAGATAAGTTCAAACTGAAACTCAGGATCAGTTCTTTTTAAAAGATTTTCCGTCGGGGCTTTTAATAATGTTAGGTGCTCTACTTCATTCAATTGATCGGAAAAATTTGTCAGGATAGATCGATTAGCTGCTTGCCCACGTAATGTCAAACGAGCTGGCCCGAGTGTCTCTACGCTGCTATTACCTGTTATATCTCGTAATCTAACACCGGCTGGCATATTAGCGATTATGGCTAGTGTAATGTCTGACCAAACTATGCGATTTTCATCCAGGGCTTTTAATTGATCAATAGCTTTACCTCTTTCAGCTATTAAGGAGGTTAATGCAGATTGCTTCTCTAAGGAAGTTTGCAATACCTGATCTGATGATCCCTGAGTACTAAAAATCAAGAAGTACAATATGATGAACGCTACAATACCGACAATGGTAAGGCTGACTAAACCGTAAATTACTACTTGCAGCAACTTCTCAACCATTAATATCTGTGTTTGTCGATGTAATAAGTTACGACGTTCAGAAGGTAGTAAATTAATCTGGCGCATATTATTAGGCTATCCTTTTTGGGCTAAAATTGTATCTTCCGGACGAAGTGCCAGACCAAAAGCAGTTGTGAAGTGTGTAGCATCAGTTAGTGTTAAGCTCGATATTTGATCATCAGATTCACTAACCACATTGATCAACGGATTACCAATCTGAACTGGCACACCCGGAAAAACACGAGTAAAAACGTCAATAATACCGGGCAGATTAGCTGCTCCGCCCGCGATGAGTATTGTGCGCAACTCTTGATAGTCTCGACTAGCCCCGACGACACCCGACAATACGCTTCTAATTTGTTTAACAAGATCAATGGTGGCACGCTGCAAGGTTTCGGCAATAACTTCGTCAGATCCACTTCCTTTCACTCCTACCAAAGCCTTCTTTTCAGCGGCGATACTAGGTGTAAGATGGAGCTCGCTCGCCAATGTTTCAGTTAAATAATCGCCGCCACGTTGGATACTGGTCGTGAAGCGTATGGCGCCTTGGTCAAAATAAATAATATTGGTCGACATAGCGCCAAGGTCAATCATGAGAATGCCGAGAAGATCATTTGGATCCGTTGGTAATAAACTGCGCGTAATTGCTTGGGCTTCCAATTCAAGCGCCACAACTCTCAGCTCTAGAAGATCAGTAACCTCAAGTAATGGATCTATCACTTCACGTTGCGCTACTCCAACAAGAACAAACTGTCGATCAGCTTTACTTGGTATGCCTGCTAATGGCTGCCAATCCACATGCACCCTCTCAAGATCAAAAGGGATGTGCTGACGAATAGCCCATAGAATAGCTTCGTCCATCTCACCAACGGGCATTATCGGCAAATCAAGTACCCTCACAAATGACTGGCGTTCGGGGATTGATACTGTGATTTTTTTACCTTCTATTGGCACGGGCGTACACTTGGTCATGGCTTGTGCTATCGCCTCAGCGACAGCGGAGACATCACGAATAATGCCCCTTCTTATTAAATTAGGTGTCAGCGGTGACCAGCAAACTGTACGTAATCGCGGAGGCTGTTGATCGTCAATTTCAACAACCTTTATCGAACGATCA
The DNA here is from genome assembly GCA_964372635.1 of uncultured Candidatus Saccharibacteria bacterium. Classification (GTDB taxonomy): domain Bacteria; phylum Patescibacteriota; class Andersenbacteria; order UBA10190; family UBA10190; genus CAYJQW01. The sequence continues at coordinate 13,097 of CAYJQW010000002.1, forward strand.
GATACATCAAGACCAATCATACTAGTTGCCAAGACTCCCTGTCTCAAGAAAGTATTTATTACTAGATATATCGAAACCAGTTTCAAGGCTCCGCGCTTGTTGTTCCTGCCAACTGACAATTTTTTCTAGAGACTGGATCGCTACATCCTTGGGTTTATGCACAATAACTTCGTTTTCTGCTGGCACCGGTACTATGAGGGCTATCATGATATATAAAGCGGCCACCAATGTGCTCAGAAGAACAATACTTTTAACTAAAAACCAATGACGCAAAAAAAATGTAGGCAATTGTTTTAGTCTGCTGAAAATACCTTTGCTCACTGTCGGCAAGCTTGCTAGTGATATTTTATTAGCCATCGTTCAATATCGTTAAGAGTATATGAGCTTGCAGTGAAGCTGGTGCCTGTGTCTTATCATCACCGGACGCACCGGGTGCCACTGGTGCAATAAAATTTGGACTAGATTTTTGCTGGACAGTTTCAACTTTCCAACTAATAATCCTGACTAAATACGGGGTATTCTCGATGGTGTGCAGCCACTTAAGAAGATTTAAGTGGTTACCTCTTCCAGAAATACTGAACCGAATTACTTTAAAGGGCCCTGTCCACGGCACGATTTCGTTAAGCTCATTCCGCTGTGATTCTTCTGTAACTTCCGGAATATTAATAACGATATCACGAGCTTTGGCTTCCTTCTCTAATAGACTAATAAAATCCCCAACTCCTTCGTTAGTTGGCACTAAAGCCGTAATTTGATTTATTTCATTACTGTATTCACGAAGTTTATTTTTAACGTCAGCTTGATGCAATAATTCGGTAGGGGCTTGTTCATATTGCCTCAGACTAATCAGATTATCAGAACGAATCTTGACAACTGAGTTGTAAAAATAAATGACGCCGATGGCCAGGAAAACAATAACAACAACTTCAACAATTCGATGAATTATATGTTGACGCACGGTAGCGTTAGAAGAATAATTTTTCATACGCTAGTCTCCTGACGAACAATACTGAATGTAAAGGCAGATTGACTACCTGTTTTAAAATTGCTTAGTGGTGCATTAACTTGAGAAACTTCTGGTAATGCCTCAAGACGCCTCTGATAAGTTACTACATTTTCACGCGAATTAAATAATCCACTTACCAATATTTTCCCGGTTGTTTCATCAAGAGCTATTCCTGTTAGCTGAATTCCGGCCGGCACTACTTCTAAAATTTCCGTAATAAAATTTAGATGTGGTTTAGTCACATCAATTGTCTGTTCAGTTGCGCGCAAAAAACCGTTAATATCTTCAATTTTCTGTCTAGTTCCCTGATCGCCGATAACTAATTCGGAATTTTTCTCCTCAATAATTGAGCCAACTTTTTTCGCCGTCCAGAGAGCCGTCAGGGTGATTAAGAGTAATAAAGTTAATGCCATGATCACAAGATGTAATATTCGACCAACGCTCGAAAGATAAATGCTTATACTACGCACATGGCGTATCTTCGGTGGCAATAAGTTAATTGCGTCTTTCATACTTACGTAATTTAAATAACATTTCTGTTACAAAATAATTGGTCGTAAAGCCAGTCCCAAAGCAGTTGAGTAGTGCACCGATTCCGTTAGATTCATAGGCGTTGATATATCCTTGCCGGCAGCGATGATGTTGACCCAGGGATTACCGCGTTGTGTATGAACATTGTCAAAATAGCGCAAAAAGACTTTATCAAGTCCGGGCAAATTAGAGCCGCCGCCTGTCAATAGTATTTCGTTGACTCCATGCCCAGAATCAATTCTGGTGTAAAACTCCACAATACCATGGATCTCAACCATAAGTTCGTTTAGACCTGGCAATAAATGTTCTGTTAGTTCAGTTATCAACTCCTCATCACGATTCTTTTTCGGGGGGCCAGAAATTAATGAACGTTGCTCAGCTGAAAGAGCTAGGAGTAATTCGTCCACGCCTTTTTGCAAGGTGGCGGTAAAGCGAATAGTGCCATGATCGTGTATGACAACATTGGTTTTAGCCGCGCCTAAATCTACTATTAATAAACCTTTTCGAGTTTTTAGCTCAGGAGAAATCAGGGCTCGTGTTATTGCCTGACTTTCTAGTTCTAAGGCTGCCACGTCAAGATTAAGACTGGCTAGAACATTATATAAAGTATTAACAACGCCTTTCTCTGCTGCTCCCACTAAAACCTCTCGTCGTGCAGTTTCTTTGTCAGGGTCTGGAGTGACCCATTGCCAGTCAATATAAACGTTTTCAATACCAAAGGGAATATGCTGGGCGACCTCCCACCGCACCGCCTCTGATATTTCACTCTCATCCATGGCCGGAATCTCTAAAACACGAAGGAAAGATTCAGCTTCTGGAATCGAAGCAACAATTGAGTCATTTATATTAGTAGAAAGACTACATTTTTTTAGAGCTTCGGCTAGCAATTTCCTCATACCTTTTTCATCTTTAATGACACCCTTTTCAATAATATTCGGCGGTATGTCATGCCAACAAAAGGTTAAAAGTTTTCGTTGTGAATTATTACTTAAACGAACTATTTTAACCGACAACTTGGAAATATCAATGCCAATCACAAGATTTCACTTTAAAAAGGATGAAAATACTGTCTTATAGTATACTCTGTTCTGTTTTTATTTCTTGGCGCACTTTACTGTTGTTCTTCCCAAGAGATGAATTCATATTGACCACTGACAGGAAAATATGGTGGCGGACCATACAACAGTTTTGGGTCATAAGAGGCTGATCCGCTCTGAAAGCCACTAATGACCTGTTGACTGCTATTAACCCACGCTGTAGCTGGAACACCATTACTAGCAATCATACCAAAACGAATCAATTGTGATTTAAGACGATGGGCTTGGGCGCCGCAACAATTAGGATAATACCGTCGATGAAAAGATCCCTTCTGAGCAATGAAGGCACCGTCCAAATCCATGATATCAGGTGCTCCAGACCAGGGAATCAAAATGTTGCGCTGAGCCACAGCCGCGAACACCCTAGTCCCGTCGCGAACGCCACCATATGAGATATCTCCATTTAGTATGATGTCAACATTAGTTGATGGTGTGTCCGGAAAAACTCCAGCCGCTACTGTCACCCGGTCTCTAATGTCTCCTCGAACCCAGGCTGTCGCTTCGGTAAAGATTACTCCATTACTAGGTACAGCTCTGGTTTCAATCGGAGTTGTCGTACCAACATCATGTGACGTGTTAAGCCAGCCTGTTTCTGAACGCCATGATTGAATGTTAGGACCAAGGCTTTTCACTTTCGCAATAGTATAAGTATTATTTGTATTAAAAGTAATTTGATAACCATACCCGTTATTAGAACCATAATAGGTGTTTGAATTTTCAGCAGCAGTTTTCATAGCGATTAAATCAGTCGTCAGGGTTGTATAGTCAACCGACGACGCCGGAAATTCCCATAGTTCCTGCGTTGTTCCTGTTCCCCATACCCCATTTTTAGTTTCAAAGGGGGAAGAACAACCATGGTGAGGTTGACATGCATATAACTCCTGAGCACTGGTCATAAGACTGTCACTTGTGCCGTCCATACGAATACCACCATTACTGTGGACTGCTCCGGAAATTATTCCACCGTACCAGACATCGCTGTTTGTTATGGAAGCAAAGCGCGCCAGTGATGGTCGGCCATAACGAGCTCTTAAGGTAACGCTTCTGCCTGGTTGCGTGGCCGTAACACCCACTGATGTAATCATGACAACAGTGCTGCCAGGATCAGGCGCTGTAAATGTAAGATCATATTGACCCAAGTTTCCAGCAAATTGATCATCAACTGTGCTCACAGCGGCAGCATAGTTATCGGGGTCATGGGCCAGTCGCCAACGTGCGAAATTGAGGCCAGATTCCGCAATTTGAAAAGCAGTTTCGTCCTGGGCTTGCAAAATACTTTCATGATAAGTTCGATTCACGAGTCCAGCGATGGCAGAAAAAATAATGACGAACATTGAGACAAAAACCAAGGTCATGAGCAGTGTTCCACCATTGAGCAAGGCTAGCTTCAAGGACGTCCCATAAGAAGATATTGTTGTTATCCTTAGGACTGCACGTTGTCGCAGACGAAAACGACCGAATCGTTTCATAAGAATCAGTATAGCAAGATAATCACATGATGTACGCCTCCTGACGGAAACGGTAGACCAGAGCACAAAGCCTCAAAACACAAACGTCCCAACAAAGTACAGTTATCAAACTGACCAAAAACACAAACAGTATTGTTTGGGTTTTGTGTAGTTTGGAAGTTTGTTTGGTCTTTGGCAAGTTTGTTATTTGGAAAGTTTGTATGTTTATCGACTTACTAATTACTAATTGCTGATCGCGAATTACTCTTTAAACATTATCTCCAGGTTGGCAGCCAAATCATGGCCCTCTGCCACCATTCAGGCACAGCGTAGCCGTAGGTAACTGGGCTAAAGAAAATAGTGATAACTAAGACTGTTAAGAAAAGGCTAAGGATAGCCTTCAAGTGATTTCGTCGGAAAAACCGGGTGTGGTCAAGCCATAATAAACAGAATAATAAAGAAAAGAGTAGTGGCGTTACATAATGATATAAAAATAGTGGTCGAGGCACACGAATGAGCGGCCAGAATGATATGACATATCCTAGTATGGGAATTAATAAGGCAGCAGAATGAAAGTTAAATTCCTTGCGATTATGAGAAAGATTATCCCCGCGAGAATAGCGACGTATCAAATCAATTAGGCCAACAATGCCAAAAAGAGTTGCTCCCCACCAAATTGCTGGATTACCAAGAAAATATAAACGTGCGTCTCCATCTTGCCAGTAAAACACCGGCCGCTGCATGAGAGGCCAAGTGTACCAACGGCTGGCGTAAGGATGCGTTGCTGCTAAACCATAATTCGCCGATAACATCACCTGATGTTTTTTAAAAATCGTCGCCTCGCGGACATAAAAGGCGTCTCCGTAACCAGGTTTTGTCAGTAAAAGACTGTGGATAGCCCAGCCAGAAAAATATACTAAGCAGGCACAACCAATAATGACGAAACTACTTAAAGCAATAGCAGCTGGTGTTACTTTGCTATTTAGCACCCAGAGCGAGCGAATAAAAAAAATCGTGCCTATACTTAAGATAATGCCCAGTGCCGCCAGACCAGTTAGCTTAGTGCCAACAGCAAGTCCCCCAAGGACCCCAGTAGTTACAAACCATAGTCCTGATATATAAAACCATTTTTTTTTAGTTGAAGACATATTAAGACTTTTTAGTCCAGCAAGATACGCACTTAAAGAGCCAAATGTTGCCAGGACCAGGATGCTATCTAAAGAAATAAGTCGACTCTGCACAATTAAAGCATTGTCAAGCAAAATCAAGCTGCCGCCTAAAAAGGCAGTCCATATGGTCGCGCCGAGTTGACGCAGCAGAACAAAAAATATTAGTGGTATCAAGGCGCCAGCCAGTGCCGGCATTAAACGAAATGCAACGACAGGAAATTCTTCACTATAATCATCTCCAATGTTCTCAAATGGGAAGAAGCCTGTGTAAGAAGTTGTGGCGACAGCCGCCGCAATGAGTAATTTGCCGTGCGGCGGGTGAATATCAAAGAAATGTTCTTGAGTGCAGCAATAAGCGTTAACAAATTTTCCGAAGTGTACTTCGTCGAAAATTACTTGAGCAGGATAATTCAGGTAACTCAACCGTGTAAGTAAACCGCCAATCAATAAAAATGCAACAAGGACGAATTCAATTGTACGCATAGCTGGGACAATTACTCACTCCCCCTGCACATACTCACCTCCAACGTCAAAACGAATGGCTGTTTGAGGAAGCAATTGGCTAATTTTTGCACGCTCGGCTGGTAGTAATGGATTGCCAGAAACATCTAATAAAAGTAGATTAGTTAATCCTGATATAGTGTCAGGCAACGTCGTTAGCTGATTATTTGATAAATCTAAATTATTGAGTCGGATTAGCTGACCGATCTCCGGGGGCAATGAATTCAATTTATTATTAGGTAAATTTAAAACAATTAATTGTGACAACTGACCAATGTCAGGTGGCAGCTTTGATAAGGAAGTGTTTTTAATCGTCAAATTGTTGATATTCTTCAGTGCTCCGATTTCCGGCTGGAGAGAAGAAAACTGCAAATCGTCCTGAATCAGTACATAACAAACCAGATTAGCTTCTTTTAGGGCCTCGTCCATTGATGAATATACTTTATCGGGTACGCACAGAATGTCTTCATTAAATCCGGGTACTGGTGATTGACTAGCCAGCTCTTCAGTCATATTTTGATTTGCCTTCGGATTCACAAATAACCAAATAAAAACAACGGCATTAATTGCACTGAGGACGATGACAACGGATAAAAATATTATAGCGAATTTCATTTTCATAATATTATTTTAACTGCATATGCCAGCCCCAGCCGTCGGTGAAGTTTGTGAACTAATGGCAGCGCTTGTGCTTTTCCCCGCATTGAAGCAGGTCACGGTGTAAAAACTTGGACCATTGATTGTGATTGGATTACCACCGGGCCACCCGCTATAAGTGCAAAAACTTGCATTAATGACTCTAAAGTTAATAGACCAGGCGAAAACACCTGAGGTTTGATGAAATCTGCACACTCGGGGATTGCTCGTATTATTCCATGAAAATTCCAGAATTTGTGGAGGTAGCTTATTCGGAGTTGGTGTTGGTGTCGGTATAATAGGCGTCGGAGTTATTCCTGGACCACCTGGATTGAAGACCATAACTTGGCAAACTGGGTTAACTACGGTACTACCTGGAGGGCCTGACAGGACGATGGAGCGCGTGCCTGCAGATGAATATTTGGTTTGAAAACTACCACCAATACCACTGGACGGGTTACCACCAGAGGCACTCCAATTGACACTGACCGGCACTCCAGATTTAGTACTTTGCACGACAACAGGCGCGTTGACTAAAACACCTTGAGACGCAGGGGTACATTCCAGGGGAGCCAAAATTGGTGTCGGTGATGGTGATGGACTAGGTGTAGGCGTAGGTTGAACAACTGGTGATGGAGATGCAATAGGTGATGGCGTAGGGGATGGTGGTCGGGGTGGCGTAGG
>CAYJQW010000002.1:20268-34440 GCA_964372635.1 uncultured Candidatus Saccharibacteria bacterium
TGGCGTAGGGGATGGTGGTCGGGGTGGCGTAGGTGTTACAGGAATTGGAACATCGTAAACAATTACCTGGGCTACACCAACGACACTTCCATATGGTCCGGTGCAAGTAATCCGAAAGGCTAAGGCTTGGGTGATACCATATCTTGTTTCAGAACCAGAGGTCGCTTTATTACCATTCCATGAGTCTGAGGCGAGGCAACTGGTAACATTATTAGCGGTCCAATTTACTGTTGTTTGCCCTAAGTATCGAACTCGATCAGGAACTGCCGCAATAGCCACTGCTGGTTGCAAAACTTTTGGTTCAATTGCGGTTCTGGGTACTACATCTGTTGCTATTTCGGCAGCTCCGGGACTTTGCCTGTCACTTACATCAACATTAAGCTTTAAGCCAACGCGCCCTATTGAGGGCAAATTAGCCACCACAACTGGTGCCGGCTGTGGTAGCTCTGAATCCGCTCCACCTGTGAAATACTTGAAGACAGCCGCCGGGTCGGTTGTTGTATTGCGTATCGATTGAGCAATGACCTGAATATTTTCCGTGGGTGTGAAATCACATACTCCAGGTCCGATGTGTTGTCTGACACCACGCTTTAATTGCGATGAATTAGGCTCTATAAAGTATCTTACCAGATCACTAGTGCCATTTTCGTCAAGGTCAGAGTAAACCTGAACATCATTATCAGAAGCTGATCGTAGCCAACCTTCATTAGCACCAGAAAAACTGCCATCACTATTACAATCAAGCTGATCAGCATTACGAATGGTTTCACTCATTCTCTCTAATTGAAGCCGGGCATCTTCTGTAATTCTAACCTGCTCATTAAGACGGCGATTGGTATTAAAACTTCGGCCAACAATACTGACCAGCACAATCAGAATAATCGAGCCAATGGCGATCGCCATCAGCATTTCGACTAAGGTCATGCCAGATTGATCACCTTGCCTAAATCTTGGATGAATCCGATGTGCTGTGCTCAGCCAGGTCGCCTTTTCGGGTGAGCTATTCATACTCCTGTTTTTTACGCCTGCGCATATCTAAATTATAATATTACAAACCAATCTTCCGTTGGGCTATATTTACCCCACGATAAAAGTTACGTTTAGATTTCGTATATACCATGATATGACAATATCATACTGCGAATGCGGAAACTTATTAATATAGAGATAAAGGGAATATTACGTACAATAAATAGTAACTTGAAGCCATCTTTAGGGCGGACACTTTTGGGTTGTTCGCTGATGCCAGGATGAAGTTTGCCAGACTGAATTAGAGACCGTGAAGGTAGCGTCAATAATTTGGCATACATCAGCCTTAGATTTGTCTTTACCGGTAGAAGTAAAGACTAAGCGATTGTTGAGAAAAGATGTAAAATTCAAATCAAATGTCGCCAAGATCTGACCCGAAGTGTCGTATATGGGGTGTGACTTTGTTTCAAGTCTAGTGTTGGTTAAAAGATCCTGGGGTGTCAAATTCCCACCATTGGCGGCAAGGAGCCACTTCGTATATTCGATGCCGGCATCAGCGGCACTAAACGCTTGGTTCTCTTGAGTTTGAATTATTGTCTCAAGTCCCTGACGATTAATGAATCGTGCGACGGCTGAAATTATTATGATGAACATGATTAACAGCACCAGTGTCATAAGAGTTATGGTGCCGGAATGCCCAATTTTTTCTTTTATCATTAACATATAAAGTGACGGCTATGTTTCAAACAAAGAGAATGGCTGGTCGGGTCAATCGTGCCCGTGTGACCTACGGTGAAACCAAATAGTGAAAATAATTTATAAATCATAGCTTGTTATATTCCTCTATCAACGATCGAGATGACGTTGCCCGCCGTGCAGGCGGCGTTACCACATTTGATAACACGCAGGTCTCCGGCAGTACCATTGACAGGGTCAGGTAGCCAACCATAATAGCTAATCACCGGCCGGTCATCAGTGCCTATAGTAAGAGAATGGCTTGAGTTAACGTAGCTGCTTAAAGAGACAACAGTCGTGATCGTGTTACCGGCTGAGCAGGCAGCATTGCCGCACTTTAATACTTTGAGCTTGGTGCCCGTCGTATCATAATAGCTGATCACAGGCGTGGGGTTGGATCCAACCTTACGAACGGCAATTCTTGTGCCGTGGCCACCGTACCCCGCCCCCGATGGGTCAACAGTCGTGATCGTGTTACCGGCTGAGCAGGCAGCATTGCCGCACTTAACTACTTTGAGATCACCAAAGGTGGCCGCAACAGAGGTGGTGCCAAAATAACTGATCACCGGAAAACTATCAGCGCCAAAGGCAATGGCAGTGTAGACGCCGACTATGCCGACCGCGTCAACAGTCGTGATCGTGTTACCGGCTGAGCAGTTAGCGTAGCCGCACTTCACTACTTTGAGATCCTTGTTGGTTCGATCATAGTAACTGATCACGGGTAAATTATCAGCGCCAATGGCAATTGAATGGCTGAAGCCAACATCCCCCACCGCGTCAACAGTCGTGATCTTGTAACCGGCGGTAACAAGATCTGAGCAGACAGCGTTTCCGCACTTCACTACAACAAGATCCGAGCGATTGGCATCGTAATAGGCGATCACTGGCCGTTGATCAGGACCAACGGCGAGAGACATGCTGCTGGTATTAATGTCTGGAAGTAATGAAGCGTTACTTGAAGTGCAGGCCGGATTACCACAGTTAGTGATCAGGATATTCCAACCAGAGGGGGTACCTTTGAGATTGCCAACGATTGGAAAACCGCCTCCGCCCAGGGCAATTGATGTATGTCCAAAAGAAATAATTTGTGGATTAGGATTTGTAGAAACATTGCCGGAGGAACAAGCGGCGTTGCCACATTTAGTGACGCGTAAAGTAGATAATTGTGCGTCAGCGTGACTGATCACTGGTAATCCATCAGCGCCGAGGACAATGGAGTTATTCATACCCACAAAAGATTGCTTGATAACTGGCGGCGGTACAGCGTAGGTGGCAGCGGAAACATCCAGCCGGCGGCTGCCACTGCTATAGCCGACTGTTACGGCCACTTCCTTATAATCTGCCGTGGCCTCTGTGGGCGTGCTGCCGAGAGTCCCGTTGACGCTGTCATCAAATAGTCTAATGGCGTAATCAATCGTATAAGTTTGGCCGTTGCGCACAAAAGTCCGACTGGGCGGGAGTATGCCGTTTGGCTCTTGGCCAGTGGCATAGCCAATATCGTCATAATTGAGCGCCCGCAAGCGTTCAAGTTCTTGGGTGACGATGCCTTGAGCTACTGTTCGCTGTTCATTGATCACGGCTGAGCGAGCGCTTATTACTGAAAGACCGGCGAGAGCCAGAGACAGTATGGCCAGCACAAAAATACCGACTACGACTTCAATTAAAGTGAAGCCGGCCAACTTATTTTTTGGGGATAAATGAATTATCTTTTTAGTATTTTCGAGCAGAATTAGTTGGTAAGACATGCAAATATTATTTTCTTAGCTTCAGTTGGTTGTTTGACCTAAATTGGTTTTTAAGTTTCTTAATTGTACCTGAGAGCGAATTTCGATTGGAGGAGGATCATTGTTTGGATCGGCATCAATTTCTAGATAAAATTGAATATATTTGACTTCGGTGAGATCAAGAGGGCTTAGCGGCGTAAAATCAACGGGGTAATCGCCATTATAGTAGGTAAAAATAGGTGTCGTCTCATTATGAATTTTACGGGTGACAATAGTAGACACTTCATTGCTTTGTGGGTCATAAGTCAGAGGATTGCCTGACGGTTCGGTTGTGCCTCTTTCAAGATTGGACCCAATAAGTTCATAGCGGACACGCTCGGTTGTATTGTCAGCATCTATATCAGAATAAAAAATAATTCTCTGCGGGCTCATTTCGATTAGTGGATAAGCGCCCGTATCAGCAGGACGCGCTTCACGGAGCGCTTTGCCAAGACGTTTAAGTGTTAACCGAGCGTCTTCGGTCGATTGCTGCTGTAAAAAGGCAATTCGCGATAATGGATAGCCGGCGACCAGAAAACGCAGAAGCGCTGTTAGTAAGAGTGAGCTTAGGGCAACAACAATTACAACTTCAACGATCGTGAAGCCAAAATCTTTTTTTCGTAGTCTTTTAACTATTGAGTATGGCAATTTGGTCGACATAGATCAATTGCTGCTCGTAAGTCCAACTCGAATCCGAGTGGTGCCGTCAACGGTGACATTTTGCTGCAAGGGGGTAAATCCGGATGCATTAACTGTTAGAACATATTCACCATTGGCGGCAATATCAGAAAATAATACTTGCCCAAAAATCCCGGTGCCTAATGATTCACTATAACCATTTCCATCTAGAGAAACTGTTGCATTGTTAACGGGCGCACCTGCTACATTAACCACTGTCACTTGTAATGAAACAGGCGTGTGGGGGGCTAATATTAAAGTTACCGTTACAGCATCAGCTGGATTAAGAACTATTGGTAATACCTGACTTGATTCCTTAAGATCATAGCCACTAGCACTAGCAATAACTATATCGTATGAATCCCAAGTAAGATTGGTATGAGCATGCGTTCCAGCTGCACTGGTTTGCGCTGTCTCATTAATTTTATAGACCGGTAAGCTTTCATCACTTGTGCCAATCGTTTTTGTTCCCCGTAATGTATAAGAGATATTCGGTATAGCACTTTGGTTTTCATCTTTCGTCTCTAAATTTAAAGTAGCCACCCGATCAATGATAAAAGTTTTGTCGGTAATTTCTCGGGCTATCATTGACATGTGACTATGGTCAGAATCCGGAAAAAATGTTGCTGTCTGATCGAGTGTTTGCTCGTTTGTATAATTTGATTTTGTGACGGCCAGCTCATAAGATCCAGCCTCAGCTGGCAATCCAGGCAAAACAACACGCCCATTGCTGTTAGTTAAAGTAGTGAGATTAATAACAGGAATCACCACATTATTTATTAGAGTGACAGAAGCTTCCGGCACCGCAGCCCCACTGGCATCCAAGGCTTGAAAATCCAGTGTACCTTCAGATGCGCCTCCTTCAACCCCTTGTGGCACTACAGCTGTTATGAGTAAAATAGGTTTAATTGATCCGATAGAATCAGCCCAGACCACCTCTACCCGGACTTGCTTGTAATCAGTATTGACGGCATCAGCGCCGCTCGGATCGCTGTCACCAGCACAGGGGACGCCAATGATGTCTCCATGGGCCTGATGAGCTGGTACTGCTTGGTTGGCTACAGATAATGTCTGGCAGCCTCCTGGATTTCCCGGTGGTTGATGCGCAATAGTTGTCTTACCGGGCATTGAAGCGCCGGCTAAACCATCAAATGGGTCATCTATATAGCGAATGTCCGTTTTCACAGTGTAGGCAACACTGTTTCGTGTCACCATTTCCTCGGCAATAATATTACCAGACGGAATGCCACCATTTGTACCGACTGCACCATAGGCTAGGTTGCGGATCATTTCCATTTTCTCGTTAGCAAGAGCAATAGCCGCAACACGACGCTCACCGGTTTGCGCCGCCCTTAACCCTAAAACAAAGAAACCAAATAAACCCGTGACGACCGTGCCAATAATAAAAGTGGTAATGAGGAGCTCAATGATGGTAAAGCCTTCTGACGCTTGGCGTACTCTCGGCCTAGAGCACAGGTAGTTAAACTGATTATTAGCAATTAACATAACAACTAAAATCCGGTGAGGATTACTCTTTAGTCGTATCAATAAAAATCATATGACGTTAACAAGATTGTAAATTGGTGAGATGACTGAGATAGCTAGAGCACCGACCGCTAAGCCGATAGCCACCATTAAGATTGGCTCAATAATCGAAGTTAAATTCTTCATTGTTTGATCAACTTCGCTCTCATAGAAAATTGCCATTTCCTGCAACACTTCATCGAGTGCGCCTGTTTCTTCACCAACCTTAATTACATTAATCACAATGGGTGGAAATAAACGCTTAAAGCTGGCTAAAAAATCACTGAGCAGCTTTCCCTGCTTGACGTGATCAGTGGCACCATTAAAAACAGCGGCGTAGCTAGGGTGCGGCGTGTTTTCTCCTAAAATATCTAAAGCTTGAATAAATGAAACACCACTTTTAAGCAAAGAGCCCAGATTTCGCGTAAAGCGAGCCAGGTTAATCTGCTGCATAATCGGTCCAAAAACTGGTATGTAAATAAAACCATGCATGACCCGATTTTTTACCGGCGTTAGACGCATAAGAAAATATGAACCAATCAAAACACAAATTAAAAATATAATTATCAACCACCAATAAACCTCAAAAATCGAACCAATGCCAATAAGAATTCTAGTGGTCAGAGGTAAGTCAACATCAAAGCCTTCAAAAACATCAGCCAGCTTGGGAACGACAAAGACTAACATCGCGAAAGCAACTGCAATCAAAGCCACTATTATGACAATCGGATATAATAACGCGCCACGAACTGCTCGGCGCAGGTCATAATCCTTTTGCAATTGTTGGGCTAAGATAACTAGCGACTCCTGTAAACGACCTGTCGTTTCGCCCACTCGAACAAAGCTAATAAAAAGATTATGGAAAGCATTGGGGTGATTAATCATGGCATCTGATAAAGTTGTGCCTCGATCTACACTCGTTAAGATTCCACCAAGTGCGGTTTTCATCGCTTGATTACGGGATTGCGCCTGCAGGGCTTGTAAAGCTTGTTTTACATCAAGCCCGGCTCGAAGCATCAAAGCAAAATATCGGGCAAACAATACTCGCTCGATCAATGGTACACGGTGTAACAATTCAGATAGAATTGTTGCTCCCGGTAATCGTTGTCCTTTAACATCAAATCGTGTTAATAAAATACCTTCTTGGAGCAAGTTTTGACCAAGTTGGGCGTGAGTTGCGGCCTCACGAACACCTGACACAGCCTCCCCAGTTTTCTCAACTCGCCCGCGATAGGAAAATATCGGCATAGCTTCAGTTTACGATTTAGTTAGAAAAAGAAAAAATGCTGTTTCCAACAAAACTGTGGCGCGCCCTCGCTTGAGATTTTCATGGCGATTATTCCTGCGCAACACGCATTACTTCTTCAATGGACGTTATCCCTTGTACAACTTTAATCAGACCGTCTTCAATCATAGTCACCATCTGTTGTTGTTCACGCGCCGCATTTTCGAGGTCGTCCGAGGAGGTGCTTGGCGTTACAATGGCACGAATTTTTTCGGTAAACTCAAGCATTTCGTAAATTCCCAGACGACCCTTATAGCCATCGGTGCAGGCCTCACATTGACCAGCTTTATATAAAGTTAAATCTGTCCAGGTTGTATTTTCAGGTACAGCTTTCTCACGCTTCATAGTTTTTAACAATAAATTACTGTCTAAAACTTCGTCTAATTCCTTAATGATATTTTTATCAAACTTAGTTGGTTGCCGACACTCTTCGCATAATCGTCTGACAAGACGCTGAGCCACCAGTAAGTTAATCGTGGAGGCCACCAAAAATGCCTCAACGCCCATGTCGAGTAGCCGTGGTAGAGCCCCAGCTGCACTATTCGTATGCAGTGTTGACAGGACTAAATGGCCAGTTAAGGCAGCATTGACAGCAAGGGAGGCTGTTTCTTCATCTCGTATTTCTCCAACCATCAGAATGTCGGGATCTTGCCGAACTAGAGATCTGAGTCCATTAGAAAATGTTAGACCGATTTGGGTATGAACTTGGGTTTGATTAATCCTAGGCATGCGATATTCAATCGGATCTTCGACTGTGCTTATGTTGACATCTGGTGTGTTTAATTCTTTCATCGCGGCATAGAGAGTGGTTGTTTTACCAGAACCAGTTGGTCCGGTCACTAAAATCATCCCGTTCGGTCTCTGAATACTTTGACGAAATATTTTAAGTGGTGTTTCACGAATACCAATACTACTAAGATCAAGACCACGCCCTGATTCGTCTAGCAGGCGCATAACGACCTTTTCACCGTCAAAAACCGGCAGAATAGAAACTCGAAAAGCAATGTTATATTCTTTCGTCTCCACTTTAAATCGTCCATCTTGAGGTAAACGATGTTCATCAATCTTGAGATTACTCAGTACTTTTATACGAGCAACAATACCAGCCAAAAATGCCCGCTGTAATGTCATGGCATCGTGCAAAAGTCCATCTAGACGATAACGAATGATGACAACATCTTCTGTTGGTTCAATGTGTATGTCAGAAACATCCTGTAAAATGGCATGTTTAAGAATTAAATCGACAATTCGTATCACAGGTAAGTCTTCGGCGGCCTTACTAGCATTGACATCGGGTGTGGTTGGCAACTGCGTTACTTTAAGTATTTCCTGCAATTCTAAATCTAAGCTGCGACGATATTGAGCCAAGGCTGTTTGCAAGCTTGCGGAGCTAACTAGGCTGATTTCGACTGGTTTATCAACTTTCTTGTGAATAAACTCGACAATTTGCCTGTCAGCTGGATTTACCATAGCTAGCCGTAAAATCTCTGCTACCTCTTCAAAGGCTACAATCGCATGCTCTCGAGCTGTTGACTCAGGAATTATTGTCAGAACATCACGCGGAATTTGGATCTTGCGAAGATCAACGTAGGGCAAATTCATAGCTTGAGCTACAACCTTTGTATATTTTTCTTCATCAACAAGCTGGTCTTCAAGTACGATATTGTTAAGTGACGCGCCAGCATCAATCTTGGCTTGAATATTTTTAAGCTGAGCAGATGTTACATCGCCAACTTCAACTAACCGCTTTAAAATATCTTCTTCGAGTGGATTCATATTATTGCTACTAAAATATGTCTTGCCCAGGCATTGTACCATGCTTACTCGTTACAGCCGAGATATAAAATCTGGTTAAAAATGATTTTTCCTTTTGCTTTCCAGGCCAGAATCACAGAAGATGTTATATATGGATGAGTCTTCTATCAACGCAGTCGAGGTTCGGGAATTATCTGTTGTCTTAGGTGGTCGTACAATTGTTGATCGTCTTTCATTTACTGTCCCAGTTGGTCAGACCACGGCCTTGATTGGACCAAATGGTGCCGGCAAATCAGTGCTTATTAAAAGTTTACTTAGGCTCATACCTAAAAAATCAGGGGAAGTGAACTTTTTTGGTGTTGCCCATGAGAATTATAAAAAGATTGCCTCGAAAGTATCTTATATTCCCCAGCGGCTATTTGTTGATCGTTCCTTTCCGCTAACCGTCCAGGGTTTATTCAGCCTGCGATCAAAAATCCCTTTCGGCCTAACGACGGCTGACCGGGAGCGTATGAAAAAACTGCTGGCGATGGTTGGAATGGCCAGTGTTGCCAATGATCAGCTAAGTACCCTGTCTGGGGGTCAGCTGCAACGAATCCTGATTGCGTATAGTCTTCTCAAGAAACCTAGACTCTTAATTTTAGATGAACCTTCGTCCGGGATAGATGTTCAAGGACAAGATACAGTTTATACTCTTCTGGAGAGAATCCAGCATGAGGAACAATTAACATTACTCCTAGTCAGCCATGAGTTAGATATAGTGATGCGCTTTGCTGACCAAGTACTGTGTCTGAATCAAAAATTATTGTGCGCAGGGGTGCCGCACGAAGTATTATCAGAGCAGATTTTAGAAGAAATATATGGTGATCAGGTTGGTCATTTCCATCACACCCATAAAAAATAAGATGCATGCTGATAAGTCGAAAATGGATAACCTGCTTCTGAAAACCTTGTTTGTCAGTGTCCTTAAACGAAAAAAATGTTTGAATTATTAGCCTATCCTTTTTTTCAGAGAGCACTTATTGTCGGGATCATTCTTGGTCTTGTCATGTCTGTAATGGGCGTTTTTGTTATTCTGCGACGGCTCTCTTTCTTTGCTGATGCTATCGGTCATTCAGCCCTAACAGGTATTGCGGCAGGTATTTTACTCGCCTTCAATCCATTTTTTGGAGCATTTGTTGTAGCCGTAGCTGTGGCCGGTAGTATCAGTATTATTCGGCGCTATTCACAAGTTTATCTAGATACACTGCTCGGTATTTTCTTCCCAACAATGGTGGCACTCGGCGTGATCATAGTGCACAGAACACCTGGCTATCAAACAGATCTTATGGCTTTTCTTTTTGGCGATATTATTACCGTGGGACAATTTGATGTTTTAAGTAGCCTGGTTTTAGCTGCTGTGACTATGACCACTCTGATTTTGATTGGTAAAAAATTATTAGCCAGTACTTTTGATGAGACTATCGCTCGAGCCGATGGTGTTAATGTCGCGTTCTATGATGCAATCTTTTTACTCCTTTTGGCCGCGATTATTGCTTTAGCTATCAAGCTTGTCGGTATAATTCTAGTGACGGCACTTTTGATTATTCCAGCCGCCACCGCCCAAAATCTGGCGTCTTCTTTAACACACATGTTTAGTCTAAGTGTTGTTGTTGGCTTAATATCCGTTACACTCGGCATGTTGGCCAGTGGCCTGCTTAGTGTTCCGTCTGGCCCAGCGATCATATTAACAGCGGCCTCTCTATTTGCTCTAAGTGTGCTCGTAAACATTGCTCGATTAAAATTAGGAAGAGGCTCTCGATTTAGGCATCAAGAATAATATTATCTATCTAAATTGAAATACCAGTTGCAGAACGACACGCCTATGGCGTGTCTTTTTTAATCATTTTTATCTGGTTTTGAAAAATTGCGAAGGAGATGCACCAGCATTCGTACGCCATAGCCAGTTGCACCTCTGGTGAAATATGGTAGCCAGGGTCGCTCTGCAAATGAAGGCCCCGCAATATCAAGATGTGCCCAGGAAACACCATTAACAAATTCACGCAGGAATAGGGCTGCAGTAATTGCTCCGCCGTACCGGGTCGTCGCTGTATTGATAAGATCAGCTATTTCACTACGGATTTGCTGACGATATTCATCAGGTAGAGGTAGTTGCGCCAGACCCTCGCCAGTAAGGGAGGCTGCTGTTTTTATCTTGTGAAGCAGAGCCTCATTGTTGCCGAATAAACCAGCGGTGGTTTCGCCCAGGGCTATCATGGCTGATCCCGTCAAAGTTGCTATATCAACTATGGCGGTTGGCTTGAATGTGACGGCATACGATAACGTATCTGCTAAGGTTAGGCGTCCTTCGGCATCTGTATTTAGAACTTCAATTGTTTTTCCGTTCATAGCAGTCACTATATCCCCGGGACGATAAGCTGTACCGGATGGCATGTTCTCACAAGCAGCGATCACGCCATGCACTTCTAGATCAGGTGCGAGATAGGCAAGAGTCGAGAAAGCACCAAGTAAGGCTGCCGCTCCAGCCATGTCCGTTTTCATATTTTCCATGTAGTCTGCCGGCTTAATTGAAAGTCCGCCGGAATCAAAAGTAACACCCTTGCCAATCAAGAAAACCTTAGCGGTTTTTTCCGTTCGCCCTGGTGGTTCATATGTAAGATGAATTACATACGGCTCTACTTGCGATCCACGCGCCACTGCTAAAAAAGCTGTAAATCCGGCTCGCTTGGCCTGAACACGATTAAAAACCTTAAGATTGATACGATCAGACTTTCTTGCTATGGTTTGGGCAGTTGCCACCAGTTCGGCCGGCGAAGTGGCTCCCCCCGGTCGATTGACAAGATCACGCGCCAGATCAACTCCACGCAGAATAACTTTTGCTTCAGCTAACGCTCGACGAACTGGTTTTACATTTAAAGCTCGAGTAACGATCGTCAGGGATCGTAGGCCGCGTCGACGTTGTTGTTTTCGTAATCGAGCTGAGTATTCTGTAAATCGATAGGCGCCAAGCCAAGCTCCTTCAATACCGGCAGCTGCCATGATTGGTGCTGTTTCTTCAAGCACTGTTAAAGTCAGATGTTGCAGGCCATGACCACGCATATCTTGCACTATTCGGCCAATTCCTTGGCGAAGACCTTCAGCTTGGCGATCAATTGGTTCAAGCTTACCTAAACCAACAACAGCCACAAATTTGGCAGTGGTACCGAATGACTCCGGTAACAATATTGATTCTCCCCATGCTGCCTTAAAATCACGCAGCGTTAAAGCTTTTCGGATTGACCGTTGAACCTGGATCGGAAGAATAGTTGTAAGCTGTCCGATGGTCTTAACTGGTAAAACCAAAACATCAGTTTTAATACGATTAGGTTGTTTCGAGCTTATAGTGACAGTAAGGGGCATGTTTTTCAGCTAAATATTGACAAGAATGAGCGTTTGTATTTGATTCAAAAAATCAAGCGGTACGTAGGAAGATTGGGAATTTTGGCAGTAACCAATAAACATCGTTTAGGTATCTAGCTATGCAGTCTTTAGTATCGTCATAAAGCATAGCCTGTGACCATACTATAAAAAGAACATAAAGTACAGGAAGAACTTGGCTAAATCAAAAAAGAGCTCGGCTAATTTATAACCGAACCCAAAAAAGTATTTGGACTGTGATCTTACTTTGATCTTTTCTTTTTATTTTCCCAATGTACGTGTTCATACCAGCGACTTCTGCCACCTCCCAACATGCGGTTGCCAATCAAGGAAAAGCCAAGAACGATTAAAATTAGTGGCCACAACACATGCAAGGTTTCACCTTCAATAAAGCCGAGCGCCTTAGCAAAGAAAACTAAGCCCAGTACAATCATTAAAATACCTATAAC
Organism: uncultured Candidatus Saccharibacteria bacterium; assembly: GCA_964372635.1. Lineage (GTDB taxonomy): Bacteria > Patescibacteriota > Andersenbacteria > UBA10190 > UBA10190 > CAYJQW01. Next base: position 32,844 of record CAYJQW010000002.1, read on the forward strand.
CATACTAACACACCTCCTTGAGAGTCCATTTCATAATTTTCAGTATACTCTAAAGAGACAATCTATGACGAACTATTAGCATAAGGTTTGCGCGCCCAGATGCTAAAGTGAACGTCTCCTTCCGAGATAATAATTTCAGCCCCCTCTTTTTTCAAAGCTTGTACTAAACGATCACGATTGATAATAGTCGCAGCTGGCCACAACCAACGAAGAGGCCCAATCACAAAGCGTTGATCCTCATCCGCAATGCCAAGTAAACCACCAAATCTAAGAACACGTAATAACTGCTGTAAGGCGCCCGAAAGATCATCAACATGGTGCATCGCATCAACCGCAATGGTGATGTCAAATGACTCCCGATCAAACGGCAAATCAAGAACGTCAGCTGATTGTACGTGAAGACGATTGCCATAGCTTTCTTTTAGATGTCGAAATGATTTTGTGGCCCGAGGATCTAGATCAGTTGCCGTTAATTCAACTTGGGGAAATGTTTCAAGAATGCGCTGGCTTGTCCAACCAGACCCGGCACCTATTTCAAGAACTTCCCCCCGAAAAGGTTCTGGGCAAAGTTTTAAGAATTTTGGGACATACCCTCGAATATGCAAGCGATGCGGCCAAGCCGACAGCCACCATCGTTCAAAACGTGTTACTTTAGCCATATTTTTAGCATAGGCTGATACCAATTTTTTTCCTTTTTCAAAACCATATCATGTAAGACTGAATGTTAAATAAATTCGTACCTAGAAATTTCTAAAATCAATTAAAATTTGTCTTTGGTAATAGAAGTTGCCTGCGTCAACGTACATAGTAGTATAGTCGTGTTTGTCTTGAAGTAGTATCTATTTAACAATGACGGGTTCGAATGCCAAGGTAATATTAAATTTTGACTTAACCATTTCCTGAATTTCATGAGCGAATGCTAAAAGATCAACAGTCGTGCCACCATAATTCACAAGCGCCAAAGTATGATTATCTGAAATGCCAACATCGCCGTGCCTCTCACCTTTATTAAATCCAGCTTTTTCAATGAGCCAGGCGGCGGGCACTCGCGCCACGCCATCGTCACTATCAATAAAGGTTGGTATTAGAGCAGATTCGCCCTGGGTCTGAATTTGATTCTGAAGATTTTTTAATTGGTCAATTGATACAACAGGATTAACGAAAAAAGAACCACAAGATTGAGTATTAGGATCATGTTGATTAATAACCATAGACTTGCGCTGGCGCAATACCAGTACTGCTTCGCGGACAGTTAGCAATTGTTCGCGGCCAGGTTTAAGATTATTAAAAGATAGTCGGTCGATTTCGTCTCGCAATTTCGGATAGTCTAGTTTTGTCGTGCCCTTGCGCGCTAAAAGATATGTAACATGTGTAATAATATAACGATCACGGTCTTGGTACTTAAATCGACTGCCACGGTATTCAAAACGACACTCTTTATTTGTAAAGGAAACTATGTTTTTTGATTTTCTGTCCAGGGCTTGTACACGCACAATTGTCTGGGCAACTTCTTGTCCGTAGGCCCCCACATTTTGGATAGGTGTGGCGCCAACCGATCCGGGTATACCGGACAGATTCTCTAGGCCAGCCAAGTCGC
>CAYJQW010000002.1:34450-35182 GCA_964372635.1 uncultured Candidatus Saccharibacteria bacterium
TAATTATACGGCTACCTCCGAGATCTAAACGCCTTTTAAAACACTCTTTCCCTACTCGTCGCTCTTCCTATATAATGCATCTTTGCACCACAGTGTCCCAATTTTCACCAGCGGCAGCTGTGACCAGTACTGAACCATTTTTTACTTGAAACGTAAGACCTTTAAGATAGATTTTAATAACGAGGCCAAGAAACCCATTATCGGCAAAGACGGTGTTACTGCCTCCACCTAAAATATGGACAGCTACATCATTTTTGACGGCAAATTGTAGAGAGTCCCATATACAATCTATAGTATCGCATGTCGAAAAATAGCTAGCTCTGCCACCTAGGTTAATTGTTGTCAATGGTGCCAGTGGCACTTCTGTTTCTATTGTTGCAAGCATAGTTACTTATATAGTCACACATTACGATGATTTTTTCACAACGATTCTAGGTTTTTATAACGTTAAGACCTGCTGCCTATTTTTAAATTAAGACAACATTAAATCTCTCAGACCAATGTGAAAACGTCTGAATCTTGCTTAAAAGTCAATGATACTTTTATCTATTGGCAGCTTCTTTAATTAACCGGCCATGATTTAAGGTTATGCTAATATAGTCCACTGGTGGCAATACTAATCTAGACCCACAAACCAGGGCTCACATCATTACTATCTTAAGCAACGGATTGCTTATCACCAGCAAACATTACGAGCGCTACAATAACGGACAATATACCAACAATGATCTG
>CAYJQW010000002.1:35192-74735 GCA_964372635.1 uncultured Candidatus Saccharibacteria bacterium
GCATACCTCCAGTCAAATCTGCTAAGCCGGTATAGAGCGGAGGAATAAGATGAACTAACCCACCGATCAGCAGTAGGACGGCTGCCCATAGCTGTAAACTTTGCGTTCCTTTCATATCCCGTCACCTCCTTCATATATTGTTTCTAGCATGTTCTTATTATAAAACTAAAGACATTTTATATAAAACTAAGCTTCGTCATTTCTTACTGACATTTCACTGACAATAAAGGACTTGCGATATTGACCATTTACAATATGCCTAAATACTGATCAATTAAAGACAGGCTTAATATTGAATTGAAGTTGTCAGACAATTATTCGCTAACCGGGTCGTCTAATCCCACTTCAATGTTCCGCTTTGATACTCAGTCACACGAGTTTCGAAAAAATTCTTTTCCTTACGTAAATCAATAATCTCACTCATCCAAGGAAATGGGTTGTCCACCTTATAAATTTTTGGCAAACGAATGGTTGTTAAGCGGCGATCGGCAATATGTTCAATGTATGCATGAATTGAAGTTGAATTAAGCCCCAGGATACCGCCGTCTGGCATACAATCACTGGCATATTCTTTTTCAAGCTTAACACTTTGCTGAACCTTTTGACTAATATCAGCCTGAAAATCTGGTGTCCAAATCTCTGGATTTTCATCAACAATTGTATTAATAAGATCAACACCAAATGCCAAGTGGACCGACTCATCGCGAAGAATAAACTGAAACTGCTCGGCTACACCTACCATTTTGTTACGCCTTAAAAATGACAGCATCATGACAAAGCCGGCATAAAAGAAAATACCCTCCATGATGAGGTAGAAACCGATGAGATCATGCACGAAACGTTGAATGTTTTTTGTACCTTTCGTCGAAAAATTAGGGTCAATAATTGACTTGGTCATGTTAACAACAAATTCATCTTTGGCCTTTATACTCCGGATTGTCGTGTACATGTTGTAAACTTCTTCGGGATTAAGACCAAGAGTATCGCAACAATAGATAAAGGTATCTGTATGAACGGCTTCCTCATATGCTTGCCGCAGCAGATACTGACGACATTCAGGATTCGTGATGTGATGATATACGATGAGTACAAGATTGTTTGCGGTCAAACTTTCAGCTGTTGAGAAAAAACCCATATTGCGCATGATTAGATGCCTCTCGGCTGTTGTGAGCACATTTTGACTCCGCCACATCTCAACATCTTTCTGCATATTGACCTCTTCAGGTACCCAATTATTCGCTACGCCTTTCTTATAATGTGTCCGGGCCCATTTGTATTTCATGGGCAAGATTTTATTTGGGTCTGTCGTTACTGAATTGATAATTCTTTTATCCGCCTGGTTTACTTGGTCAACTTGTCTACCCCCAAGTTTAAAAGAAGCTGATGTTCCGTCCATAAAAATTATCCAATTAATAATTACTCACATGCCTCACAAATGGCATCCGGCGCTATATAAATATTTCTTGACTTATTAGATTTAGAAGGCGTCGACGACCTTACTTGATCGCTTTGTTTATTTTGTCTGTGACTATTTGCCATGGTCGTAGTAGTTGATCGAGCTGCCGCTGCTGATAAGCTGACAGGCTGCACTGTAGTTTGTGCGGATCTGTTAGCTGCCATATAAACAGGTTCCGCGACACGTGACGGTTCGTGCATAGCGACAACCGGTTCTTCTTCTTGATTAGATTTTTCTAAGACTGAAGATGGTAAGTCTCGCTGCTTGCCGATATCAATAGTACTTTTTTCAACGGCTGAAGCGCCAAGACTGCGCAAATAATACGTCGTTTTGAGACCCATCATCCAGGCCTGAGCATATATCTCCGAGATAGCCTTGCCGCTTGTGGTATTTAGAAATATGTTAACTGATTGACTTTGATCAATCCATTTACCACGATAGGCGGCATGCTTAAGAATCCAAATGGGATCAATCTCAAAGACCTCCTTATACTTAAGCCGCAACTTTTCTGGAATTCTTTCTAGCTGCTGAATACTGCCGTCGTGCGCTTTAATATCATCTAACATTTTCTGATCCCATAACTTACACTGTTTCAGATCATTGATAAGATATTGGTTATTAGTAGTGAACTCGCCGCTAAAATTTGATTTGACATAAACATTTTTATAGATCGGCTCAATTGAAGGAAACACTCCACTAATGTTGGCGATGGTTGCAGTCGGAGCTATCGCCATCGTATTAGAGTTACGCATACCGTATTTCTTCACATGCTGACGAACCGGTTCCCAATCCATTTTTCTTGTCTTTGCTACTCCAGTAGCTATGCCTCTTTCATCTTCCAGAAGCTGCAAGGTGTCTAGTGGGTACAGTCCCCGATCCCATTTTGACCCTTTGAATGATTCGTAGACACCGCGATCGCGAGCTAGTTCGCTTGAACCAAGAATCATATGGTAGGCAATAAACTCCATGGTTGTATCAGAAAAATTAACAGCTGCTTCACTGTCAAACTGCATATCAAGTTCGTATAAAGCATCTTGTAAACCCATAATTCCTAAGCCCACGGGACGATGTCTCTTATTAGAATTCTGAGATTCTGGTATTGGGTAATAATTAAGGTCAATAACATTATCAAGCATGCGTCCGGCTGTTTTCACGGTGGCAGCCAATTTCTCACGGTTCAAGTGACCATCCCAAATATGGCGAACAAGATTTATAGAGCCCAAATTGCAAACGGCTGTCTCATCTTTAGATGTATTCAGCGTTATTTCGGTACAAAGATTTGAACTATGCACTACTCCGACATGGTCTTGGGGCGAACGAATATTACTCGGGTCCTTAAATGTCATCCAGGGATGACCAGTTTCGAAAAGCATGGTTACCATTTTCCGCCATAAGTCTTTGGCTTGTAATTTTTTATATAGTTTGATTTCTCCTGTCTCAACCTGGTGCTCGTACTCTTCATAACGTTTGTCAAAAGCTCGGCCGTAAAGGTGGTGTAAATCAGACGTTTCATCCGGTGAAAATAGCGTCCAGGAAGCATCAGCCATGACTCTCTTCATGAAGAGATCCGGTATCCAGTTGGCGGTATTCATATCGTGCGTACGGCGTCGATCATCACCGGTGTTTTTACGAAGTTCGATAAAATCTTCTATATCGTAATGCCAAGTTTCAAGATAGGCACAGGTTGCGCCTCGACGCTTGCCCGAACGATTGATTGCGGCCGTGGTAGCATCGGCTATTTTTAAGAAAGGAATGACACCTTGGCTGCCAACATTTGTACTTTTGATCAGGGAGCCGGTCCCACGAATATTTGTCCAATCATTACCGAGTCCACCCGACCATTTTGACAACTGCGCATTATCACTAAAGGATTTGAAAATGTTCGCCAGATCATCTTCAACAGTCGTTAGATAACAAGAACTCATCTGGGGATGTGTTGTGCCCGAATGAAACAGGGTCGGCGTACTTGGCACATAGTATAGTTGCGAAACAATGTGATAAAATTCCAACGCGCGAACCTCACGATGTGGCTCATTAAGGGCTAAACCCATCGCCACACGCATCCAGAAGTACTGCGGTAGTTCAAATAATTGTTGATTCAAGTCCTTCAAAAAATACCGGTCTGCTAGAACTTGGGCGCCCATGTATTCAAAAAGATGGTCACGCTCAGGATCAAGTTCTGCTTCCAAAATATCAAAATTAAATTCAAGTAACCTTTTATCAAGTCGCTCATCTTCTACTCCTTTAGTGATACTGCCTCGCAAACCCTGACGATACATATCCGTAAAACCCGGCGAAAACTCGTTAGCATTAATAACATCCTTGTACAGATCGTTGAGTAAGACTCTGGCCGCTATCTTTGAATAGCTGGGATCCGCTTCAATCTTGCTTTTCAAAGCCATGACAACCGCTTGATTAATTTCGGAGATAGTAACGCCATCGTACATATTGTCCATCGCATCCCCAATAACTGCATCAATATTAATGTCTTCACGCCAATCGGCTGCACATTTAATTAGATGCTCAGTAATGTGGTTAACATCAAATGGTTCTGGAGAGCCATCACGCTTGGTTACTGAAATTTGATGTGTCTTGGCTTTCTCAACTACCTTCTCTTGTTGTTCCTGTCGGACTTCACGCTGTTTATAACGAAACAAAATATAATCTTTGGCAACTTCCCAATAACCGGCAGCGGCTATCTGTTGCTCAACAATATCCTGGACATCTTCAACCCCAGGAACATTATCATGCCAAACATCCTCTAAGAGAGATACAACCGTCGTCGTGACAGTACGAATAGTGTCATCAGTCATAGGTGCTCCCATGGCTTTATTGGCCTTGGCAATAGCCCGTTCAATTTTTTTTGGATTGAAATCAACGACCTCTCCGCTGCGCTTTGTAACTTTTTCTATAGGCATAGAATTATGTTTGTTTTTAAAAGATGAAGGATTTTATCTTTTTGTTGCCCATTAACCTTAATGAAGCAGCTGGATTACAACCTAAGCCCACCGTAGAAGAGAAAAGAAAAAATTACAGCAACTTCGACGGTAATCTGTCTAAGGTTTTATCACTATACACCCTTTCTTTGGCAGGCGAAAAGGAAGCGTACACCCAGTGTAGAAACCTGGTGAACAAAAAACAGAAAGGAGAAACGTTGGCTTTATTGTGGATTTTTTTCCAAAAATAATGTGTCCATAAGAATGCATAAGATGTCGTGTCTAGCCTTAACTTTAGCTTGCTCACAATTTTCTGGATTGATAATTACAAAGTTATCCACATAACAAGTTTTTGGCGCTACCCAATAGTAATTCTCACAAAAGATGACCACCGCTTAGCTAGAAAAACTTCCGCGCCATTTCCCAGTAAGCAGGTTCATTATTTACTGTCTTTTCCCAATACCAATATTCTGCACCCCACCAATAAGCTTCTGGTAATTGAGTTCGAGTCGCAAAACTACGCAGTTGGTTTAAACGAGACGGTGACAACGAGGCAACCCGTTCTTTTTTGGTCATTTCTTGAAATGGCTTGGCTCCCCAAGGCTCACCCTGTAGTTCCGAGATAATGACGTCTTTACCACGAATCAATTTCACGATTCTTGCCTTTAAACGGTACCCCCAAGCTGGAAACAAATAATCATAGGAGAAAAGACGCTGGGTTCGACCAGAAAAAACAGTTCGGTACATCGTGGTGCCAAGAATATCACCATAGTTGGCCGCCGGAATCCACGTACTAAGTTCACCAGAATCAGTAATTAGTATCGGTTTCGCTGACAGGCTCATGACAACCGACTGCTCACGGCTCAAAAAGTCTGGATCAAAGGAAGGACAAACGCCAAATAAGAAAAGAGGTTCGTTCTCAAGCTGCCACATATCAAGAGCTGGATGATTATTGTATCTGGCAACGACTACCGCCAACATTTTTAAAACTTTTTCTTGTTGCTGCAGCTCAGTCAAATTTTTTGCCCAGGAGGGTACGTGGCACTCCGGCCATCGGGGCAGTTTTCTGCCAACGCTTAATATAACGCGTGCCTGATGGTTAGCCGCTTGATCCATTTGCCAATCAAGATCAGTGAAATCATGTTGTTCTGGCGCCGGTTCAATTTGATTCCAGAAGGCCATTAGTCTAAACCTACGAACGCCAAGGTCCTGTAACATGGCCAAGTAGGTTTCGCGCCAATCAAGACCGATGCCGGTCGCATGCGGCGCCGAAAAAGAAACTCCGTTGATCAGCGGTGGAGTCTTCAGCCCAGGAAAAGCTAAAATCAAGCCGAATAATACAATAATGCCAAAGAAAACAACAAAATAACCTAACACCTGACGCAATAATTGAGACATACCCTTGTAAGATTAGAAAAGTAAGATGAGGCCGGCTCCAATGACGATGATACCTGCTATTTTCTGACTCACGGCTACACGACCTATCTCTTCGACAAAAAGTTGCGGGCGCCAGCGTGTCACGAAGACAACTACTATCAGCAGAAAAATATACTGAGTTCCCTGTAAAGAGTTGACGATAGTGACACTGCCAAGCTTGATGGCATAGTTTTGGAGAATTAGTGCCAAAGCTCCAATAAGCTTACTGCCTAGAAAAGCCGTTAAAATAATGAAGCTCATCTTTCGAGCCTTCGTCCGAAACCGAGACCTGTTAAATGACTCTGGTTTATTGAAGAGCATCAGGATAACTAAAAGCATCAGGGATACCATACCAACTCCCAGACGACTATAACCGAAGGCAGCCGGAAAGGGCTCAAAGCGATCATAGATAACGTCCATGGTTGAAAAGTGCAAGGCAAACGCTAGTGCACTTGCCAAGGCCGCAACAGCTGGCAACGCAGCCGATTTATTTTTAATAAAATATTTAAAAAAAGTTGTTGTATTAAAATTCCTCACGTTCGAGGCTAAGCTATTGACTTTCCTTGATTGATTTAAGTCTCGCCGTGAATTATTGAATCTAATTGAGATTAAAACTCCACCTATAATCAATGCCAACACAGCGCCTCCTTGGCGGACAGTTAATTGTTCGCCTAAAAAAAATGCGGCGATTAAAAGAGTGAATATAGGCACGGCTGATCCCGTCAGTGGCACTATACGAGATGATTCACCTGCCTTTAAGGCAATAAAGAAAAACCAGAGCGCTGCTACCCAAAAAAAACCGGCTAGTAATGACCACACAAGAATAAATAAATTGGGCCAGGCAAAGCCAAGTGGCAAAATAAGCACAGACCCAGCAGCGACCAGTCCAGACAAGGCCGCGTAACGTGCCGGCTGATTAATAATTGAATTTGTTGTCGATAGTAAGCTTTTATCGACAACAAACACGAGCGCGTTTAAGATATGCGCGACCAGAGCTATAAATATCCAAAGCATGTTTAAATCTTACACTATTCAATTTACCCTCTGTCTCTTTTCTCGGGCTTGTTCAATGATGGCTTTATAGACATAGGCAGATGGACGCGGCATCCGCCTCATCGTCTTATAATCGATCTCAATAAGACCGAAACGAGGCGTAAATCCCTTATCCCATTCAAAATTATCAATTAAAGACCAGTGAAAATAGCCACGAACATCAACACCTTTAGCTTGCGCTAATTCAACAGCTCGTAGGTGAGACCTGATATAATCGGCGCGGCGGGTATCAGCGGCATCAGCCAAACCATTTTCAGTAATGTAGATTGGCAAGCCATATTTTTTTGTTTGCAGCAACACCTCAGTTAGTCCCTCGGGACGAATTGGCCAGCTTAGATCTGAGGCGGGACCTGGCCATGCCGAGGTTGTGACTTTCGGTGGCAATATCGTGGCGTGTTTCATGACTGTGAAATAGAAATTTAAACCGATAAAATCGTGTGTACCACGCGTAAGATAAAAAAAACGATGGTTAAACCACCAATTTTGTAAACTGGCTACTATCCGATCAGCTAAATGATTTTGTTGCTCCGGCATAAAAGCTACGAAGTGCTTGGCAAGACCAACTTGGGCAGATCGTAAAACTTTGTGAATTGCGTCATAGGCTTGCTTATGTCCATCGGCCAAATTGCGTATCACACGATTAAGACGAAATACATTGTGTTCTTGTGGAGGCCAATTTTTATACCAATAACTTTGCGTAGCATAGACCATCGGTTCATTGATTGTCACCCAATAATCGATCAAATCACCAAGTTCCACCGCAACTTTTCTAGCATAACGGGCGAAAAAATAAGGGGCACGGCTATTGATCCACCCTCCCCTGGCAGCCAACCAGACAGGATTGGTAAAATGGTGCAAAGTCACAAATGATTTTAGTTTTTTTTCCCGTAGTGATAATAGAACGTCGCGATAATGATCGAAAGCTCTTTTGTTCCACTCACCAGATTTCAGCTCCAGACGACTCCATTCAAGAGACAGGCGGTGGGCGTTATGACCAAGTTCTCGAGCTAAAGAGAAATCTTCTTCATACCGATTGTACTGATCGCAAGCTCTACCGGATTTTTTAACATCGGCTACTTTTTTTTCCCACTGCCACCAATCGTTGTGAATATTATCGCCTTCTACCTGGTGGGCACTCGTGGCAGCTCCCCATAAAAATGGTTCAGTCGCCATGGGTCCTTTTTTTCACGATAATGATAGCAATAATTAATAGAAGTAGGCCATAAGGCAGCGCCTGCCATAACGATTCATATTGAGGTAAGCGTAATTCAACCGGTATACGATAATAACGCCAGGAGCTAAATCCTCCAAATAGTGTCCCGATCAATGCCAATATCAAAAAAAATTGCGAGATTTGTTCTGACTTCATAAAGCCAGCATAGCACAGCCTAAACCACTAAATGTCACGGCTAACTATTTCTTAATTAAAGGAAAATGTGTATATCTCAATTCAAAAGTAAAAATATTAAACCTGATGGGCTCTCTTAATGTTTTGGCGCATGCGAAGGCGTAATAATGCTGAATTTTGCAGTTGTCGCACTCGTTCACGACTAATCCCAAATTCAATCCCTATCTCCTCAAGAGTTCGTGGTGTATGGTCGGCGAGCCCGAATCTCATTTCGAGGATTTTTCGTTCACGAGCCGGCAGAGATTTTACGGCTTGACGAATTTCATCACGAACAAGTTCATCACGTACAACTGTTTCTGGCTGAGGCGTTTCGATATCTTCTAATAGTTCTTTTAACTGTGTTTGGTCATTTTCGCCATCACCGCGAACAGTTTGATCAATCGACACAACTTCAGTCGCTGCTTCTTCTAGTTGATAAACTTTTCTGACTGGTAAGGCCATTTCTTTAGCTACCTCTTCGCTCACTGGTGGACGGCCGAGCATCTGAGATAAGCGCTGTTTAATCCGCTGCATTTGCAGCACTCGATCAACCACATTTTCCGGTAGACGAACTAGGCGTCGATTCTTTAAGGCACGCAGAATAGCCTGCTTTATCCAATAAACTCCATAAGTTGAGAAACGAGTTCCCCGATCTGGCAGAAATCTATCTACCGCCCGCATGAGTCCGAGATTGCCCTCTTGAATTAAATCCATCAACATGTCGGGATCATTACTCGGGGCATATTTTTTAGAGATGTTTACAACCAACCTTAAATTTGCCCGCATCATTCTTTGGCGAGCCTCATTGTTATTATCATCTTTAATTTGGCGCGCTAACTGTTGTTCCTCATCAGCTGTTAAAAGTGGCGTCTCGCCTATTTCACGCAAGTATTGCGACAAAATTGACTGAGTTTTAATAGTAGATTGTTTTGCCATATGTCTCATAAGTTTAAAAAGTATGGAGAACTGATTGGGATCCTCAAAGACTTCGGACGTAAGCCCGTGGTAACTATTTCTTAAAACTAACTCAAAAAGCCACCCATGATTATTCTGGTGGCCTATTTTGTAGTTCGGGATAACGTCCCAGGCGCTTGTGAAACAATCGTTTCACTATGTATTAATAACTCTTCCTTCAAATATTTGTCCTGTCAATGCATGTTTGAACTAGAATTGATAATAATAATTGGCAAATTAATTTTCTATCAGCCTTGGACACGTTCGACGTAGGTGCCATCTCTGGTGTCAATGCGAAGGATGTCACCTGCGCTCACAAAAAGCGGAGCTTTTATTGTGGCACCTCCCTCAATAACGACATCTTTCATAACTTTTGCCGATGTGTCACCGCGGATTCCCGGCGGAGCCTCAAGCACTTTTCGATCAACCTTTATTGGTAGCTCAACGGCTACCGGTTGAGCCTCAAAGAGAATAATCTCGACTGGTTGCCCTGCTATGAGAAACTGCCCAATGGCGCCAATAAGATCCGGATTGATGTAGTATTGCTCAAAAGTGGACTGGTCCATAAATACATATGATTTATTCTCACGATATAAAAATTGTGCTCTAGATCTGCCTACATCTGCCTCGGGAACACGGTCAGACTGTTGAAAAGAATGTTCGCGTGTTGCTCCTGTTTGGAGATGTTTCAAGATAGTTCTTACTACTGGTCGACGCTGTTGTTTGCGCAAAAATTCGGCTGAGACAATAACGTAAGGGGCAGCATCAAGCACGATTACTTTACCTTTTCTAATGTCACTAATAGTTAACATGGCATCAATCTTAAGTGTATATTAAGCGATCAATAACTAACTGAGTATGAGTTATCAATCTCAGCGCGTTCTTTGGTAGTTTCATCAACTTCAACATATAATGTAATCATTGCCGTCTACGGATTAAAAGGACTAGGTGCCGTTGGTGATAATTGAACAACCGGAAATGTTTGAAAGCCAGGTGAAGACGCAACTAAAGATTCTTGATTTGTCTTAGCAACCTCTTCGGTAAACTTTGTAGGACCAACAGACAGACCCGTGAAAGATAGGAGACTACCGAGATTAAAACTAACATTAAATAAAGATAGTGCAGCTGTGACAATAATGACCAGCATTATTACGGCAATATAAAATAATAAAATGCTTGCCTGCGGTTTAATCATTGCCCTTATATAGTATTTAATAACCTCTTTGTCAAGCTTCGTTTTAAATTAGGTTTCCTAAAAAAATAAATTAGACGAATAATATTCAAGCACTATTTATCCTCAACTTTATGTGAATGTATTTGATCATGAATCAAGATAAATTATAAAACTTGCGTTATTTAATAAGTCGAGGATTTGTAAATTTTCCACAGTGCAATGCGTTAAGCACGCTATACTATAAATATTATTGTAAGGAGGTGATCACTATGATTGGAACTTGTACCAGTTGCGGAGCAATCGACGTCGAAGTAAACGACGCCGGTATGTGTGCTGGTTGTGCTGCTAGCGACGGTAATAAAGAAAATCAAGTGGATAAAAGCCAGGACAATATGAGCACAGATAGTGATAAAACCCCAGATCCGGATATGTAAGGCTTCGGGTCAAATGACCTTAAAATCCGGCACTTATCGCCGGATTTTTTATATAACAAGCTCATGCCCATGACGGCGCAGCCAACGCCGATGCTGTTCGTAATCTGGATCAAATCTTTTAACAACTTCCCAGTATATTTTTGAGTGATTTTGTTGAACAAGATGAGCAACTTCATGAACAGCCACATAATATGAAATTTCCTCAGGACCAAGTAACAATCGCCAGTTTAAAGAGATCCGACCAGTCCTAGAACAACTCCCCCATTGGGATGAATAATTACCAATCTTGATACACGCCACTTTGACCTTCAGGTCACGGACCGTACGCTGTACAACCTTATAGAAATAGTTTCGTGCCGCCTCACGATAGAACTGGACTAAAGCAGCTTTGATATTTTTTTGGTCATTAGCACTAATTATTATCGTGATGCGTGATGCTGTTCTTTGGACTAGTGGTCGCTTTCGATTGATATCTTGCCTAATCTGTAATTCTAATTCCTGCCCGAGAAATCGGAGTTTGGTACCATTGACTAATTGTTTTAGCGGAGACTGGGCCAAGATAGTCTCATAATGTTTAATGCGCCCTGCTAGCCAAACTTTACGCTGTTTTAAGAATGATTCAGCTGTCAATAGAGATGCTCGTCGCGGAACAACTAGTTCAATTTCACCTTGCTGATTAACATTGAGTAGGATATGACGCGCTCGATTACTTTTGCGCACAGTGTACGTTTGAGTCTTACCGCTGATATCAATTGTGTTCGTCTGAATAATCATATGTCTATGTATAGCAAAATTTACCTGACTTCTAATGTCCGTCAATAAGGCAGCCGCTCTGCTGTGTGAATTCGACGCTACGCACAATACCTAGCTCATATAGATACCAAGTGTGTAATCTTAGGAGGCAAACATTTTGATATTTTTAAACGTTGCTCGAGTGATATTAATAAGCTAATATTACAAACATGTTGAATTTCCTGAAAAAGAATCAGACTAGTAATGCCGATCAGCCCAGTTCTCTTATTTGGGATCCTGAGGCAAGCGCTGGGATTCAGCAAGCGCTTAAACAAGTCCATATTCCAAAAATTCTTACGGGTCGCATCAAAAAAGAACTGCGGCAAGCAGCCGAAGATGCCGCCCGGGCCGATGGTCGCGCGCATGTTACTTCTCAGGACGTACTCTCAGGTATGTTGGCAAAGATGCCGGCTGACATGCGTCAGCAGGTGACTAAAGCGATGCAAGAAGGCAACCCCGATGAGCTCAAGAAGCTCGGGAAAAAACTACGTGGAGGCTTATAGAGCTGTCGATTTAAAATGATGTTAATACCATCTGTAACTCTGCCAAATATCATCGACATTACGCAGCTGCCCTACAACTTTTTTTCTTTTTTTAGTTGCTTGTATATTTTTTCAGCAGCGATAAAATCACTCGGCTCATCAAGATCGGTACTTGTTCTAGGATCCAGTACATAGCCTTGTAAATTTTCTCCCCAAACGTTATCAAACTCTAAACATTCAGGCCGTAAGATAAATTTCCGACGTGTAATATCAACTTGTCCGTCCTGAAAAAAGACGGGAAATTTATTTTGTATAATTTGCCGGGGTTGATCGGGTCCATATTTTTTTTTGTAATCATCGCCATACAACGAAACCAGTTTGCCCACGTCCCCGACCCGATTAGGCTCGTTTTTAATTGCGGAATTCTTAGCAGAAGACTTGATGAGCTGCCACATTTTATAGGGATGCAGCGGTGCCGGGATCACACTTTTGAGACCGTCAGCGCCTGTTTTTTTGATGGTGGTAATCATAGTATCTATATCCTCGGCGAAGCGAAGTGGGCTTGTCGGTCGCAGATTAACTAAATACTCCGGTGTCCAACCAAATTCTTCTTCCAACCACGTAACCGCGTGGTAATACCAGCCAGCATCCCCAGAATCTGGCTGAGAATATTTCCGGGGTCGTGGTGCGACGATCGCCCCGTGTTTTTTCGCTTCCGCAGAAATTTTAACATCCTCGGTCGATACAATGACAGCATCAATTGCCCGAGCTTTAAAAGCAACTTCAATGGCCCACTGCAACAGCGTCTTGCCCCCAAGTTTTTGTAAATTTTTATAGTGAATACTTTGCTGACCACCCCGAGCCGGAATTATGGCCACGGTCTCAACTGGTTTTCGTTTCGGATTCATACTTTTCATAGGGTGAAAGTAACATGTGCTCGCGCAAAAAACCACGGCTGCTAAGATTAAATTATGTTATTAGCTCATCTTGATTATCCCGCAACGTACAACTCGTTTATTGCAAACTCTCAAATTTTAGTAGCAATTAAATGGCTTAAATCAATACCGCCCGATTACCCGATTGGAGATTTCACCATTGATGGGCGCAAGCTCTATGCATCCATACAGGAGTTTAAGACGCTTAATATCGCATCAGGTCAATTCGAAGCACATAGAAATTATATTGATTTGCATTATTGTATCAGCGGCAGTGAAAATATTGCCTGGGCACCGGTTTCTGTGCTCAAAACCAAAATCAAGTATAACACGGAACTAGATTACACGCTTTATCAGACTCCATCTGAATTTAAGACCATTCGATTAACGCCGGGGTTTTTCGCGATTTTTCTACCAGGTGACGCTCATATGCCAAAAATTTCTGATGGTAAAAGTAATCTTACAAAAAAAGCCGTGCTCAAGATAAAGCACGACTAATATTAATTATGTAGTTGGGTTCAAATAGGTCAGAAACAAATCCAAGATCTCAACAACTTCTTTATAAGCTGAGGGTGGATAGGGATTTTCGGTTTCTCCGGCCACGGCGCGGGCAAATTCGTTAATCAGCCAAAAAGTTGGATTCATTTTAGGATCAGCTAATGCCATAGGCTCGTCACCCTTCTTAATCGTCCACACACCGGCGGCCTTCAAGTCGCCAACGGCTCGATAAGAAGAAGAATTTTCTATCATCCAGGCCGTATCCTGAGAATCACTAGAGACAAATATATTTTCGAGAAGTCCCCCTTGCAGCCGAATTCGCCCGTTCGTGCCGATTAATTCTAAAAAGCATTTTTGGACATGCGGCTCGCTTGGAATCAAGGCTAATTCTAAGAAGACATTGTTTGTTGTAGAGATTGTCCCGATCATGGCTGAATGATCGGAATTGACCACCGTTTTTATGTCGACAAAAATGCCGACATTAAAACAATGTAAGGCAACACTTAAGAGATGGGACCCAATCCTTAAAAGCTCTGTTCTAGCAGCACGCCCCTTGCCGGCCATACGGATCATCTGCAAAGTACCAATTCTGCCAGCCGCCACCTCTCGCGAAGCCCAAATAACACCTGGGCACCATCGCCACTGTTCATTCACAGTGCAGATGAGTTCTCTTCTGGCCACAACAACAGGTTTAATGCCACGAAAAGCACTCAAAGTAGTGGCCAATGGGTTCTCGCAAAATACATGTTTATCATTTAGCAATGATTCAGTCACCGGCCATCGAACATCGGCGGGGGTAGCGACAATAACGGCGTCAACCAGTCTGTAAAATTGTGGACAGGTTTGGGCAAAACAATTTTCGTGATCTATATTCATCCCGGTAGCGCCACGCTCTAAGTTTTCTGCATTGTTATCAACTAGGGCCACAATCTGTCCAGTTAAATCAGCAAAATCAGAATAAAACGAACCATGAGATCCCACCCCGATAAGACCGTACCTCAATTTGGCAGTTGACATTTTTAGTCTCCAAAACAAGTTGTGAAATGTGCTATCGTAGTTCCAGCACAACACAGTACCGGATGGTCTTTTATATATCGTAAATCAGATCATGTCAATCAAAAAACAAAAGCTGGGAAAATCTGGACTGGTGGTATCACAAATAGGTTTAGGTACGGCTGAACTTGGCCTGGCCTACGGCATTGGCGTCCGCCACATGCCAAGTGAAACCGAAACTGATCGTATTTTAAAAACGGCTATTGAGCTTGGCATTACTTATATTGATACAGCTCGTGGCTACGGTGTCTCAGAGGCAAGGATTGGCAAAAGTGGTGTGAGTCGCCTGCCAGGAGTCGTCGTCGGAACTAAGTGTGCTCAATTTCTGGAAAAAGGCGTTGATCCCCGCGGGACAGAGTTAGCTAAACTAATTCGTGGGGAAATCGAAGAAAGTCTGCGCATGTTAAAAGTTAGCAGCCTTCAGTTGGTGCAAATCCACGGCGGGTCAAAAGAACAAATTGAACGTGGTGAGATAATTGAAATCATGAGTAAACTTAAAGATGAGGGCAAAATTCAGCACCTTGGTATTGCGACCCGAGGTGAGGCGGCACCGCTGGCGGCTATCGCCACTGGATTTTTTGAGACAATACAAACCGCCTACAGTATTCTTGATCAACGCATGGCCCCCCGAGTGCTACCTAAAGCTCACGTATCTAGCGTCGGTATTATTAACCGTTCAGTTCTTTTAAAAGGAGCCTTAACGAAGGTGGCTGAGAAGTTACCGGCAAAACTTCGAGCATTAAAGGAAAATGCTAAACTAGCGTCTTTGCTTGCTGCCGAAATCGGTATTGATTTGCCAACATTGGCTATTCGATTTGTTTTGTCGAATAAAGCGATTACCACTGCCTTAATCGGCACAGTAACCCCAAATCATCTTACTAGCGCAATTGCTGCCCTGGAGGACGGACCACTACCAAATGAAGTTCTTGAAAAACTGTCTCCGCTTGCCATTTCAGACCCAAGACAAGTTGATCCGGCTAATTGGCCGGTCATATAGCGTCTACGATCGAAGATTTAGCGTGAGCTCCAACCGGCGTCAACAGTTAAAACTTCACCAGTCATACCTCGCGATTGATCAGAAACTAAAAATAATAAGGCGTCGGCGACTTCTTCAGGTGTGTTCATACGACCAAAGGAAGTGTGCTCGGCATATTTTTGTTGAAACTCTTCGGCATGATTATTTAGGACACCGCCAGGAGCCAGGGCATTGGCACGAATTCCCTGTCGACCAAATTGTGAGGCGAGGTGGCGCGTTAGCATTATGATCCCAGCTTTCGTTATCGAATAATCAACCGGTTTTTCGGTGCCTGCCGGGTAAATTTCTTGTCGCGGCGGTGTTAATCCATAAAAAGAAGCTACGTTAACAATATTGCCATGACCTTGCGCAAGCATATAACGAATAGCAGTTTTAGAAACTCGCCAGGCACCTAAAAGATTAGTATCTATGCTTAATTGCATGGCTTCTTCCGGGTAATTAATGAAAGTATGGCTATTTTTCTTGGCCTTAGTATCAAATTTTGGATCAATGGCCGCATTATTGATAACCGTATCGATTCTGCCTAAGTCACGCATAATATCAGCAAAAACCTGATCGACTGAATTTTGGTTCCTGACATCTAAGATCTTGTCAACAAATTTTGTAATGTCAGTGGCAATAACAGTTGCGTTTGCAGCCTTTAAAACTTTGACAAAATAATTTCCTAGAAAACCGCCGCCGCCCGTCAGTAGAATTACTTGGCCGCTCAAATCAATTGAAGAAGTATCTGTTTTCATGTGGCTAGTCTTTTCATAATGCTCTTTCTCTCTTAACAGAATCAATCGCTGCTTGCAATTCGGTGACGGAGTAGCGACCATTGTAGCGGGCGCCGTTGATAAATAAGGTCGGTGTTCCCTGAACGCCAAGCGCTGAACCATCAGATCGATCACGCTGTACAGCCTCATGCCCGAATCCACTGTCTAGAGCGGCTGTAAAGGCCTCGACGTTAAGACCAATATCGCCCGCATAAGTAATTAAATTCTCCCTCGTCAAATTATTTTGATTGACAAATAATATATCATGATACTCAAAAAACTTTCCCTGGACGGAAGCTGCTTCTGCGGCTTCAGCCGCTCCCTGAGCAAAATCATGAATGGACGTAAGTGGAAAATGCCGCCAAACAAAACGAACATCAGGATTTTTATCTTTGACTTGCTGCAAGACTAGATACAAGCTTCCACAAGCAGGACACTGAAAATCACCAAATTCAACTAAAGTGACAGCAGCTTCGACTGGACCTGTTGCATGGCTATTATCTCTGACTAACCGATCAGCCTGGGCCACCGGTTCACCTAATGTCGATGGCCCTGAAACTGTACCGTTGCGCTCGGCAATAAATGAGCCACCAATTATAATAAGGAGTGTAACGATGAGCACACCACTTAAGATTTTTGTTTCCGTCGTTATATTCATAAATTAACTAATGATAAAATGGCAATCCAGGTTTAGTTCTTGTGGCTTCGCGGCATACGAATATGCGATTTTATAGGATAAAGCAGCAACACGCCAACAACACTAACACCAACCACAGCCATGATTAGTTCTTTAAATCCAATGGTATCGGCGATAACACCACCGATCGCTGCCGTAGCGGCACCGCTTATATCTACAAGGGTAAAATAAACACCCCAGGCAGTTCCCTCTTTCCGCTTGTCAATGTGGCGCGTGTATATTGCCATATATGACGGAAATGTCAGTGCCACAAGCGCTCCAAAAACAAACTGGACAATGTACAGTTGGCCTGCCGTATGAACAAAAAGATAGCTGAGGGGCATAAGCGCAGCTGCCAAAGACCCGATAAACAGTATCCAGAAATCATCACGCTCACCTCTTATGCGATCTATGAGGTAAGCGACAGGAATCTGCAAAAAACTTTTAGTTACTAGATAAATTGCAGCGGCAACACCTGCCACCGTCGCTCCGCCGTCGATCACAAAGCCGGCGACATACAAAGCAAAAATCGGACCGAGTAGGCCGGAAGCTGATTGCCAAACAACGTCAGATAGAATCATGAATTTTATAACAGGGTTCATGCCTATCAAGAGATATTCGCCTAGAGGTATTCTTCGTTTAGTCATATTTCTTTAACTAGAGACCAAATGACGAGAAAAAATGCGGCAAAAGCAAGTAGGGCACTGGCGACACACCAGATACACCACGCTTCAATTATGAATGCTTCCAGGTAAGTTAGCCAGGCTGATATTAGTGCCCCGGCTGACGTTAAGACTAAGATTGGTAACTTCATTCTAAAGCTATTTTTCTTTGTCGAAAAAAGAGCTGTCATGGCTAATAATGAATAAAAGAAAAGGCCATAAAGCGGCGTTGGTAGCCCGAAGAGACGGGCATACTCACTGGCCCGAACCACTTCACAACCATGTGTTACCACGCAGACAATCGGCGCTCCGGTAGTATAAGTAATAAATAAATAACCAGAGACCAAAAGACCTAAAATTGCAATACTAAAGAGTTGAATTCGCATGGTATCTTTAGCTAACAAGTAATAGACTGATTGAAATTGATTAACCTATTTTTATGGCCTTTTTTTAGCTACGATGACCATGCCGGTGGAGGCAATCCAGGGCGACAAATAATTGGTTACAGATTTTACCAAACGTCCTAAAAAATTCATTTTATAGGGTTCACGGCCGCGCAGAATTTTGAAATCGATGTACAGACCGTAGTGACTCTCAACGTCAGGCAATTCATGCGGCTCGACAGCCGCAATAATAAAATTGTTCTTCTTTAATAAAGAAATAATTTCGGTTCGATCAAATAGATAGTTGGCGAATGTAGTCGACCGTCTTTGCCATCTTCTAATGGCCTTTTCAATGTTCTTGAATGGTATGTAGATAAGTCGTCGCAAGAAATTGGCATGAGGTAATTCCATAAAAAACAATCCGCCGGGTTTTAGGACTCGGTTTATTTCCATAAACGCCTGTGGCAATTTGTCTTCCGCATATTCAAGAACACCTATAGCCAGTAAGCCATCAAAACTGGCGTCGGCATACGGTATCGCCGTTATATTCGCTATTTTTACTTTAATGTCCGGGTCGTATTCCGTCATAGCACGAACTGTCCGGGCCGCACTATCAATACCTTCGACGTTATAGCCTTTTTCCCGCAAAAATAAAATCCAGCCACCGACCCCGCACCCCGCATCAAGGTAACGCTTATCTAGCTGAATATTGGCCTCTAAAAGAGGCCAAAAGTCTTGTTTAGCAAACTCATCGATATTCTTTCCAGCAATATGTTCCCGGGCATACTTGTCATCCCAATATTGCTTTAGGTTAAACCCTCGCGGATAAAATTTCATTACCTTATACATAGATCAAGCGTAGTTCGTTTCAACTAATTAGTCATTAAGGATAGAAGCTGTGGAAGGCTACTTCAAAGAAAGTATTTATTTTAAGTAAGGTTTTAATTTTTCCATCGCTTGGAGAAAGCCTCTCCCGCTATGCATGTGCCCCTGCCAAATTTCCGGAACCATCGTGTGTTTATAGCCGGATAATTCCGATAGGACTTCTGCCCACGAAATAGAACCTTCCCCAATCTGCAGTCCTTCTTCACCGATACCGGAACCATCAGAGACGTGTAAATGGTGGATGTAAGGACGAAGAGTTCGTACCTGCCTGGCAAGATTGATACCGGCCGCATTACAGGAGAGAGCAGCATGGGAAGTATCGAAACAAAGTGAGAAATTTGTTTCATCTAAGAATCTCTTGATGTCATCGGCTAATAAGAAAATATTACCGACCCATTCGCCACCAAAAACCCACGGACGCGGCGGCATGTTCTCCGGCAGAATCTCCACATCCTGACAGTCGAGCTGCGCCAAGGTTTCCGCAAAGGTCGCATAGAGATGTTGCGGTTTTAGATGACGCTCGAGCGTGATTCCGCCTGGGTGAATAATAAACTTTGCTTTTCCCTGAAATGATTCAGCTAGGCGTCTGGTTAGGTTTAAGGCTTTCTGTAGCGTCTCCCGGCTTACTTGTAACACCTTAGGATCAAGAGACGCTGGATCAAGGTAAGTTCGACTCATATACTCAGGAGCGTGCACGACAAGCTGTTGAGGCCATTGCCCTTGCGGAAGTTTTTCATCAAGATCTTTATCGCTCAAATGAAATTCGAAAAGTTGTGGTTCGTATTGCTCATAACTTCGAAAATCATTAAAACGCACTACCGGTCCCCATTGCCATTTTATGTTTTTACCATCAAACGATTGTTGCAAGGTTTCGCCACGTAAATCATCCTCAGTTAAATTTTCGTCAGCAAATATATCGCGCTGAACCACTACGCCGATTAATTCTTGTAAGCGTTGCGGCGATAGGCCTTTGGCTGGACTTTTGGTTGTCAACATATCGCGAGTAATTGTTGTACCATCGGCAATGAACGTTGCCGCCACTATACTCTTGGCTAATATCTCCCGATTCATTTGCTCAATCTTGGTAAACTTTTTAACTGGCTTACCAAGAGCAGACTCAACTTCCCGAATACCGGAAACGAGGGAAGTAAACTCATCGGGCATTAGACTGGCTTTATGGTCCGGTCCTTCTAATGTTTTATCTACAGTCAAGTGACGTTCAATAATGCAGGCACCGCGCGCCACAGCTGCAAGACAGACGCTGATACCACGTTCATGCCCGGAATAGCCTAGGGGAACATTATATTTTTTTAGTACGTCCATATAACTCAAATTGATTTCGTCGAAGGGAGCCGGATAGGTGTTGTTGGCATGTAATAAAGCAAACGACACGCTGTGCTTTTTTAGGAGGTCGACTGTGTGGTCGATTTCCTCTTCGCGACTCATACCTGTGGAAACTATCATGGGCTTACCGGTAGCAGCTAAGAGTTCAAGTAATTCATCGTTGGTCATGTCAGGTGAACCAACTTTATAGACCGGTATATGTAACATATGCTCAATATTCGCGAGGCTTAACCGGTCCCAAGGGTTAACTAAAAACAATATGTTCTTTTGGACAGCATATCGTTCAAGTTCAACAAAATCCTCATCTGCTAATTCAAACTCTTGAAGAAGTGGAATAAGATACTGATATTTCTGTTCCGCTGAATTTGGATTATCGAGGATTTTTTTTTGGTATATTTCGGCTAAATTTCGTTTTTGAAACTTAACAGCCTCAGCTCCTGACGCGACAGCGGCATCAATAATTTTTTTAGCCCTCATAAGACTGCCATTATGATTGATTGAGCCTTCAGCGATGACAAATACGGGCTCTCCAGGGCCAATAATACGCTTTCCAACTACTAGTGACTTAGGTAGCATGAGGTATCGTCATACTATATAACTGACTGTTTGTCCAGACAATATATAAGTTAATTAGTCCTAAGAACGGCTCTAGTCGGTGCGCCATCAAGATCAGATTTTAATGGCAGGCAAAGAAGATCATAGCTTCCCGCCACGACATCTGCCAACCATAATCCTTCAAGAATAATTATTCCTGCGTCTATAAGCTTTTCATGAACATGATTTTTCATGCCACGTTTTCGAATAGACAAGGCATCGAGCCCAACTAATTGTAGGCCGCGCTTGACCAGAATATCCGCAGCTGAGTCATCAAGAGCAACAAAATCTTCGTAAAAAATGTTTTGATCGCGGTTTGAATTACGCGTTTTAAAAAGCACCCGTTTGTTACTTAGGTTATTAAGATCAGCAGCCCTTATCACCGAGCCTAGGTCAGTCAGATCAACTACTTCGCATGGTCCATTCATCTGCTCAAGAGAGTATACTAAGGCCCCAGTGCCCCCCTGGTGGATATGCCGCGGCGCATCAATATGTGTTCCGGTATGTGATCCAAGAGTAACTCGGGATAAAGCATTGGTCCCTATCCCCGCTTCCTGAACTAATTCAAATTCGACTCCTGGATTATTAGGATAAACTGCCATACCCGGATGAATCTCACGGGTAATATCAATAAATCTCGCTTCGGCCATATTGACAGTGTACAGTACATCGATATGGAGAGATCAGCCAAAGAACCTACGACCCTGGTTATTTTTGGTGCTACAGGCGATCTCGCTCGCCATAAACTGCTGCCTGCTCTTTTTCATCTATTCTCAAACGGTTATTTGCCAGAGCAGTGGCGCATTATTGGTCTAGCAAAGGACAGACACACCCATAAAGAATTTCAGGATTTTGCCCGTTTGGTCATACAAAAAAAAGCTCACCGGCACCGATCGTCTGAACTAGAAGAATTTGTGGGACAACTTTCCTATCAGTCCGGCGACTTTGAAAATGCAACAACCTACGCAAAACTGGCTGAACTATTGCATGGCAATGATAATAAAATTTTTAAACGTTGTTCCAATAAACTCCTTTATCTGGCCGTGCCGCCATCTCTCTACAAAATGATGTTTGACCGTCTCTCGAGTAGCGGTCTTTCTATTCCTTGTGCTGGGATTGACAATACGCCAACTGGCTGGACTCGCTTACTGGTTGAAAAGCCGTTTGGGCATGATTTAGAAACTGCCCGAGCACTAGACGCCCGCCTCGGACAATTGTTTGCCGAAGATCAGATTTTCCGCATTGATCATTATCTAGCCAAAGAAACAGTGCAAAATATTCTTACTTTTCGATTTGCCAATGCTTTGTTTGAACCTGTTTGGAACAAACAATATATTGAAAAAATTGAGGTAACGTTGCACGAAACGATTGGCGTTGGTGAACGAGCCTTATTTTATGAAGGTGTTGGTGCCTTGCGTGATGTTGGCCAGAATCATCTTCTCCAAATGCTTGCCCTCGTAACAATGGAGGATCCAGGGGAACTTGATCCTCATGCTATTCGTTCGGCTCGCTCTATCCTCTTGCAGAATGTCAGGCCGCTAACTAGAGATACCCTCAAACACTCAGTCGTCCGTGGTCAATACAAAGGCTATAGTGATACCTTGCAGGTGGCTCAAGATACTGCCACAGAAACATTCTTTCGATTACAGACAGAGATTACCAATAAACGCTGGCGAGGAGTTCCGGTCGTGCTCGAAGCTGGTAAGAAAATGGCGGCAAATAAGGTTGAAATAAGGGTAACATTTAAAGAGCCAGCAACTTGTGTCTGTCCGGCTGAGGATCACGCTCATCAGAATGTTTTAACAATGCACATTCAACCAGACGAAGGGATAAGCTTACTCTTTTGGGCTAAGAAGCCTGGTCTAACCTATGAGTTAGAACCAAAGAAATTATCGTTTTCATACCAAAATAGTGAGGAAGAGCTAATGCTACCTGATGCTTACGAAAAAGTACTTTACGATTGTATCCGCGGTGATCAAACATTATTTAATAGTACCGATGAAGTCTCAGCCGCCTGGAGTTTCACTACACCTATTTTGGCTGAGTGGCATGAGACCCCGCTGCAGATTTATGAGCCTGGTTCTAGTGGACCGAAATAAAGATTAACCGAAAAAATAATAGCGGTCGGTCTTTTGCCCATCTAAAGATCTGTTGTGGTTTCTAAAACGATATTGATACTATTCGATCGTTAAAACTCATGAAGATTTTTTAACAGAGTGCCCACCAAACTCTTTCCTCATCGCCGCAATTAATTTATGAGAAAAACGGTCTTGTTGACGCGAATCAAAGCGGGCATAAAGAGCGGCTGTATTAGCCCAGAAAGGAACCGCCTGGTTGACGGCTGTTTCGACTGACCATCTACCTTCACCAGAATCTTCGATATGCGCCGCAATCAATGAAAGATCGCCGTTAGATTCCAGTGTTTTTGCGGCTAGCTTCATAAGATATGAACGAATTATAGTACCTTGGCTCCACAGTTCCGCAATTTTCGCCAATTCGAGATTTTGATAAGGACCATTCTTCAGCAGATCAAACCCCTCACCCATGGCTTGCATGACACCATATTCAATCGCGTTATGAACCATTTTCACAAAATGTCCGGATCCGGGTGGGCCGACATGGACGAATCCGGCGGCACCATCCTTACTTTTCACGACTAGGGAATCAAAGAGCGGCTTCAGAACTTTCATTTGCTGCGCTGCTCCACCTATCATTAAGGCAAAGCCATTTTTTTCACCAGCAACGCCACCACTTACTCCGACGTCAATAAAATTTATATTCCTGATGGCAAGTTCTTCGGCTCGTGTCTGTGAATCTTTATAATATGAATTTCCGCCATCAATGATCGTATCCCCTTCATCTAGTAAGTCTTCTAAGGATTTTAGCAGATGATCAACAGGCCCTAGATTTTGCCCATCATGACGACGATTTTTGGCTGGAACCATCAGCCAAATAACACGTGGTGCAGAAAGATTACCTACCAACTCCTCTAGACTCTCTGCCCAAATAGTGCCAGTTGTTTTAACCGTAGCTATGACATTAGAATTTTGATCAAATGCAATAACATCGTGCTTGGCAATTTGCCAGCGACGCAAAAGGCCGATACCCATTTTGCCCACACCTATCAGACCTACTTGCATACACCTAATCATAACGAAAAACCTTTTACACGGCTACCGGCACGATTTTTTGCATGTAATTTTGGAATAATATGTCAAAGAAACTCCTCGCTCAATTCAAGCAGCAAGTTGTATACTGCTATTATGTCTATCTGGTCTCACGTTATTCTTTTCGGTTCTTTTTTTGCTGCCGGTTTGAGTCTTGGTTTTTTAATCGGTTTTACAGTCTTATCCGCTGAAAAAGGGAAAAGACGACTATGACTAATTTGGAGATAATTTCTATTGTTTTACGATCGTTAGCAATTGTTGCTGTTTACGGTATTGTTGGCTTTGGTTCGGGTTTTGTTACCGGCATAGTGTTGGCTAATACTATTTTAGCCCGCGGCAAGCCAAATATTATGGAGGACTTTGATGAAGCTAAAAAATTGGCAGCTCAACATAATGCTCAGTGGAATCCTTCACATGAGCGCTGGAGTGGGGCAATTCCACCATCAATAACTCAAATTGATAAGCCAGAAACTTGAAGAGAGTACACTCAAGCGATCAAAAATTATGATGAAGCTATTAAAGAGAGTTGAAAAGAAAAATTAATTTTTTAAGTAAAATTAGATATAGTTAGTCAAGGTTAATCTTGTCTCCTTCTTTAGGACGCAATACCCTCCAGTTTGGATGCAAGCGCTCCAGTTCATACTTGAAAACATCAGCTTCATTTGGCTCACCATGAACGAGTATTACTCTCTTGATTCCTCTGAAACGATTCAGATACTGAATTAACTGGGTACGATCAGAGTGTGCCGAAAATGCGTTAAAAACGTGGATCGAGGCTCTAACTTTAAAGCGATCTTTATAGATTTCTACACTTTTTGCACCTTCAAGAAGTCGCCGACCGAGAGTTCCTTGCGCTTGGTAGCCAGTAATAAAAATGGCATTATTTTTATTAGCAATACTGTGACGTAAGTGATGAACAACCCGCCCGGCGGTCATCATACCTGAGGCAGCAATTACAATATACGGTCCAGGACGACTATTTAGTGCCTTGGATTCTTCTTGTGATCGCGTATAAACGAGATTACTAAATGCTAATGGCCTATGCTCATTGCTTGAATTCTCTTTGTGACCTGAATTGTTTGCACGGGGTGCGAAATCCTGCCAAGTTTCATTATCATAATCTTGTCGATGATCTCGATAAACACTGGTGAGATTAGTTGCCAGTGGTGAATCAACGAAAATTGGTAGGCGCGGTATTCGACCCTCATCAGTTAATTTATGAAGAAGGTAGACAATAACCTGTGTCCGACCCAGCGAAAACGCAGGAATAATTATTTTGCCCCGTTGAGCATAGACGTCGTTAATTGTCGCTGCTAGTCGATCTGAAGTTGTGGTGAGTGATTCATGGTCTCGACTACCATAAGTACTCTCAATAATAACCGTATTAATTTCCTCCGCGGGAACTTCAGGGTCATACAATAATGGTGTGCCTGGCGCGCCAATATCGCCAGTATAGGCGATCCGCTGTAATCCAGTTTTTGATTTTATTTCAAGAACTGAGACGGCCGAGCCGATAATGTGGCCGGCATCGTAGAGCTTAAGGCGAATATTATCAGTGATATTTTTCCATTTATTTTCTTGTCTGGCATAGGGAACCGCCACAAATGATTTAATCACCGCTGGTACATCTGAACTTGAAAAAATTGGAATATTTTCGTTGGCTGTACCTATATTATGCTTAATGCGATAACGAGCATCCTGCTCCTCAATACTGGCAGCATCGGCAAGCATATAGGCAGCCACATCTCTGGTCGCCGCAGTAGCAAAGATTGATCCAGAAAAGCCTTGCTTACACAAAAGCGGCAACATCCCGCAGTGATCAAGGTGGGCATGAGAAAGTACTACGTGACTGATTGACTCAGCTAAAAATGGCAACTGACGATTTCGCTCGCGAGTATCAGGCAATCCCTGAAACGTACCGCAATCAAATAGAAGTCTCATTTCACCGATAGTCAGCAGATGCTTACTACCGGTGACACCGCCGGCACCACCATAAGATGTCAGATGCATATCTTTAAGAGTGTACCACCGAAGCCAAAGTCTTAATTAAACTAAAGACCACTTTTAAAAAATATATATCACTATATTCAATTTATTAAATATAGATATTAATTTCCTACTATTTCGTAACAATGATCGTTCCAAAAACGCTTGGCTGTAAATGATCATGGTATTGCCATGTTCCAGCCTCATTAAAAGTAAAAGAAAATTCTTGACCCGTCGTTAAACCCCGACAAGCGTCAAAAATAGTCAAGGCTTCTTCGGTACTACATTTCTTGATATCTGAACCGGGGTAAGACTTATGTGTTGGATGTATAGCTGATGCCGGCCAATGTGAGGCCTGTCCATTATTTACGAAGACAACTTTTGTGCCGACCGGGACAGTAACATCTGCTGGCGTAAAGCCAGATTCATCAACTGAAATAATTGACGCTGAAAGACTAGATACAGCTTGTGGTGAGAGTGCTGCTGAGGATAAGGTTTCTTGAATAATCGTATCATCGTCTTCGGAAGGACTGACATAAGGAGCTGTCTGTAAAAACTGTCCTGAATTATCTAAAAACTCAGGTGAGGCTTGAATTTCACCATCCTCAAGCTGGTCTTCATTATCAGTTCTTAGAATCATAAAACCACTGACTATAAGGGCAATAATGACTAAAACGATACTAATTAATAGTCCTGCTTTCATAGTCATTTTAATACTTGATCAACTATTGCCTTAACAGTCTCGTACGGCAAAGCCCCATTGATGGGAATTTTTTCATTGTTCGGACCCAGCACAAGACTGTATGGTGTGCCCCCGGCTCCAGCCGCTTGAGCATCAGCAATATCGATAGCTATGTGATCTGTATATTTTCCGCTATCAAAACACGACTGCCATTGTGCTATGTTAGGTACGCCTGCTTCAAGCGCTAATTTTGGCAGGTCTGCCATCGGTAATCTATTATTCGAGGGAGTAACTGCAAAGATTTTATCTGTTAATTCCCAAAATTTTCCTTGTTCTCCGGCACACTCAGTTGCCTCAGCTTGCTTTGGAGCATTACTGTGTAATTTTTCAATCGGTAATTGACGATAAACCCAACGAATATCATCAGGATATTCATTAAGAAGTCGTTGCATGGTAATATGAAAATCTTTACAATATGGACATTCAAGGTCTGAGTACTCAAGAATTGTTATTTTAGCATTGGTATTCCCCCGCATGTGGTCACTAGCATCAATCGTACGAAAATTACCGATAGCCGGAGCTTCTGGTTGGACCGGCGGCTGATTATTTGTCGCCACAGAACCAACGCCAGGCCGCAAATAAATGGCTGCGGCAATGATTGCACCGGCCACTAAAATAGCTCCAGATATTCCCACAGCACTACTCGATTTATTACTTGTGCCTTCAACGTTGTCCTCTTGCATGCGGATAATCTTACCAATACGAACATTGTTAGGCAAGTTGGAATTTTAAATTACAGTATTCACACTCACCACAGGCAACATCGCTGGATAAAAACTGAAGTTTTTGAATTTCCTGCCACACTCTAGCTATCTCATTAGACACTTTTTCCTTATCTTCATCGCCAATCAAAATAGTTTTTTTGACGTATTGGCCAGCTCGATTCGGCTGCACAAAATCAATCTGCCCAGACTGCATCGTATATAAAAATCGCGAAGAGTTGTCGCACAGGAGTTTGTAAAAAACTAATTGTCGCCAGTATTCACCACCGACAACCAACTCCCGATATTTTCTGTCTGGACGACCAGTTTTATAATCAACCACACTAACTAATTTTTTCTTTGAATCTATGATTTCGACTTTGTCCAGTAAGCCTGTAAGTGGCACGCCTTGCACAGTTACGCCGTGAGCGGCGAAACTATACTCGAGGAGAACCGTGCGCGTAATGGTTTGGCTATAGTACTGACAGTATGCACCAAGTACTTTACGACCCAGATCGAGACTGTCTCGATACTCTGTTTTAGTAAGTAATTCCTGCCTAAGATGGTGCTCAAACCGTTGCAAAAGCCCTGTTTTTGAGAGACGTGATTTAGATAAGAAATCATACAAGGCTGCGTGAATGGCCGTTCCAAACGCCATGTGTTTAGTTTTAACAGCTGGCACGCGCAGTATGTTGCGATAGTAAAACAACCTCGGACACCG
This sequence comes from uncultured Candidatus Saccharibacteria bacterium, assembly GCA_964372635.1. Taxonomy (GTDB): domain Bacteria; phylum Patescibacteriota; class Andersenbacteria; order UBA10190; family UBA10190; genus CAYJQW01. Next base: position 63,415 of record CAYJQW010000002.1, read on the forward strand.
TAAATAATTATTCAGATGCGTCACGCTCATAACGTAATTTACTAGTAATCCACGAACGAAGTCACTGATCTCACGAGGTGTTACCTCTGGGGCTACTTTTAATTCCATGTATTGTTTCTTGACCGCTTTATCAGCTGTGATTTTTATAATATTTCGGCGGATTAATTCAATCGGTAACTCGGTTATGAATGGAGATGGTACAAGCGGCCGACCATCTTCATTTGACAAGCTATAACTCAAAGTAATCTGATTTTTCGCCCTAGTCATCGCCACATAAAACAAGCGTCTCTCATCTTCGTTGGGATCAAGAGTAGCCGTCTCATAATCTATCAACCCATGGGGCAGCTTCAGTTTATTGCTCACTCTTAAGTTACCCCAAGTATGATTGACGACTTGAGGTAAAAAAATGTGCTCGAATTCAAGACCTTTAGCCTTATGGGCGGTCATAACATGTACCGCCTCAATATTTTCTAGGTTACTTTCGACTGATACCCCAATATCATGCTGGTTTAAAAATATTAGATACTTAAGCCATGATGATAAATTTGCCCCAGAATTCGTCCGACTGAATCTCTTAGCCTCGGCGAAAAAAACTTGAAATTGACGGGTGACATCAGGCTGTTTAACGATTTCAGTGTAGTAGTGAATGCAGCCGGAATCAGTTAATAACATCGCTAAAAAATCAGGCAATGACTTGGTGACACTCTTCTGCTGCCATGCGGCAAGAAGCTTCACGAGCTTCCTAAGCGATGATTCACTAGATACGCCAGCTTTAGTCATTTTCTGGTCATCAGCAAGTACAACTAGTAGTGACTGACGCTGCAGGCGAGCGTAGGCTTGTGTTTGTAAAACCTCTAGTGCTTTTAGGTTTAGCCAGGGTATGTTCAAAACATTCCATAACATGGCTTCATTGAGTGTATGAATATAGGTTAGTAATTGAATAAACAGACGGATAGGCATTGCTTCAATTATATTTTCTCCTGATATAGCGACTCGAATTCCAAGTTTACGTAGCCAAGGTACAAAGTTCTGAACGTCCCTGTTACGGCGAAATATGACGGCAATATTCTCTGCGGGCATTCCTTCATCAATTAACTCGGCAATGCAGGTTGCGATGCTAAATGCTTCAATTTTGCTAGTTTGATACTCGTTTAGAATTATCGGGATATTTGACTTCTCTGTCATCGATGTAAGCCTTGCTTGCAAACCTGGTATGTGAGCGGCAGCTGATTCTGTATTATGGCTAATGAAAACTTGCGCGGTATCAAGAATGTTTTGTTGACTACGATAGTTTTCTGTCAAAGAAATAACCGTAGTTGTTGATCCATATCTCTTATAAAAACTAAGTAGGTTGGCTAAATTGGCCCCTTGAAATCGATAAATTGACTGTTTGTCGTCCCCAACCACAAATAAATTTGGTTCATTAGTGAATTCAGTAAGGGTAAACAGCAGCATATTTTGGGCCCCATTTGTATCCTGGTATTCGTCAACTAGCACGTATTGAAATTGTTCTTGATATTGGGCTAATAAGGAATCATTCTGTTGCCACTCTTCAAGTACCATCGTGATCATGTCAGCAAAGTCATACTGACCTCGTTGAGCCAGGATTAATTGATACCTTCTATACACCTCGGCAAGCTCGCGCTGCTTTGGCAGCTGTGATTTGACACCCGTTAGCCATCTTGAAATATCATTTTTCAGTTTGGTGCGCAGACTTCCTTCAGCCCGCTCAAACGAGCCAGGTTTTATTTGGCTCTCAGACTTAGAACTATCAATGTTTTGTGTTCTCAAGCGCCAATCATTAAATATTTGCTCCAGATAATCAAAATAAAAGTGTAACTGGGGCCACTGTGGCTTTAAGGAATTTAAGGTCCGTGCTAACTCTTCACACAATTCTAGTGTTCGCTCCTTTGGTTTTATTTCAGAAAATGCCGCGATAATAGGTGAAATCACTTTTAATAAGACTTCCGTTTCGTTGATGATGCTAATAAATTGTTGAGGGCTATTGTGCTCTTGTTTTAGTTTTTGCACGGCAAAGACAGCATCACGAACATATAAACCTGGATTGGAGAAAGGTTTAAGGAAACTAGTGCCAGGTAGTTGATTTAATATTTCTTCAAATAATGCTATTTGATCTGCCTCGGTGAGGGCCGTATGCTCATTATTTTGCTCTTCAGGATTATCTTCATCGTGTCTTACAATATTAGAAAAAATTTCAGGGTGGTCCTGAATAACCCCGTGGCAAAAGGAATGAAAGGTGTGAACTCGTACCTGATAGCCAGACACCCCCATAATTTCTATGAGACGTCGGCGTAGAGCTGCTACGCCGCTTTCGGTAAAAGTTAGACATAAGATATTTTGCGAATCGAGTTGAGTTTGTCGTACTATATTGGAGACCCGCATAGCTAAAAGTTCAGTTTTACCAGTTCCAGGACCAGCTAATACCATGACTACGCCTTCGATAGTGTCAACTGCGCGTTGTTGAGTCTGATTTAATTGACTATAGCGGTGCTGCCACCGCTGTTCTGCTATGACACGTGTTCGCGTGCGTGAGATTGCCATATCCACAAGATTACGCCGACTACTAACACAGGCAATGTCAGAATTTGTCCCCTAGTTAATCCAAACCAACCTGTAAATTCCTGCCAACGTATATATTCTGTGGCCAATCTAAGAACCGCATAAAGAATTAAGAAAAGTGCGGTGTTTTTACCAGGCTTGGCTTGAGGATAATTGCGTAGGTGCCAGTATAAAAATGCGGCAATTAAGAGATCTGTGAAAATCGAGATGAAGTGCGCAGCCGGACTAATGTATAATTCCTGATTAATAAAATTTCCCACGCGACCTAGGGCCAGACCAAGCGCCACGGGAATAACAACGACATCAAGAAGTTGCCATAAATCTACGCTAAGTTTGCGAGATAGCAACCAGACCGCAATGGCTGCGCCAATAAATCCACCATGGGCTGACATACCACCGTGCCACAAAGCGATGACTTGTTCTGGATGTGCAAGATAAAATTTTGGTTCATAGAACAATATATATCCCAAACGCCCCCCGGTGATAACTCCAAGGCTGCCCCAAGTCACAATCTCAAGCCATTGTGACCGCGACAAATAAAGACTACGCCAGTGCTGCAATCGTGGTAGACTCCACCAGGCAAGACCAAAAGCCAGTAGATATAATACGCCATACCAACGAACACTCAACTCTCCAAATTGAAACAGAATTGTCCGCTCTGGAAAAAAATAAAGCATGTGGTTAACGGTACGGCGTTAAGCTTAAAAAAAACAGGGCGGTAAAATCCACACCCTGCTATTATCTTTGCTGTGCCTACATCTCCCTATCGAAATCTTTCGTTGCGATAAATCGATCTATTTTTTGCTTGATTCTTAATCTTTTGTAGTTGCAGTCTCAAACGATTACGACATCTTTTTTTCCCGAGAAACCCATATTTCCTGGCTCTTTTTAATTTCGTCGCCATTTTTTACCTTAATCCTTTTCGTGTAGATTGTTAGACATTTGCCACACATGATTGACATTGTTGGCCATATTTAATCAGCTCAGTAATCAATGTGCGACGATTTTCTTGGCCACACTCATCATAATCTTCCGGATCTACTGCCTTCGACAATCTAACCAAGTGCGGCGGATCAGACCCCTTCCGCCAGACCAGGCTATCGTTCAATTCAAGACCAAGCGACCGTAGTGCGTACGTTACACGCGGATCGAAGCATTGTCGGCCCAGTACATCTTTCAGCTTAAAAAACTTGCCTTTGAATGCGGCAATTTTCCCGGACATACTATCCTCCTAAAAAAAATTGATTGGCAAAAAACTAAATTTTCTTCCGGTGCTAGTAGTGTACTAGCACAAATGGAATTATAGATCTTTCGGTAAATATGTCAAACAATATTGACATATCAACACTAGTTTGTCCGCATATGTATTGTTCTTGTCGGAAAAGCAAGAGTAACACCGGCTTCGCGCATAGCTAGTAACAAATTGAGGTGGATTTCTTGTCTTACCGTCATGTACGTCGTGAAATCACGTTCAGTAACATAAAACACGACTTCAAAAATAAGCGCAGATTCACCAAATGATTGTAAATGAGCTCGCCCAAAGCGTGCTTTAGGTACGGTCTTAATCGCCGCCTCAATCAGGGCCGGTAAAGTTTTCAAGTGTTTTTCTGATGTGTTATAAGTGACCCCAAAATCGAATGAGACACGACGCTCTCCAATACGACGATAATTGCGAATCTGCGCATTGGTAAGTTCTCTGTTCGAAAATATTACTTCCTCACCTGACAGAGCTTTTAAACGGGTTGTCTTAATACCAATATGCTTAACCGTACCAATAATATCACCGACTTTAATCGAATCGCCAACCGTGAACGGCTTATCAATATAGAGAGCTAACGAACTAAATAAATCGCTCAGAATGTTTTGCATTGCCAAAGCAACGGCGATACCACCAATGCCTAAACCAGCTAAAAGTGAAGTTACATTTACGCCAAAGTTAGACAAAATAAACAAAAAGGCTAGTGTCCATAAAATCACGCGGGAAAAAGTACTCATTACTCCAAGCACCGATTCAAGCGACTCATCTCGTTTTGACGAAAATTGCATTTTGCGACGCAGAACGAAATCGAACAAAATCTGTAAGGTGACAACTACCTGATAGACCAGCACTATAGTTAGTGCTCCTTTAGCTAGGCTATACGCCATGTCAGGCAGAGCTAGTGAGCGCACCGCCACATATATGGCTAAAACCAGATAAGCCGGCGGTCTGATATTTCTAATGATACTAATTAATGTGTCGTCAAATTCAAATGGTGTTCTGGTAGCAAACTTTTCCAGGCGCCCGACAACATATCTGGTAAAAAGCCAACTTAGCAATGTAACCGCAATAAACCAACCAAGGGCAGCAAAATATGCCTCCGGCGGATTACTATTTAATAACGTAAGAAGAATATCAATCGCTAACATGTTTCAATTTTAGCAGACAAGTCAAAATTATAGATCTAACAATTCGCGCAATTTAGGTTGATTGAAACCAATCAAAATATTTTCACCAATTTCGATCACTGGAACACCAAGTTGATCGCTCTTGTTCAGCATTTCTTCGCGCGCTGCTGAGTCGATTGCAACATCCTTTTCCTGATACTGAATATTATTTGCCTGGAAAAAATCTTTAGCCATACGACAATAGCCACAGGAGGGTGTCGTATATAGGGTGACCGGTTCTTTGATCTGGTCCATTTTAATGCTGCTAATTAATTTTAGGGAAAATCTTTTAGGCCCGAACGAGCATACTAATACTAAACAGTATCAGGACTAAACTACTGCTATCATATCACGATTATTATCAGCACGACCACAATCAAACGAGATTATCATAATAAAAGAACTCTTCTCTTACTTATTTGCATTTGATGACATTTCGGTTGTTTTATAGAAGTCCAAAAAGACCAACAACTAGGTACTTGACAATTGTGGATAGTAAGATCATACACTATCATACGCTGTATGTTAGCATGCTGTGAGAAGGTTGATTCTAGTTCCTTTTTTAAGTAAATTTCTTCGCTAAAAGGAGATCCGCAATGGGACCAATGGAAGAAAAGCCGGTTCAGCAATCCAGCACAGACAAGGTCAAAGAACCGGTTTACCCTAATCAAGACAGTGAATCAGATGGAACTTGTAATTTTGATCATCCTGATTACCTGTCCCGCATTAGGGAGTTTAACAAAATTAATTCAAGTGAAAAGTAACTAATCTCCTGGCAGCAATAGCCTATTTTACATTCTTGTCGGAATGAAAAGTAGGCTTTTTGATTATTGCCAAGTTAAAAATCAAACATCTGGAACCTTAAAAAGAGACAGCTAATAACTCTATATTGAATTAAGATTTGAGGACTTATATTACTCATATTACTGGGCAAGAGCATCCTGACTATATATCAATTAGACTGCATGACATAAATAAAGTACTCCGCATTCGGCGGAGTACTCACTAATAAATCCTTGCTATAAAAATTATAATTGATACCTAGTCTTCACCACACGGCAGTAAGCATCATTTAAGTAAACAGTGCAAACCCTTGATATAATAACTTAAAGCAAGGATAGCTAAAATTTACCTAAAAACAAGCTTCTGTTTTGACTGATTCTAAATTTAGCAGTCAATAGCTAGAACAATACCTTTGCTCGTTCGACAAAGACAAAACCATACCTAACACTAAGTATCTTTTATCAATATTAGATTTTTATCTAAGCCATGGAAGAACCCTGCCTGTCTTGACCACAAGCTTTGCAGTCTTTCTTGTGGGTTGCAGCTAAATAAACAGCTGATAAACCAACAAGAACATACACAATTCGTTCTACGGCAGGTACGCCTCCTAAAATCATCTCAACAACATTGAGACCATTAAAGAGACCGACTAAGCCCCAGTTCAAGCCACCAATAATCACTAGAATAAAACTGATCATATGGAGATTTTTATTCATGCTTGATCACCTCCTTGAAATTGTAGACTATAGTTCAATGCTTTTATTAAAGCACACTCGGATCATTTAGTCATTTCAATTGATCAAGTGGATACAATATTAGTTGGTGAGCCTTTAATAAAGTCTTTTATGTTTTTAACGGTTGTATCAAATATACGTTGTATGGCCTCATTGCTATTAAAAGCATTATGCGGAGTAATAATTACGTCGTCTCTTGCGACTAGCATGTGGTTCCGAACTAGAGTCATAAGCTCTTCATAAGGTGGACGCTCTCGACCCATAAATTCAATGCGATCGTAAGCATCTTCCTCTTCTTCTAAGACATCAAGACCGGCCCCAGCCAGTCTGCCATCGTTTAAAGACGCTAGTAATGCCTCAGTGTCAACAAGCGCACCGCGGGCCGTATTTATAATTATGGCACCTTGTTTTATACCTTGGAGGTTTTCAGCATTGATGAGATGGTGTGTTTCCTTCATATATGGGACATGCAACGAAACTATGTCGCTGACGGACAAAAGGTCATAAAGTGAATCAACATATTTAAAATTAAGTTTCTTCGCTAAGTCATAATCTGGCTTAACATCGTACGCAACAATTTTCATTTTAAAGCCAAGACCGATTTCAATCGTATTACGACCGATATTACCTGTTCCAACTACCCCTAAAATTCGTCCCTTTAAGTCAAAGCCCTGCAAACCGGCACGGTCAAAATTCATCTTCTCAGTTCGTTCATATGACTGAAATATTTTCCTCGTGAGAGCTAAGATTAAGGCGAACGTATGCTCGGCTACGGTTCGTTCACCATAATGAGGAACGTTACTAACAATCATACCTTTAGCAGTGCAAGCTGATAAATCAATGTGATCAACCCCAGCCGAACGAGCAGCAATCATTTTGAGCCGTGGCATTAGATTGAGTAAAGTTGCTGATACAGATGATGTTACAAAGACAGAAATAATATCAGCACTTGATGCCAGGTCTACGTTCTTAATGGTTAATTTATCTGGCAAGGCTACTACGTCGTGGGAACTTAGTTCTAACTTTAATTGTTTATCGTCACTTTCGCGAGCATCAAAATATATTATTTTCATCAAGAATCACATTACCGATAACAATCCCGAATAGCAATATCAGTTAAGCAGAAAACATTAAATAACTCAGGTTGAGACAGTAGGGGGGTTAAGTAAGCCTGACACAGCGTGATGCGATGGTTTTATCGCTGGTATGTATTAATAATGCTTTTGCCCGACGGGACAATTTTTTAATGCTGTACTCCCGCTGTCGTGCCGATTTTTTGCTGGAACATTTTTCCCAATAGATAATTTTAATTGGCCGACGACCCCTAGTGTAGCGTGCTCCCTGACCGGCATTATGCTTTATTTGCCGCGCTTTTAAATCGTTGGTGAACCCGGTGTAATAGGAACCATCACTGCAACGTGCGATATAGACAAAATAATTCCGAACCATGACTATTTACGAAGCGTTTTTGGTTGCCGACCGTTTTCTCTCGTGCTTGCTTAAATAAACTTTGCGAAGACGTAAACTCTTGGGAGTGACTTCAAGCAATTCATCGTCGCCGAGATATTCAATGGCTTCTTCTAGAGTCAATTTACGGGGTGTATGGAAAACTTCCGACACATCTGAAAATGATTGCCTCATATTAGTAAGCTTCTTTTCTTTACATATATTCACGACCAGATCAGTGGAACGAGCATGCTCTCCGACAATCATACCTTCGTAAACTTTCTCACCAGGGCCAATAAACATTTTCCCCCGATTTTGCGCTTGCAGAAGTCCATAAGCAGTACTTTGGCCTGGCTCGTGTGCAATAAGTGAACCGTGCTCATCTGATGCTATATTACTCAAAATCGGAAAGTACCCAGAAAATAATGCATTCATGATGCCTTCGCCATGCGTGGCAGCAATAAAAATAGATCTATAGCCGATTAATCCGCGTGTTGAGATAAAAAAATGCATTTTTGATACCCTATCGTCATTATTCATATCTTTTAATTCAGCTTGTCGTCTGCCCAATTGTTCGATTACGGCTCCGACACTTTTAGCGGGACACTCAATATAGACATCTTCGAAAGGTTCGAGCTTTTGACCTGCCTCTTCTTTATAAATGACATATGGTTTGCCCACCTGAAATTCGAAGCCTTCCCTTAGCATCTTCTCAATCAGAATTGATATATGTAGTTCACCTCTTCCGGAAACCGTAAAGGATCCTTCGGACTCGTTGCTTGAGACTTGAAGTGCTACATCATTCAATATTTCACGTTCAAGACGATCTTTAAGATGCCGGGCTGTAGAAAATTCACCCTCAGTACCAGCAAAAGGAGACGTGTTCACAGAAAAGTTCATTTTGACCGTCGGCTTATCAATTTCAATCACTGGCAATGCTATAGGATTGTCAGCATCAGCTAAGGTCTCACCTATTTTGACCGTTTCAATACCAGCTACGGCCATGATATCACCAGCGCTACCCTCCTTAACTTCAATTCTTCTTAAACCGGCAAAAGTCATGACTGATGCTACCCTACCAGATACAGTTATACCATTCGTTTTGATTTGTGCTATTTTCTGCCCAGAATGTATTTCACCGCTTACAATCGGACCAATAGCTAAGGGACCTTTAAATTCATCAAAGGCAACATTCACAACTAACATCTGTAATGGCGCGTCAGCGATAACCTTTGGTGCTGGAACGTATTGTAATACGGCGTCGAAAACTGGATTAATCGATGTCATTGTGGCGAGATTTGAATCCATGCCAGCTTTCCCTTGAATGGCTGATGCATATAATACGGGAAAATCAGCCTGGGCGTCCGTTGCCCCAAGATCAATAAATAGATCGAAAGTTTGATCCAAAACCCAGTTGATCCTGGCATTTGGTACATCAATCTTATTTATTACCAATATGACACGATGCCCAACTTGAAGAGCTTTTTTGAGCACAAACTTCGTCTGTGGCATAGGTCCGTCTTTAGCATCAACAAGCAAAAGAACTCCTTGAACCATGCTCATAATACGTTCTACTTCCCCTCCAAAATCAGCATGGCCAGGCGTGTCGACAATGTTTATTTTGTGTCCCTGATAATGAATAGCTGCGTTCTTTGAAAAAATAGTTATGCCTCTCTCACGCTCTAATTCATTTGAATCCATAATGAGATTTTGTTGGCCCTCTTTTAATGTTAGGGTTTCTGACTGTCTAAGCAGTGCATCAACAAGCGTTGTTTTGCCATGATCAACGTGAGCAATAATCGCTACATTGCGAATATTAGAATTCACATTTTCTAGTTAAGAGTGAACGCGAGCGGTGCGCCTCTTTGAGTGCTGATGAGATAATCTTGATGGATTTACTTTATGATTTTGGCGCGGTGGTCTGGCATAAGAAAACGTGGCACGACGATGGTTTCGCGAGAAATGTTTTTCCTTCACTTGGTATACGGCACGAGATGAACTGGACCTGGCTGGAGGCAATGTAGGCAGAGGCGAAATCGGGAGAGATTGCCGGACAGACCTTTCAATCAATCTAACTTTGCTTCTCTGGTCTGGGGTAATAAATGTCACTGCTTGGCCTACGCGGCCAGCTCGCCCAGTTCGGCCAACACGATGAACATAATCATCAGGATTATCTGGTAAATCATAATTCACAACTAACTCAATATTAGTAACATCAATGCCGCGAGCGGCTATATCTGTTGCTACAAGAATTCGATGCTTACCATTTTTGAAACCTGCCAATGAGCGACGGCGTTGGGCTAAGGAAAGGTTTGAGTGAATTTCGGCAGCTTCATGTCCCATCGAACTAACCGCACGGCGAATTTTCTTAGCACCGTATTTAGTTCGTGAAAAAACAAGGATTGTGCCGCGGTAATCCTGAAGATATTTTTCCAACAATTGATCTTTCTGTCTTTTTTCCACCACAAATAACTCTTGGCTAACACGATCAGCGATCGTGCCTGAGAGAGAAACCTCTATTCGAATGGGTTTTTGCATGTATTCTTCTGCCAATCGAGTTATCTCTGCTGGCATTGTTGCCGAAAACAACATAGTCTGTCTTAACTTGGGTACATGCCGCATAATTTGTCTGATTTGCGGTATAAAACCCATATCAAGCATGCGATCAGCTTCATCCAATATTAGGACACCTACGGCAGTTAACTTAAGACTGCCTTGTTGCAAATGATCGTTGATTCTTCCCGGCGTTCCAACAATCACGTGTGGATTGCTGCGAATTTGGCTCCTTTGCATATGAGCAGAAGCACCACCAATAATTAGAGCGGTGCGCAATCCTATTGATTGCCCCACACGAGATAATTCCTCAGTAACCTGAATAGCCAGTTCTCTTGTTGGTAAAATAATTAAGCCGCGCTTCTTTCGCTGAGCGATTTGCTGTAGTAAGGGCAAAGCGAAGGCCATTGTTTTTCCTGTACCGGTCTGAGCAATACCAATTATATCTTTACCTAGGACTGCTAAAGGTATTGCTTTTTGTTGAATTGGGGTCGGTGCTGTAAAACCAAGCTGTTTAAAGATATTTAAAAGCTTTGGCTCAAGACCAAGATCAGAAAATTTTAGCTCCGAGGCAAGAGTGGGATTAGTCATATTGAATGTGACCCGGATCCTTCTGGTGGTCACATCGCTATGCCTTAGAGGTCGAGTCTCTACATCACGCCTTTTTTGGCGCAAGTAGAATTGAATAAATAATTAACTTGATGATTACCCTACACCAATTAAATTTTCTTGTCAACAGTGAGGATAATGAACCTCCGCGCGGCAGAGACCGCGCGATATCAGTGGTCGAAATTGAAGAGC
>CAYJQW010000003.1:0-69376 GCA_964372635.1 uncultured Candidatus Saccharibacteria bacterium
AGGGTCGAGCGTGAGCTTGGGAAGACCCAGAGCCACCCGCACGGTGTCCCGATGGAGACTGGCGAAACGATTCGTTGCAGCGGCTTCCAGGATGTCGGTAAACAGTCCGCTGACGAACAGGCTTTGCAGCTGCTTGCCAGACAGTTCCTGCTGACCGACGAACTTCAACACTTGCTGCGCCTGACGATAGGTTGCCTTTTGCATGGCAATCCTCCTTCTTTAGTTGTGAGGCCAGTACCTTATTGCACCTAGCAATGGGTACGTCACCTCTGAAAAGAACAGCGTAATAATACACCTAAACAGCCATCGTGTCAATACATATTCATTTATAAGGCTCAATTAAGCCGATAGGCGGTGTCTCCGGTCTTAATAAATTTAGCCCGAGTTCCCTCATTCAACGGACGGCGCATTAGAACCATATTTCCGGGTGCAACATCGGCGTCAGTGTAGCGAACCGTAACCGCATTGCCCGGCACAGAGTCAGGGCTCGTAATCGAAAAATAGTATTCATGGCCGGCCGCATCTTCAATCGGCGCAAACTCAAAGCGGTGCCATTCATTATTTACTATTTTTGAGGCATTCACAGTGACAATCCTCAAGGGCTCAGTTGATTCAAGGCTGTCATAAATTGAGAGGATGACATCTCGCGTGTTTAGCCTATTGCTAAATGTGGCAAAGCCAATTTCTAAACTCGATAGTTCATTGGTCGTTGGCATGATGGTCTGCCCCACTTCGATGCCGCCTACTATCTCGCCGACAGTTTTCGTGTAATTACCAACATTTTTGGTCTCGTATATCCAGACATATGGCACTCCTTTAATTTTGACAACATGCATGAGCGGGAGTTTCTTAACCTCGTCAAGTACGTCACTGGCTTGAGAATCTTGTGCTCTGCCTCCCATGTTTCGATAAGTAACCACATACCCGACACGATAATCATTGATCGAACTCAAACTCATGGTTTTTCCCTGAAAGAACGGCCGCAATACACTCGGATACCAAGTTGCCACCGTTAATTCCTTGCCTAAAGGGTTTTGATTGAGCCAGGCGGCTGCTGCTTCAAGGCCTTCCCCCCAGCCTTGTTGTGACAATGGTCGGATGTTGGGCCAAAGAGGGTTGCTGTAGGCAATCGCATAAGGTGCCCAGGCGAGCGGCTGAATAATCGCATAAATAAGCATGCCGACAATCAAAGCCGACAACCAACTTATTTTAATTCGATTAATTTTTTGTGTTAGTTCCAAACGCAGCCAATCTAAACTGTAACCAGCAAGAAGCGGCAAAATAATAAGACCGGGTAGAGCATACCGATCGGCTTTTTTAGCGGCAAATGAAATAAAAATAAGATAAGCCAGAGCGTAAAAAATCAGCCATATTATAGGGCGACGTCGGCTCATCAACAACTTCCCTGTTTTTCCGAGACGCATCGTGAGTATCAGACCAAATAGTAAGCTGCCTACAAGGATCGCTGTCAACGGTGTCACGCGGCCTAATATTGCTCTTATGTAAAATGTTTGTGGTGTTATCGGCTCATCTTCTGTCGCTGATAGGGCTACATGCTCGTCGGTAATGATCGTTCTGGCGTCTCGGCTAATGTAGCCAAATTGCCCATCCCTAGCCACAAGAACAGCTGGCCACAAAGTTACAAAGACGATTAATGCCAGGGTAAATATGACGAGCAGCTGCCGAATTGCTCGTGCCCAAAGGCGCCAAGTAATTGTTTTTATCAATCCTGACTCAATGAAAACTATCAGGAAAAGAAGTGGGATCAAGCTTAAAGACGGCAATAATTTTGTGCTCATTGCTAAACCGGTACTTAAACCGCTCGCCACGAGCCAAGGCCATGGTAGGGATGAGCGCCTAAGAAGCAAGGTGCATAACACGGCACTCAACATAAAAAGAGCTAAAAGCATATCAAGATGAACAATTTGGCTCATGCCGACAGCGTAAGGCTCGAGGGCAAGCAATAGCCCCATCAAGAAAGCCTGACTTGGCGTGAAAATCTTCGTTACTAGCCAAGCTACCCATCCAAGTAAGACAACAATTGATAAAGTAATAGACAAACGAGCCACAAGTTTAAAATGCTGAATGGTTGATGTATCAACTCCGATATCAAGACGATTCTCCTGCAGGCTGACAGCGGCCCCCGCCAGAGCCATGAGCGTTGTGCCGGGATGAGTTGTAATAAATGTTCCACCCAAATCGTGCTCAATAAATAATTTATCCCAATACTGAGAACTGCGAATGATCCAGTTTTCCTCGTCGACGGAAAGCCACGATCCGAGCCCAGGCAGTCGTACCAAAAGAGCAGTAGTTAAGATCAGGATAATTATATAGTTGGTAGGCCAATTCATGAATGTTACTGTAAGTGTATCGGTATTAATTGAGCAACTCCATGTCAAAACGAATCGCTCTTAGTCTCATCGTTATTTTCATCGCTGTGTCTGCCTACCCTATCTGGCTAGGCAGTTTTTATGGTATCGGCGACATGCGAGATTTGTTTATACCTTTAGAGTATTTCTTCCAGTCTGAGCAACTGGCTGGTCGGCTACCCGCTTGGAACCCAGACATGGCTTGGGGTTTCCCAGTCATCGCGGCAGCCCAAATTGGGTTCTTTTATCCTCCACTGGCGCTGATTCGATGGCTGCCTTTGTCTTTCTATATACCATTGATATTTTTTCTACACATTCTCTTGGCAGGTATCGGTATGTATGCCTGGCTGCGTGAAATAAAAGTGAGTTCCTCGGCAGCGGTACTTGGCGCTCTGGCTTTTAGTTTGAGCTCATGGTTATGGCAGCACGCCGTTCATTTTAATATTATTTTAATTGCTAGTTGGCTGCCATTACAATTTTATTTAGTTCATCGCGCAACAAAAAGTGACCGTCCGCCAGCGCGCATACTGGCCCTTCTTGCCATTGCTCTGGGTTTACCATTTCTGGCCGGCCATATTCAGCTACCCGCTATGTTGGCTTTGGTCTCACTGGCTTACTTCATCAGTCGGCTGAAAACAAAGTTTAGATTACTCTCGTTTGCTCTGCCATTACTGCTTGTTGTTTCTGCCACGGCTGCAATCAGTGCCGCCCAGATATTGCCTACATGGGAGTTGTTTTTGGAATCAAGCCGCAGCCAGGGCGGAAGCTTCACTATCGAACAAGCCAATCAATTTAGCTACCCCATATACCACCTGCCGACAATTCTGTGGCCTCGCTTTTTCGGGAACCAAGACACTTATTGGGGTAAACGACTCCAAGTTGAATATGGGTTTTTTATCGGCACGGTTCCTCTTATATTGGCATTATATACGACAGCAAAACGTCCTCGTGCCAATCTCTTTTTGATAACGCTGGCCATAATATCGTTTCTGCTTGCTCTTGGGGATGCTTCACCATTTCGAATTTTGGGGATAGAACCAACTTTTGGATTTTTTACATCACCGGCCAGGTGGTTATTGTTTACCACCTTCGCGTTGTCTTCGTTGGCTGCCAAAGGATTTGATCATCTCAAAGAACGTCAATGGCAAATTTGGATTAAAACATTTATCACTTTAATTGTAGCGAGTGTTATCAGCTATAACATAATTCTTAATACTCTGCCCTCTGATTTTTCCCTTCAAGTATTTGAATGGCTTAAGACACACGCACCAGCAACAGTGGAAAACCGTCCGGCTGATTATTATCTAAGTAAATTTGATCAGATTCTATTCAGTGCGCGTAACTCGGCATTGTCTTTTCTGTCACCCTGGACAGTTCTTCCTATTATCACATCAATTGCTGCCATGCTGCTGTCAAAGCATCGTCGGGGGACTCTTGTCATACTCTTAGTATGTGCAGTAGAACTAGCTGTGATCGCTGGTAGCAGTACTCCATCACTGTCCTGGAAAAATATATTACGCCCTCCAGATTCGCTATCGGCTCTGCCCCTAGACGTAATTAATCAGCAGGCCCGTATTTTAAGTATTCGCCGCGATGGTGATACTGGTGCCTTACTAACTAATCCTGCTAGTCGACTAACTCAGGCTGAGCAAATAGCTCAGTATGAAACACTAATACCTTTGTCGCACACGATGTATAACGTGGCCGGTGTTGAATGGCCAGCCTCGCTTGATATTCAGCGTCAGAATGATGCTTTGACTGAATTACGCCGGGGCGACAGCTACTATTTAAAGAGTGTCGAGGCAGTGGCAAACCTAAATATCGGCGCTATTGTCACACCTCGAAATATAAAGCCTGCTCCTGAATTAAGTCCGGAGACTTTGACAGATGAAGTCGCAATATATAAATTACCGCAAGCACCACGAGCTGAAATAGTAACAAAAACGACTCATATTCCAGTCATGTATGAACCTGTTAATCCTAGTAAGATAATAATACAGGCGATTACTCCCGTCGCTGCCACTATAGTTGTTCGTGACACTTGGTATCCTGGTTGGCGCGCTACTGTTGACGGCAAGGAGGCTAAAATCAAGCTGGTCGAAAATTTATTCCGAGGTGTCGACGTCGGACCCGGCCAACATACAATTATTATGGAATACTATCCAAGTCTTGTGTGGTATGGTTTGTCATTATCTATCATCGGTCTCTTGAGCTGTATCATAATGGCAAAAATAAATCCGTTTAGACAGGCCAAATCTGCCCCGGAATTATAATCTCAGGTGCTTAATTTGCGATTTAACTCTACTAAAAATTACTCCTCCGGGATCCTGTAGGCTATGTCCCCCATTTGAATAAAGTCGCGACGATTCTCTCCTTCTCTTAACGTCCTTTGAATCCACACCATTTTCCCAGGTACATAATCAACACTACTGTAGCGGACTGTGATGGCATCACCAACACTAGATGTTGGACTTGTAATCGACACATAAAATTCCCGACTGGCAGCATTAGGAATTTCTGCAAAGTTAAATCGATGCCATTCATTATCTACAATGTCGCGCGCGTTAGCACGAACAGTCCGTAGAGGCACCGTCGCATCAACTCCGTCAAAAATATTAACTATTATATCTTGAGTGTTAATCCGACTGCTAAATGTTGAAAAACCAATGTCAATGCCTGTCCAAAATTCTGTCTTAGGTTGAACTATTTGACCTACTTCATTGACGCCAACAAGGTCACCAATATGACTCGTAAAATGTCTGACATTTAGCCGACTATAAATTTTCGCATAGGGAATATTATTGATATAGACCGTGTGAACTGGCTCTTGCGCCGCGAATTCGTTGAGAATATCAGCGGCCTGACTTTCTTCGTCACGACCGGCCATATTACGATACGTTATAATATACCGTACACGTGGATCGTCACGAGAACTTAAACTGAGAGTACGTCCTAAAAAGTAGGCTCGCATCACACTTGGATACCAGGAGGCAACAATAGTCTGGGCTGCATCTGGCTGATCATTCAACCAGGCCGCTGCGGACTCCAGCCCTTCTCCCCAGCCTTGCTGAGAAAGAGGCCTAACGTTGGGCCAAAAAGGATTATTATAGGCAATGGCATAGGGTGACGCTCGCCAGGGCAGAACAAAAATTACCAGAGCAAGAATAGCGTTAATGGTAATAACGTAACGTGAATTCCACGAAAATCTATTCCGCAGATATTTAAGGATGTAAACATAAACTAGGCCGGCAATCATGGGAAAAACTACAAGACCAGGTAGAGCATAGCGATCACCTTTCTTAGCAGCAAAAGTAATTAGTATAAGAAAGCCACAGCCATACAAAAGAAACCATAACATCATAGTGATCGTTTTAGCGTTTATAATGTGCTCTAGAGTCGATTTTAATTTCTTCCCCATGACTCCGGGAAGTACTATCAATATTCCAAGCAAAATTGTTATCAAAGTAATAATTTGAACATACACAGATGTACGACCAAGCCAAGTACGAAGATAAAAACTAGAGGGCGAGATGGGATTACTTGAGGTAGACAACGAAACGTGCTCCTGGGTAACAACATTTGAAAAATCGCGCGTCAGGGAACGACTGATATCGTCCTTGACCCATAAAGCTGGCCATAAAACAAAAAATATAAGAACTGCTATCCCGCTGATATAACTCATGAGACGAATGATTTCAGACCAGTCAATCAAATGTTGGTAGTGGCGAATAATCAAGATTGCAGTCATGACAGGTATAAGCCAGGCAGCTAGAAAAAGTTTTACGCCTAGGGCTAGTCCAAAGAGAACTCCAGACAATGCTGCATAGAAAAATTTTCTTTTTCCTTGGCATGTTAATAAAAATGCTGCCAATGATGTTATCATCAATAACGCTTGTAAAGCGTCTAAATGCCCAATTTGGCTTGAGCCAATGAGGTAGGTGTCGGCTGCCACAAATATTCCGGCACTTACTGCTGGAGCTGTCCCAAATAATGGTACCAACAGCCAAACTAGTAATCCGATCAAAGCTGATATAACGATCGTTACCGGTATAACCGCTGCCCGATGAAAATGAATTGTGTTTGTAGTATCTATGCGCAAACCAAGTTTGAGTTCCTGCAAGAGTATGCCGCTACCCATTAGCCACATGGCGGTTGAACCTGGATGTGTCGTTAAAAATGTACCACCAGGGTTCCCCTGCACAAGTTCATCGTAAAAATTTGCGCTACGCAGCATCCAGTTTTCCTCATCCACCGTCATGAATTTGCCAAGTCCTGGCAAACGTATCAAGAGGGCTAGGATAAATACCATGATCGCCAAACTTTCACGCCACGATCTGATCATATTTTAATAGTATCCTGAAACAGTTAATTAAAAATGTCTATCGCGATTTCGGATCGCACTTATTTCCCGATCTGAATTGATAAAGTTTCCTGCGATTTCCAGGCTTGATTAATATGTGGCTTATGTCGAGCGAAAGCGACGATAGAATTTCAGCGTATTTGAGCCATTATCCACCTCATGAACAAGAAAGAAATCTTCGGCTAGACTACGCTCAATTTCGCTATATTCCATTAAGAATGAAAAACTAGTTTGCTGTTCAAGAAGCACCCACTGTGACTTTGCAAAAGCTTGCTGCATAGCTTCAGCTGAAGGTAAAAAAGTATTCAAACGCGTTGGGTTTTTGCGAGTGAATTCATAGGCATACCAACGCGGGTGAGCAATATCGAGAACGGTCTGATGACCAGATAAGTAGGGTACTATGGCCGCACCGGTAAAAATGGCTTGCTCCAAAGGAATATTTTCTGCAGCCCAGGCTGCTGCCTCTTGAGCTGCACCTTGATCAAACGTACCGGTGTGTTCATACATAAGCGTAATATAGTTTGAGACATAAACAATCCAAATAATCACTAGGCCGACGCCGGTCGCTACTACTTTTTTACTGATTGTTTTCACTAAGCTAGAGCCTTTTGGCGAATTTAAGAATGCAGTTCGCTGCCACAAGCCTAGCGCACCTATTCCTGCGATCATCGTCAAAGGTAAGAGAAACTCAACGATGTAATTCGCGTGAAACTTGATCCAATTCATATAAAAAACAATAAGTCCAACAATCCAAAGAAATGGAATTATCGCTCGCTGAAACTGTGTTGTGGCTGATGACTCAATAAATCCAGTCTGAGTGCTAATGTTATTTTTTGTTTGCAATACCGGTACGTTTAAACTCTGCGTTGATTTAATGCTGGACAATTTTTGGTCAGACGAAAGTTTTGGTTGGGTACTGTGCGGTGTTAGTGGTGGCTTGGCTACAAAAATACTATCCTTGTCTAATCTCGGCCAAAGCGCCAAGGCAATCAAGAAAAATGCCATGACGTACCACAACCAACGTATCCCACCAAGATTATGAAAAATGCTACCTTCATACTCAAAGAAAAAAGATGCTGCTTGCAAGAGAACCCAGGCGGGCATAAACCACACTATTTTTGGTATCACATACTCCATAAAGATTTTCCATATTCTCGTGGACGAGTTAGTTATCAAGCGACTAGTGACCGTGTATAGCCATTTCTCCAGGAGAAACCCCCACCCGAGGAGTGCAAAGAAGATAAGAGGTAGAGCTTCACGGAAGAAAGGCGTCAGGCCACGAATAGAATATTCAATTATCTTCTGGGCTTCGTCTGGATCAACTGCCGAGATCCCATCTTCAGCTGAATTAAGTCCGATGGCTTCGATCACGCCCTGCGGGCCATAGGCCAGTAATGCCCAGCCTAGAAGCAAACCAATAACCAATCCAAAACCGATGCCGAACATTATGAGACGACCTAAACGTTGCTGCCACTTACCACTGCTTGTGAGAATAAGAAGTAACGGTACTAAGCCCAGAGCAAGAATACTTTTACGAGAAGCGACACCTAATCCTAACAAAATACCGGCGTAAACTAACCGTCTTGTAGGCTGGCCTCCTTTAAAATAGGCCTTTTTTTTCGTTGACAACCCCAAGGTATGCCAAAGCATTGCGATACCACTCGCGCCAAAAAACATAGCTACGGGTTGGGTATGAACATAGATATTGAAAACAATCGGCGCACCGAGTAAGGCCCAAGAAGCGGCTGCAACTATTCCGGTTCGTTCATCACGAAATAACCGCCCCAAAGTATAGACTGGTAAAATAGTTAGAGCACCAATTAAAATGGAACTGAAACGCCCTGCCATTATTGTTGAACCGAGTAGAAACTGCCAAATGGCCGACCAGAGAATAACAAGCGGGGCTTTGACATAGCCATCACCACCGGCTAGATTGCCCCGTAACAAAGTTTGGGCATCATATAAGTAGTTGCCCTCATCATTTGTCAGAGGTAAACGATCCGCGTACAGCCACCTGAGATAGAAACCTAGAAAAAAAAGCAGGCCAAGCAGTATCAAGACTGTTTTTTTTGCCAATGGCTGATTAACCTTATCTTTTCTACTCACTAAAATGATAAAAGACAGGTAGATAAGCGTGGCGAGCAAAAGTTGCGTCCAGACAATGTACTCAGATCTATTTTCTTTCCAGGCGGCACGAAATGTTCTAGCCAGGTCAACGGTTGCTGTCCTGACAGCGATACGTAGGGATACTGTGTGATAAAGACCAAAAACAACATCAACTGTTTGTTTACCTGATTTTTCAATCGACTCGAAAGTGGGTAGATTTTCTCCACCATTTCGAATCAAGTAAGCGCTGCCAAGATGATAGGGATCCTGTGTGTTTAAATCAACCGTAATGGCGTTACCAGGTCGTGACGTTGGTGAAGTTAGGTAGAAAAAGTAGGTAGAGTTTTGGCTAATTTTGATTGGCTCAAAAGTGAAGCGGTAAAACTGGTTATCGCCAAGTTTAGAAGCACGCACGGTAGCTGTCCTTAAATCCTCCTTGGCATCTACGGAGGCACGAAGATGAAACTCGACAATCTCGGTGTTGGCACGATTAGAATAATTAGCAAACATGACTGCGACCCCAGATAAATTATCATGTGGTGATACAAATGTTTGTCCAACTAAAACACCCGCAACAACTTCACCGGCATTTGTCGTATGCCTGACCTCTTCATATGTTTTCTGCTGTACTTTAATGTAGCTGGCACTAATGGCGGCGCCAGCCACTATAATCACTCCAAATAAAACCGCTATTTTAGTTGAAGAAGACACAAAATCAATAAAATAATGCTATTAAAATAAAGGGGCTTTCCTTAGACTAGACAATGTAATTAGCGCAGCCTACATCTTTTGATACTAGTTCACCAGTAATGTTTTTTATTCTTTTTATAAAATTGATGCATTTCACTTATGCCATCGGAAAAATTGACCAACGGTTGCCAGCCACAAATTTGCTTTATTTTGCTGGTGTCAGCTGAATAGTTGCCCGTTTCATTCTTCTCATAATCTTCAGGCCAAGGTACATGTTTTTTTGTGCCTGATCCGACTTCTTTTAAGATACAATCAACCATATCTTCAAATGTTAAGTGCTCATGGCTGCCAATATTATAAACTTCGCCGGCTTGACCTAAAATCGATAGGCGCAATAGAGCATCAACAATGTCATTAATGTAAATGTAATCTCGTTCTTGCTTGCCGTCGCCAAATACCGTGATAGCTTTCCCTTCCATAGCCTGCCTGAGAAACCAGCCAACAATTGAGTACCGTGCATGCTTCATTTGCTGGCGTGGTCCGTAAGGATTTGGGATCCGGACCGAAACAGTATTAAGACCAAAGTTTTCAGCATAATAACGCATATATTTCTCAGCCAATAGTTTGTGTATTCCATACAAAGATAAAGGCTCAGTGGGATGTTCTTCGGTGACGGGCAGACTTTTGATTCTACCGTAGACTAAGCGCGAAGAAGAAAAGACAAGGTGAGCTTTTGACGCATGATTTTTCAAGGCCTCAAGCATAATCAAATTACCACGGCCATTAAACTCAAGATCAACAAACGGCTGCGCTTTGGAATCAAGATAACCCACCTGACCGGCTAGATGAAAGACGAAATCTTTACCAGCCACCAAATTATTAACTAAGTCTTCATCCATAATATTGCCATCAACTAGCTCAAGCTTGTCGGCAATGTCGACGACATTAAAGCGATTGCCGCCATAGGGAGGAAGAAGCGCATCAAGAATTGTCACCCGAGCGCCTTTGGCGAGCAACGCATGAGCCAAGTTGCTGCCAATAAACCCCAAACCGCCGGTTATTAGAACTTGTTTGCCTGCAAACATGCCTACAGTATCTAGCATCCATCCTTGCTCGGCAAGCAGTCAGAAATCTTAGTGCCACGAAATGGCATTCTCTGCCTGAAAAAACGCCACGTTGCCAAGCATGTCCCTACATAACTGTCATTGTTTGGGTTTTGATTTTTTGAAATTTATTCAGACTATGTGCTCTGATAGTTTGTGAGTTTTCTGAAATATTCTACTTTGGTTTTTCGGGCGCTTGAATCCCGAATTACTAATAGCGAATGACAAATCACTGATAGCTATTTGCTAATGGCCAACATGCTGGCGATAAAGACCATCATAGCGTGCCATTATGCTTGACCAGTCGTATTGCAAAGCAAGCTCGCGGCTATGACCACCCATCTTTTTACGCAGGTGTTCATCATTAATAACAGAGGCTAATCGTTGAGCAACCTTTTCAAGATCGTCTCCTTTGATAAGAAAGCCGTTCTCTCCCTCCATTACGATTTCATTATTACCGCCGACGTCACTGGCAACTATTGGTAGGCCACAGCCCATAGCTTCGAGAATAACTGATGGCATACCTTCAGACAGACTCGTCAATACAAAAATATCAGAATATTGGTAGGATTTTTCTAGTTGCCCGTATGGGACACTACCCACATATTTTATAAGATCAGACACACCTAGTTTACTCGCCAACACATCAAGCTCAGGCTGGCTTGAACCGGTACCAACTACCTCCACCTCAAAAGGATTTTCAGCCAGTTCACGTAATCTGGGTAATGCCCGGACAACGCTCTGAAAACCCTTGCGGGGAATCAAACGACCAATAAATAAAATTTTTACCTTAGCGTTAGCCGGACGATCCAACGGTTTAAATCGTTCTGTCTCAACACCATTCGGAATCATTAAAAATGACGTTTTGGGATCAGCTTTAATGCCCAGCCTAACCAGTTCACGTGAACACACTGTGCGAAATTCTGCCCGCCGCCAGATCATCTTTAAGAGTGGCGTCAAGAACGGATAGATTTTTTTATAGCGAGAGGGATTAGCATTGGGAATATCTGATCCGCCAAAATAGATTGCATAGGGTATACCACGAACGTATGAAATCACCCAGGCCACCCAACCAGATGGGACGGCAAAGTAAGCCTGAATAAAATCAAAACGATGACGCCAAGTATAGTAAAGGGTGAAAATCAAGGCAGACCCCCCAAATAATACCAACTCCCAAACAGCAGCATAGTCTTTGAATCTCCTCACGGCTGGAATACGAATAACTCTTGCACCATCAATCATCTCGTTAGTTGGCAGATCCCTATATCTTGACGTAATAAGCGTTACTTCGTGACCAGCTGCAACTAGATATTTGAGCGCATACTTAGTTACTGTTGAACCGCCACCGCCAATCGGAGGAAATTCATTATTAATGAGAAGAAGTCTCACACGAATTCTAAACCAGACCTTAGTTTAAATTTTTCTGATCAAAACCTTGTAAAGTCTTGATTGAATAGGCCTTTTTTTGAGAGTAGTAGGTTTTTGCCACAACGTCAGCCAGAACTCCAGTTAATAAAAATTGAAAACCCAATAGAACCAGTAATACGGCCAAAAGTGGCGTGGATCTCCCCGCCAAACCAATAATGCGAAAAAGCCAGAGGCCCCCTAGGACACTTCCTAAGATAAAACCAGAGGCAATAAAGACGACACCAATGGCACCAAAAAAATGCATTGGGCGTGTTGCATATTGAATCCAAAACTTAACAACTATCAAGTCAAGAAAACCTTTTAATTTTTTTCGAATAGTGTAATTTGTCTTACCGTGCTGACGAGGATGGTGAGCAACTATCATCTCGCCAATCTTGAAACCTTTCCAGGCTAAAAGAGCCGTAATGTAGCGATGCATTTCACCATATAGCTCTAAGTCAGCTAGGGCCTCTTGGCGATAAACTTTAAGACTACAGCCATGATCGTGAATCTTTTCTCCGGTTACTCGGCGGTGAATAAAGTTGCCAATTTTACTGAGAAATTTCAGGCTGCCCTTATCGCTCCTGTGTTTGCGCCAACCAGATACTACATCTAATTCATCGTCTTTTAGTTTCGTCAACATGGCTGGAATATCTTTTGGATCATTCTGTAAATCTGCATCGAGGACAATAACGTAATCACCACTAGCCAGATCAAAACCGGCTGACCAGGCTGCAGTTTGACCAAATTGTCGACGAAGCTGAATAATCTTCACGCGCCTGTCGCCTCGTCTTAGTATTTGTATCTGTTTCAGTGAATTATCACGGCTGCCATCATCAACATAAATTAATTCCCACTCCCCACCGATCGAATCCATGACTTTTTTTATAGATTCATATAACGGTTTAACCGAATCCTGTTCATTATGAACCGGAACTACAATTGAATTATTCATAAACAAATTATGACTGAATTGAATTTCCTTTCATAGCATAAACTATGTACGTTGGCAAGTAGCAGAACCAGGAGCCAGGACCATTCTTATGAGTCAATTATCATATACACAGCCTTGGGCTATAGCGCCTGGGTAATTAAAAAATCATCTACAACCATTTAGGCATCCTTTATTCCTGGTCCTAATTTGTCTGCCATGGCGACTTCTTTCAAATACGCCCCATAGCCGCTTTTTTGGAGGGTCTCTGCTAACTCAAGTAATTGTTCTCTGTTAATATAGCCCAGCCTAAAGGCTATCTCTTCGATGGCTCCTATTTTTAGCCCTTGCCGTTGTTCGATAATTTGCACAAAATTAGCCGCAGCCAAAAGAGATTCATGAGTTCCTGTATCAAGCCAGGCAGTACCACGCGAGAGAATGGAGACGTTGAGCTTGCCAGCTGCTAAATAGCTTTTGTTAACGTCAGTAATTTCAAGTTCACCACGATCGGATGGACGCAAATACTTAGCTACATTTACAACGTTTTTATCATAAAAATACAGGCCTGGCACTGCAAAATGCGATTCTGGCTTCTGAGGTTTTTCGACAATGCTAGTTGCCTTACCATCGACATCAAAACTGACAACTCCATAACGTTCCGGATCAGATACATGATAAGCAAAAACCATGCCGCCACCGTTAGTCTCTACTTGTGATCGGGCCGACTGTACTGTTTGCTGAAGATCCGTGCCATAAAAAATATTATCGCCGAGGATCAGCGCAACGGAATCATTGTCAATAAATCGCTCACCGACAAGAAAAGCATCAGCTAAGCCTTTGGGTTCAGATTGTTCCGCATATTTTATTTTTAACCCATACAATTGGCCATCGCCAAAAAGACGTTGATACAGGGGCAGTTGATCTGCTTGGGAAATAATCAAAATCTCCTTTATACCTGTCAGCATCAAGACCGATAGAGGATAGTAGATCATCGGCTTATCATAAACAGGCATAAGTTGTTTGCTGATAGGAATTGTCAAGGGGTACAACCTAGTGCCAGCGCCACCAGCGAGAATGATTCCTTTCATATTATATTCATTATAAAGCTACGACAAAATTTTTAACACTTTATTCACCAAGATGCAAATCAGGCACAAGGTAGCGGGTTATGTAGTCATCGACCGCGTCGTCAATTTCAGTGAATGACTGTCTATAGCCGCTGGCCAGAAGCTTAGAAATTTTCGCTTTGGTGTGATACTGATATTGTTTTACAAGGTTGGCGGGCAATGGAACATAGGTAATTTTTGGTTCAAGTTTCAACGACTTAAACATCGCCAGGGCCACGTTGTTCCAGGATACCGCCTGACCGGTACCAATATTGAACAACCCATTGGAGACAGTATTCCCTAGAAAGTGCAGAGTGGCTGATACTGCATCTTTAATGTAGATAAAGTCACGCTTCTGCTCTCCGTCCTTATAATCAGGATGTTCCGACATAAAGAGTTCAATTTTCCCTGTCTTTTGCAACTCTTGAAATTTTTTATTTATAACACTTCTCATCTCATTCTTGTGCCACTCGTTTGGGCCAAAAACATTAAAATATCGTAAGCCGACAACTTGGTTCAGAAAGCCTTTATCGCGTGCCCAGATGTCTACCATCAGCTTAGATTTACCATATAAATTAAGCGGTCTCAGTTTGTCTAATAAATCATGGCTATCAGAAAAACTATGAGAACCACTCCCATACGTAGCGGCACTTGACGCATAAATGCAGCGGACGCCATGTATTTTGCACCAATGAATAATATCTTTCGTATATGCAACGTTGTTTTCTAGTAAGTAAGACCAATTCATCTCAGTCGTATCAGAGCAGGCCCCCATATGCAGAATTGCTTCGACTCTCTGCTTGTTCCAATCACCATTAGATAGTTGCCTATGAAAATCATTGATACCGATTAGGTTCTCATACTTAAGAGGCGCTATATTTCTCGCTTTTCGATCGTGATCTATTTCGTCAACTATGGTAATGTCTGATTTGTTTTCCTTGTTTAATGCCCAAATAAGCGCACTACCAATGAATCCAGCGCCACCGGTGACAATTATCATTGGCTAATTCTAGCAAGCCTTCCGGTATCTTACTAACTCTTTCTTTTTTATTTTTAAGCTCCGGTTATTTTTTGGGCAAAACTGTCTAACGAATCTACAATTAAATCTGGGGTAACATTTAATGAACTTTCCTGCCAGTAGCGACTTTTGATCAAGGCTGTTTTAGTTCCAATATTATGACCAAACAAAACGTCTTTTTCTCTGTCACCTATCATCCAGCTTTGTCCATAGTTAATCGCCCCTATTTCAGCTTCAACTTTTTTGGCCATTCCCGGACGAGGTTTGCGGCAATTGCATTCATGGTTATCCCGCAAGTGAGGACAAAAAGCGATCGCACTAAGTTTGATGCCCCTTTTCTTGAGTTCTTGATTCATCATAGTATGTAACGCAAACAAATCCTGTTCAGAATACAGCCCATGGGCAATGCCACTTTGATTCGTGACAATGGCGAGTTTATATCCGGCCTGCTCCAGACACTTAAGGCCGGCAAATACACCTTCAATCCATTCCCAATTCTTGGCTTCATCAACATAGCCGTGATCAACATTAATTGTTCCATCACGATCAAGAAATATAACTGGGTGCCCCACCATAGCTTTGACTAATCTGAAGATTTTATTTTTTTAATAAGGTCAGAAGTTGAGAAGTTGTTTCGTCGTTGCACCATATACCCGGCAATGCCAAGTTTCTGCATTACCGGCCACTCAATCCAGGTGGCAGGGTCGCCACGATCTGGGCCATTAACATGGATATGCGGTTTAATAGCCGGCAGCAATGATTTCATTGGCTCTTCCTGATAATCTCCTGGCATGATCACAACGTAATCAACGCTGGTGAGTGCCGCGACCATCGCTGCTCTTGCTTCCAAAGGTAACAATGGTCGATTTGCACTTTTTTCTTTATTAATAGCTTCATCCGTGTTTAGTCCGACAAACACAACATCACCTTGCTCCTTGGCCTGTTCAAATTGATCCAAATGACCAGCATGCAATAAATCGAATGACCCATTTGTACTAACTATTTTTTTTCCCGCTTGTCGCAATTTCTTGGCCAATTGTTTGGCATCATCAAGACTCAAGATCTTACTATGACTACGTTTGCTAATCAGCACGGAGCGTAATTCGTCCCTTGAAATACCCACCGCCCCAATCTTACTTACAACCGCTGCGCCAGCGGCATTAGCCAAATAACCAATTTCTTGCGGCTTGGCGCCAGCGAGATAGGCCAACAACATAACCACCGTCGCAGTGTCACCAGCACCTGAAGTATCCGCCACCTCTATCCGGTTGTCTTGCTGTATATGGCATTCACCTTCGGTTGTGCAAGCATAAATACCTTCCGGTCCGAGAGTAAGATAGACATCGGTCTGAAATTTATCGCGTAATGCTTTTGATAAGGCTTGGTAGTCATGTCCACCTTTTTCTAAATGATTCAAACCAAGGTATTCGTGTCCTTCCTTTATATTAGGGGAAATGAAAGTGGCCTGTTTAAATAAATCAATTCTCGACGGTTTAACATCAGCGGCTACTGGTATGTCTTGGCCTTTCGCCATCTTCATTATGTGCTGGGCAACTTCGGCGACAATCGCTCCCTTAGCATAGTCGGAAACAATGATAGCATCGATGCCGCTCGCCAAGACAGCATCAATGGCGGTTTTAACCTGCCCGATAACATCGCCATCAATATTATGAGTTTCTTCTGTGTCAACTCGTAGCATCTGCTGATTATTAACCATAAACCGAGTCTTACGAATTGTCGGACGGCTTGGGTCAGAAATTAAAATTGCCTGGTAATTCTCTGTCTCGGCCGCTTGCTTAAGCTGGACTGCATCAGAGTCATCACCCACTACCGAGATTAGAGTTGTCTTGGCACCTAATTTAGCTGCGTTTTTGGCAACATTACCGGCACCCCCAGTTTCATTCCATTCGCGCTTAGCATGTAAAATCGGCACCGGTGCTTCTGGATTCAATCGATCAACTTTTCCTGATACGTAATGGTCCAAGACAATATCACCAATTACTAGTATTCTTTTGCTGGGAAACTCCTTTAGAATTTCATCAACACGTTTAGTTTTCATTTGCATCACCATAATTTTCTGGCTCAAGCATTTCAAATATCAAATGAATAGCATGTAAATCAAGCTCTTGAATCCGGGCCGTGTTTTTACCCGGGGAAGTGACAACCAAGTCAGCAATCTCACGTAATTTACCTTTTGCTCCGGTAAAGGCAATGACAGTCATCCCCCGCTCATGCGCCGTCAAGCAAGCATTTAAGATATTGGCTGAATTACCGGATGTTGAGAAAGCTATGAAGATATCTCCTTCGCGACCCAGCGCTTCCAATTGTCTTGAAAAAACTTCTTCGTAGCCAAAATCATTGCCAATACAGGTTAAAACTGCGCTGTCAGCAGTTAAGGCTACAAAAGGATAGGGCTGACGGTTAGATTTATATCGCCCAAGTCCTTCATCAGATAAGTGCTGAGCCAATGTGGCCGAACCGCCGTTACCAGCAACATATACTGTTTTGTCCTTGGCAAAGCATTCTTTTAGTTGCCTTACGACACGCTCTAATTGCGCATGATAGTCCGTCGTGTTTTCGAGAGCTTTTTTGAGTTCGGCGGTGTGCTGTTGAAATATTTTATTCATGGTGAAGTGTAATTTCTACATTATCATCTCAGATAAATCAAGTTGCCGCTAGGTTTTGTCGTGACCTCAAATAGTCCTGTAAAGCCTCCTCCCATGAACGAAGCAACGGGCCATGAGTATTTTGTAAAATACTCCATTTAGGTCTTCGGGCAGGTAATGGAAATTCGGTGGAGGTAATGGGTTTTACCATCACATCACGGCCTGCTAATGCAAATATCTTTTCGGCGAAGATTCGCCAAGTTACGGCACCGCCGTTGACGAGATGATAGATGGCCGGTTTATAGCCACCTAAGAGAAGCTCGCGTGTGGCCAATGCCAAATCTTTTGTATATGTTGGATTGCCATATTGATCATCAACAACTCTTACAAAACGGTCATGTTTTGGCAAGGTAGCTTTGCTTTCCGCCAAACTTAGCATTGTGTCGACAAAGTTCTTGCCGTTTGAGCCATACAACCAGGCGGTACGAACTAAATAGTATTTTGGCGCAATGGCAGCCAAGGCCTTTTCTCCGGCGAGCTTAGATTTTCCATATAAATTCACAGAGGGTCCAGGAGGATAGTTCTCTGGAAAGCCTCGGAACTGACCTGCTTTTGTCCACATTCCCATAGTCTCTTCAGTTATCCCTTCCATTTTTTGAAAAACATAGTCAGTACTAAAGTGAACCACTGTTGCATCTATTGCCTTGGCAGCTTGAGCGATATAGCTGACAGCTGACTCATTGACGGTAAAAGCTTCGGTTGAATTTAACTCGGCGCTGTCGACCGCAGTATAAGCAGCAGCGTTTATAATAATGTCGGGATTCTCAACCTGAATCTTTTTCATAACCATTTTTTTGTCTGTTATATCAAGCTCAGCTCGATCAAGGGGAATAATGTTTTGATCAGAAAATATTTTCGCCAAATCAGAGCCGAGCATGCCTTGAGCCCCTAACAATATAATTTTCATGTCAGAATCCTACGCGACTTGACAATTTTACACAAGCATGTATTTTAGAAGCAGTTAAGTGGTTGTCCCTCCTTTTGACTTCGGAGTTTTAAAAATGAATAATAGGTCAATTCGTGCGAGAGGGAACTCGTGGCCGATAATCTCAGTTGTTTTTGTCCCTAATAGACCAATCCAGTGCGTTTTCTGTAAACGTTTTTTTGATCCTAATAATCAAGAAGAAAGATATTCGGCGACTATGCCGATGGTTGTTGAAAACCAAGAAAGAAGATCTCATTTGGAGAAATCTCTGCAATGCGACCTTGGTGGGGCTGGGGCAGAATCAGTCGTGCCAGATGATGTGTCACGAAATGAGTTGATTTACCCTGGGGTAGACGATATTGTCGGACGACCAGAAATATTCATTAGTTGCTGCCGGGATCATGGCGAGTTGCTTGACGCAGTTGATGAAAAAATGATCGTCTGTAATGGCGATGGAACTATCGAATGTTTGATCGGGATGATCAAAGATAGATCGGTGGTTTTTTAATAACAGGGTGTTTAGTATAAGGCTTATGTCAATTATTTTTAGAAATTGATAGAGCCTTTTTTATTACTAATGGCGGCATGAAACTTAGTAACACTTATAGTCGCTCTACCAAATAATCCTTTTATGGTGTCCTGAAAAAACTAATTTTTAAGATATATATTATTCATCCACCTAATGAGGTGTTGGCTGCCCTCGTCCACAGATATTTTCGGATTGTATTGCAATAGTTTTCTTGCCTTGGATATATCCGCAAATGTTACGGCCATTTCTCCTGGGGGAGTAGGACGCTCAATGATCTTTGCTTTACGTCCTACGGCCGCTTCCAGCGCCGCAATATAACCACGTAAGGAAATCGGCTCACCGCGACCGATATTGATAATTTCGAAGGAAAGTTCGGTGTCAATCGCTGCGAGTACGCCCGCTACGACATCGTCAATGTAAGTGAAATCTCGCTGGCGCTCATCTTTAGTTAATTCAATCGTTTTACCTAAGATAATTTTTTCGGCAAATAAGAAAGGAGCCATGTCTGGCCGACCCCATGGACCATAGACGCTAAAAAATCGGAGCACTGTTACCGGTAAACCGTAAAGTTCATGCCATAGAGAGCAATATATTTCTCCAGCAGCTTTTGAGGCACTATATGGCGAGTGCGGCCGTAAGGGATATGATTCTTCTTTGAAGGGTGTTTGTCTATCATCATAAACAGATGAACTGCCGGCAAAAATTAATCGCGGTATTTTATTCTCCTGCAATGATTTTAGGACATTTAATGTACCAACCACGTTATTCTCAGTGTAAAGTTTTGCCTGACCAATGCTTTCACCTGGATTAGCATGTGCTGCAAAGTGCAGGACAATATGAGCGCCACTGTGTTGCAAAGCCAAATCAAGCTCGTGAATATTAAGAATCGAACCTTTGATCACGTTGGCTTTGCCTTGTAATAGATCCTTAACACGGGCTTGTTTTAACGCCGCGGGGTATAAAAAATCATTGAAATCATCAAAAACAGTGACCTGGTCACCACGCTCAATTAATGACTTAGCAACCAGCGAGCCAATAAAGCCAGCGCCTCCAGTGATAAAAATCTTCATATGAGCACCAATTCTGCCCGTTTAAGCGGTGGGTAAGAGTTGTCCTTAGACGAAAGTATTGGCTGTTTAATCGGCCAGGTGATTTCTAGATCGGGATCGTTCCAAATTATTCCCCTCTCAGCCGATGATTCATACTCATTATCACAGTAATACATAATTTCGGCATTATCAGATACGACACAAAAACCATGAGCAAAACCTTGGGGTATAAATATCAAATCATTATTGACGGCTGACAAGTTTAGGCCTGTCCACTGGCCAAAAGTGGGCGATTTTTCCCGGATATCTACGGCTACATCAAATATTTCTCCGGCCAAGACTATAACAAGCTTAGCTTGCGCGTGTGGTGAAAGTTGATAATGGAGTCCGCGTAGAACATTTCTAGAACTTTTCGAACGATTGAATTGTCTGAAAGTTATGTCTAGACCAAAATTGGAAAAAGCACTCTTTCTATAAACCTCAGTGAAATAACCCCGATCGTCTCTTTGGACATCAGAAGTTATATGCAGAATATCTGGAATTTTAAGTTTCTCGAAATGAAACGGCATGCCATTAGTAATGTCACTTGACGGTATCGTAATTAAACATTGGAAGTCAAAGGTTTAATTATTTTTACCGCTTCACAGTTTTTTTACCTTCGGAAGACTCTGTAGAATAGAAAATGGTATTTTAGATCGACTGAATGATTCAATCGACTCGAGATAAATTAATTTGATGCTTTTATTATTGAATGTTCAGGATCTTTTATTTTTGAGCCTGCCGAAGGTCTTTCTTGTTGCCGGAGTAAAACATGATCAAGCCATTCGATAGCTTGATGGTTATCAAGCCTCCCATCCACAGCTAGTAATCTGTCCACAACGTTTCCTGCTGCTGCCGCTTGCCTCACAAGTTTTTGAGACTGCGTTTGCATCCCGGCATCATTCTGCGCTGGTGCCATCTCAAAATTATGAGTTTCGGCTTTTAATTTACTAGCAGAAAGTTTAGTTACGGATACATTAATTCGAATCAAGAGCATGCTACCAGCCCCGAAGACGGCATAAAATAACTGACGTCGGAAATCGGCCTCAAACCACATCCCGATTGTTAAACCAGAAAATATTCCTACCAATATCCAAAGTAAAGTCGCCATATTATGATATGTCCTTGCCGTAATATTTTGGAGCATAAGCAAGTTACTATAACCAGAATCTTATCCTATAGCAAGGATACTAATAAAAACGAGCCCCACACTCATGACATAAAAATGCTCATCAGTGGGGGCTCAACACGGGGGCAAGCGACAAGTTGGTCAAGGTAAATCCGGAAGGTCCTAAAGGCTGCATACGTAACCATCTGGTTACTCTCCTTTCTTGTCAACTTTCCGTTCTACAACCACCATGCTACCCGCGGTAGCATGGAAGACCAAATTTCTCTTAAAAGATCAAGCCTCTATTCGACATTATAAGTGGCACCGTTTTTCCAGTCAACTCAATTATTTTTAATCAATCTTCGGTAATATCTTTCTAAAAATTAATGGCGCTATGTCCTTTTAAAAACAGCTAAGTATGCTTCAGGAGGAATATCAATCGAGCCTTTGCCAGCCATTTTTTTCTTTCCTTTCTTCTGTTTTTCCAAAAGTTTTTTCTTCCTGGTCACATCACCGCCATACAAGTGTGCTGTCACGTCTTTGCGCATGGCAGATAGAGATTCGCGGGCAATAATGGTTCCTCCAATTGCTGCCTGAATTGGTACAGTGAACAATTGCTTTGGAATGACTTCCTTCAGCGCTTTAACAAGACGACGACCCGAGCTCATGGCTTTAGATCTGGCAACAATTAACGATAACGCTTCAACCGGCTCATAATTAAGCAACAAAGTCAATTTGACGACGTCGGCATTGTGCCAGCTGGTCAAATTATAACTAAGTGAACCGTAGCCAGAGGTCACGGATTTAAGATGATCGTATAAATCAACAACTAACTCGCGCAGCGGCATGCTATAAGTTAGTTGAACACGGTCACCGGCGATGTGTTCCTGATTAACCAAGGTGCCTTCCCGATTATTGAGCAGTTCAAAGACAGCGCCGATATACTGTGAAGGAGACAAAAGGACAACATCGGCGTATCGTTCCTCAATCCGATCGATGGTGGATGGATCAGGAAATTGCGCTGGAGTTTCCACGTCTAGCCGACGACCATTTTTGAGATGCAAGCGATACGCAACACTTGGCGTCGTCATAACTAAATCAAGGTCATATTCGCGTCGCAGTCTTTCCTGAATTATCTCCATGTGCAGCATACCTAAAAAACCACAACGAAAACCTTGGCCGAGTGCTGCACTTTGCTCCTGACTAACATAAAGACTGGCATCGTTGAGTTCTAGTTCATTTATCGCATCCCGTAGTCTAGGAAACGAGTCCCCTTGCTTGGGAAATACGCCAGCAAAGACTTTGGCTTGAGGAATTTGAAATCCTGGCAATGGCTTAAGGGTTGCGGATTTACTTTTTAGAGATATGGTGTCACCCACACGAGCTTGCCGGACATCTTTAAGACCAGTCGCGATATAACCAATTTCACCAGCCGACAGCTGATCACGTTTCTGCTCATGGGGTGAAAAAGTACCGGTTTCAACAACTCGATCAGTTGCCCCACTACCAAGAAAAACAATTGAATCACCACTGCGAACAACACCATCAACGATTCTAACATAGGCAACGACACCTTTATAATCATCATAGACCGAGTCAAATATTAGGGCACGTAATGGCTTTTCTGTCAGTGTTGCCGCTGCCGGTATACG
The DNA here is from genome assembly GCA_964372635.1 of uncultured Candidatus Saccharibacteria bacterium. Classification (GTDB taxonomy): domain Bacteria; phylum Patescibacteriota; class Andersenbacteria; order UBA10190; family UBA10190; genus CAYJQW01. The sequence goes on from CAYJQW010000003.1 coordinate 23,059, forward strand.
CTCAATGAGAGCACTTAAAATTAGATCGACCCCTTCGCCGGTCTTGGCAGATACTAACATTATGTCTTTAATACTACCCCCAAGTAACCTAACTATTTCCTGCTTAACAAGAGGCACGTCGGCCGCCGGCAAATCTATCTTATTAATGACCGGAATGATCTCTAGGTTCTGCTCAATTGCCAGATGAAGATTAGCGATCGTTTGAGCTTGAACACCCTGGGTAGCGTCAACGAGGAGTAAGGCGCCTTCCACTGCCTGAAGGCTACGGCTTACCTCATATTGGAAATCAACATGCCCCGGAGTATCAATGAGATTAAGAATATACTCCTTAGCAAGAGAATCCGGCTTGATCGATTCAGAATCAGAAGCCTTGCTTGACCAAGACATTCTGACCGGCTGCAGCTTAATGGTTATACCTTTTTCTCTCTCCAGTTCCATCGAATCAAGAAACTGAGCTCGCATGGCTCTTTTAGCAACCGTATCCGTTATTTCCATTAAACGATCGGCTAGGGTTGATTTACCATGATCAATGTGCGCAATGATTGAAAAGTTTCTGATATCCATATTTAATCACTCTGGTAAACCACCAAATCGGGGCGTTTCAGTCGACGCTGATAATACCAGTTCCTTTCGTCGTAGTGGCAGGTAGCGACCGATGGCCTCTAGTTCTTCACACTTCATGAGAAGGCAAAATATCAAATACACGATTATGCCGCCACCGAAAGCTCCAACGAGTTGGACCAAAACACCCCAGAAACGTGTCATATCTACGACGGCAGCCAAGGGATATTTTAGTAGCTGAACGGCAGCTGCCGAAATAATTGCGGCACTAGTAATCTTGAATAGACTAAATAAAACCTGCCGGTCATTAAACCCACCAAGTTGCCAATGTAAGGTGCCAAGCAACATAAGTACATTAACGATGGCTGCGCTTGAAAAAGCCAGGGCCAGTCCCTGGACGCCTAAACGAGGTGCCAAAAGAAGTGCTAAAACAACATTAACCACCATACTGATCAGAGAAATAATGACCGGTATGCTTGTGTTTTGTCTGACGTAGAAAGCTCTGGTCAAAAGAGGTATGGTCGCTTGAGCAAAAAGACTAATTAACAAAAGCCCAAACGTTTCAAACGTTAAAATTGTGTCCTCCCAATCAAAGGCTCCCGCGCCGAATAAAACCCTGATCATTTGAGCACGCAGTAAGAAAAAAAACATTGATAACGGTATAATGAAAAAAAGAATATAACGAAATGAACGAGTCAGGGTGTTAAGAAACCGTCTCTTTTCATTCTTGGCAATTTGTTCAGCTAGAGTAGGAAAAGCAGCCTGAGCAAACGCTAATCCGAATACTCCGATCGGCAAGCTTTGAACATTGTTGGCTAGATGGAAAACGGTGATGCTACCGGCGGCTAATGAAGACCCTATGATCGTAACCAAAAACAAATTCACTTGCTGCCCAGCGAGACCAAAGGCTCTAGGAATAATCATGCGCCAAAGTGTTGCCAGGTCCTTTGATGACCAGGAAACAGTCCCCCTCCACCGGAAACCAACAGCGTATATACTCGGCAATTGAACGAGCATGTGCAGGGCTGCTCCTAAGACGACTCCCCAGCCGATTCCAGCGATGCCTATCAGCGGTACAAAGTAAATTACACCTAAGATTATCCCGATATTATAGACAATGGGGGCAAGAGCATAGGCAATGAATCTCTTAAACGAGTTCAAGATACCTGAAAAAACAAAACTGATCGCTAGTAAAATTGGCTGCAGTGCCATTATGCGTGAGAGTAGAATTGTTGTGGCTAACTTTTCGCCGGAAAAGCCAGGAGTAATCAGCGGCACCAGCTTATTAGCAAACACGACATATAATAGCGCTAGCAAGACGACAATAACTAAGATGATATTTAAGACAGCGATGGCAAAGTCAAAAGCCTCCTTGTTAGCCTTTTTCTGATTCTTAATAAGCTTTTCAGTGAATAGCGGAATAAAAGCAGCGGATAGCGCTCCAACAACCACTAAGTTAAATATAAGATCGGGCAAGCGAAAAGCAGCTACGAACGCATCAAAGGTATCACCGGCGCCAAAAGTTGTTGTCAATACTCGTTCCCGTAACAATCCTAATAGACGAGAGCCTAGACTGGCAACGCCAATAATAACGGCCGCCGAAATAATACGGCCATTAGTTTCATTATGTTGAGCCATGAAATTAAACGAAAACGTTATTCGAAGACAGCCCCCACCACGCGATCTGCTTGCAACCGGCCACGATAGACCAATGTGCGCTCATCCGATTGGGTAACACCGTCTGCAGGCACAGTATGCACGAGTCGGACTGATTCGGGAAGCATAATCTCAACCCGCAAGTTTGTTCTGGTGTCTCCAGCTTGTTTTCCTAGGTAGACAGAATAACTGTTGGCTGGTTTCAATAAACTAGGCAATATCGCGTGTTGCGGTATTATATAATGGTACAAACCAACAACAGTTGCTCCCGGTTTTGTTATCATCCAGTTGGCAAAAGACGTGTAACCGGCTTCCTGACCAATAATTGTTCCACTCGGATGGACTAATTGTGTTCGCTGCCATTCGGCTATGTCAGGGTCAGCTCTTAAAATAGCATCAGTCACCGTCAGGCTATTCTTACCCTGTTTTATTTCTAAAGGACGAGGTACTTCTGACTGTCTGCTGAAACCGGTTGCCTCAAGGAGCTGTGCCGCACGCGGCACCAATACTCTCTGATAAATTATGTTATTTTTAAAAGCTGGATTTTCTCCAGATGGATATGGTAATTGCAAGGCTTCACTAGGTCCATTATGGGTCCTTCTGATCGTAACAACGACATCGACGTCTCCGTTTTCTAATATAGTTGATCGATAGTCAATTTCTTGCTCAATAAATTGATCACTTTTGTGACCACCAATATTTGCATTGTTAACGTGTAAAAATCCCTGCTCATTATCTGGAAAATCGGAACTCCAGCCCAGTTGGGTCAAACGCGCTTGTTCTGCGCTATCGCGAAAGTTAATAAGTAGTTGTTTTTCCTGAATCATCCTCGCTAAAACGTCCAGCACTGCCAACGTTGATCTAGGGTCTCCGGCGAATATTCTTTTTAAAAGTTGCGGCGTTAGGTCGGCTAAGAACTGTTTCGGCCGGTTTTGAGCTCGATCATAAGAATACGTTACTAAATCTTGAGTAACGGCAACTAAGGATTCGGCATCGACAGTGATATTCCACTCTGGCACCTCAATGGGACCAGTAATGATCAACAGCTGTTGGATAACTTCTGGGGTCAGGGCAATAATTCCATCTACTGTTGTGCCACCTTCCTTCTCAAAAAATTCTGCTATCTTGGTTGCACTTAACTTCCAGTCAATAAACCAATTGGCATCGCGAAGAAACCAGCGATCAGTAATAGGACGCAAGGGATCAGGCGGCGCAATGTAATCTCGAAGCTGACCATCCTGATCATAAACTGACTTGACATCAACCTTCTCAACAATGCCTCGATCAATATTAATCAAAGCTAAGCTGCCAATGAATCCTCCGGTTGGACGTATTTCGTCATTGTTCTCCAGTAACAACAGATATTCTCGTTGACGTTCGGCTCCCAGCACAGCTAAAAGTGTATCGCTCTGTTTTAGAAAAAGACCGAGAGGCTCCCTAGCCCGCGGTAATGCCGCTTTAAGTATTGCCACATGTTGTTGAACACTATTAGGAAGCGCGCTAACCGTAACTCTACCCAAAGCTTCTTCAGCTTGGGCTAATTCTGATTCAGCTTTAGTCAACTCAGCCTGAGCTTGATCTAGGGCACTAACTAGCGTGTACGACTGTCTATCATCATCATTGGAAACAATATTGGTATCGAGGAGTGGTGACAGTCCACGGGATACCAATAACCCGGCTTGGGTTAAATGTTCACCAGCAGCTAATAGTTGATCACCGGAGCGAACTGTACCCGTGACATCTATGATCTCAAGAATATTTTGGGAGGCAGCCAGAGCCGCAGATAACTCGGCACGAGCCGAGTGCAACAAGACTTCACTTGCGGCAAATTGTTTTTCACTTGTACTGAAGTCGCTTTCGGCTAAAGCTGAGCCAGCCGCTAGAGCATGCTCAAATGCGGCTGCGCTTTTACTCACTATTGATTGAAGGGATATATAACCCCGGCCAAGTGCCTGCAGATTCCAGACGGAACTAATAACAAGCAGAAAAGTTATAATTAAGAACGCTATATTAATTGTGCGCGGGTGCGGAGTTTTTTTTTAATAGATTTTAACTTTGCTTGTTCATCTGACCGATTACCGGGCCAGATGCTGAGATGAAGCGGTAGGGTAAAGCGTCGTTTAGGTTCTACTATCCGATCCCTTAAGTGTACTTCTGCCGGAGATGTGCTAGTTGTCCCTTGGCCCCAAGTAAACGGAACATCTCTTTCAGCAATCAAAAAGTTTGGGTTCATGTTAACTGATTTTGTTTTCGCAAAGACCAAGTCTGTTTGCACCGGCATACGATTTGTCTGAACACTATCTTCCGGACGCTTGACGTGTCTTTGCTTAATAGTTGATCGCCTTAAAATGCCTCGGTCTCCTCTCGCTGGAGCAGTCTTTTTAGGTGATCCAAAGTTGCCTACCTCACCTAACACTTTATTTACTGCCGCCCCGGCATAAGGTGGTGGGCCAACCTGAATGCCTGGCAGAGCCTTTATATATATATCATTAGTAACGATCTCATTTCCCTTACTTGGCCTATGGTTCGACAAACGCTGCGACCCTGGCGCGTTCGTCGCTTTCATGTCTCTTGAAACATCATCATATAAAGCATGTCGCTTAAACTGCACAATGGCGCGGCGGCGGCGCTGATGTTTTCGTTGACGTATAATTTCCTGCCGAACAGGTCGCCTTAAGCGTGCTGGAAGCTTCCAGGCAACCCGAACAATTTTAGGGCCAATAGAAACACGATTTTGCGTCGGACGATTGTTGCTCGACGCAATTCGACCCCGCCTAGTAGTTTTGGTATCAGGGGAAAATGAAGACGAAGGATAACCGCTCTCAGGCGGTATGACATCAATCACACCTATAGTGTAAAAGGTACTAGACTTTGTGCCAAGTGCTTGTTTGAGTTCCGCCTTCTTTAAAAATTATCGGATTTTAATAATCGTTTTCTAAACCAGGTTACTTGAGACGGTCGGCGTGCCGACTTGCGCATAGATGGCAAGATGATCTTGGACTGCTTTCGACCAGGTGAAACCTAGGGCCCTAATTCGACCACTGCGTGCTAACTTGATCCTAATATCTTGGTTCTTAAGCAAAGATTCCATGGCCGCTACGATACTGGGGACATATTCTGGATTTATATACAGTGCTGCCCGACCCATAATCTCCGGTAAGCTACTGACGTTTGAAGTGATAACAGGGACACCACATGCTGCCGCCTCTAGGGCCGGAAATCCAAAACCCTCATACAAGCTGGGCATAACAAGTGCTTGGGCCTGTGTATAAATTGCCGGCAATAAGTGTGTTGCCACAAAGCCCAGAAAAATCACTCGATCATTAATCCTTAGGGCTTTGGCATATTGCAGTACGCGACTATAGCCTGGTCTTGGTTTTCCCGTCATGACAAGCCGGACATCAGGGTGGCGACGTGCAATTTGAGAGAATGCTTCAAGTAAGCGAGCAAGATTCTTGTGACTCATCCAAACCCCAACGTAAAGAAAATAAGGTTGCTGGGTGCCAATTAACATTCTAGCTTTTTGTTTCGAAGACTCCGTTATCTTAAGCCAAAAAAGTTCATCAACACCTTCATAAATAGTCCTTACCGTTGTTGGCACACTTATAGGTAGGGAAAGTAACTCTTCGCGAGTAGAGTTTGATACCGTTATCACGGCTTGTGCCCGTTCAACTGCCTTAGCAAATACATATTCATAGGCAACTTGTTGTCGCCAGGACTGACTATTCTGTCCAGGAAATATAAAGCGGGTTGTGTCATGAATCGTTACGACATATGGTTGTCGGAACAATATCGGCACATTAAAGTGAGGAAAATGCCAAAGGTCGGCTTTCACACGATTAAGCTGTTGTAAAAATAAAGTTTGCTCCCGCCACGAATAATATGAATCGTCGACTATCTCCACCTCATGAGGACCGTTATAATTTTTGGCATCTTTTGCGCCGAGTAGCACAATAAAAGTGTGTTTAGGCTGCTCGGCTAATCCCGTCAGGATATTTTGAATATATCGGCCTATGCCTGCCCATGAATAGGCTCGGGCGTCGATAGCTATACGCATAACAAGAGTCTAAATCGCACATTGCAATTATCGCATGACACGATCGCAATTCAAATTACCCGCGAAAGTCTTACGATCATCGAGTTTCATCGCTATCTTGCTCTGTGCTTCCTTGAAAATATAATATTTATAGGAATGACGAGCCGTGATTGGTTAAAGTCTCTAGACCGCGTCAAGCAAAATTGCCAAAGTCTGCCGCGCGGCTCGTTCCCAAGAATACTTATTGTAAATGGATTTCTTTGTATCCTCTGATATGATTGGCGGCTCGTGTAGTAGTTCCCTCATGACGAGCGCGAGCTCCGCCGGCTGATACGGATCAACAAGTGTCGTCCATTCGCCCACAATCTCCGATAGGGCAGAATTATGAGAAGTTATGACTGGCGTTCCGGCTGTTAGGGCTTCCAGGGGAGGAAAACCAAAACCTTCATAAAAGCTGGGATAAACAAAGAGATCAGCTGTTGCATAAAGCGCACGTTTATCGCTTTCAGCCACGAAGCCAATGAGGCGAATTCGACTCTTCACCTTTGATCTAGCAATTGCTGCCTCAACTTCGTGCATAAGCCAACCAGGTGATCCAGCAATGACAAGATCGTGAGGTATAAAAGAAGCAATCGCTGAAAAAGACTCGACAATACTTTGCACATTCTTGCGCGGTTCTAATGTACCAAGGTATAAAACAAATCGATTTGGCAAATTATACTTTTGTATGACACGAAGCTGCTCCGCGCTAGTGATTTTATCTGGGTAACTGACGATACCCGAATGGACAACCGAAATCCGACTCGGCGATACGTTATACAACGATGCAACATCATCAGCGGTAGCTTGTGAGACAGCGATGATCCGATCAGCATTCTTCATAAGATACTTTGGTCTGACAGCGCGATGCCATAATCGACGCTGCCAAGAATAAAATTCGGGAAAACGCTCAAATGACAAATCATGTGCGGTGACAATCAGAGGAGTATTCGATGACACTGGTGCCAAACGAACATTGGGAATAAAAAATACATCGGCTGACACCAAGCTATCCCAACACGGCTGACCACTTATTAATTGGCAAGTGTTAAATAGTTTATTGGGCCAGTGCCAACTATGAATTTGATAATTACCCGTGCCAAAATCGGGTAGGGTAACAGGCTTATAAGAATTATAAAAAAGCTGAAACTTATGCTCAGGGGCAATTTTAAGTAGCGATCGGATCAGTTGTGTCGTATATTCTTCTACGCCACTGATGCGCTCTTCAAGCAGTGATCGTATGTCAACGGCTATGTTCATCAATTTTAGGCGTTTAAAGCTTAAATGAAACTTTTTGGCGGCAAGTATTAGCATTCAAGACTGCATTATTCAGCGGATAAATAAGATTTTTTTTGCCAAAACTGGGACACCAAGCCAGGAAAGAGTTATGGTCCTTCGCTGAATTTCCCGCGACTTGCTGCGAAAGTAAGGACGTGAATAATAAAAAAGCAACGCCTCCGTTGCTGTCATTAAATTCTTCTTGCCCTTTATTATGTCCCATCATCAGTTTTGTTTAAGCTTTCTCTCAGCAGAACCGTGTTGATGCCGAGTATTAAAGTAGCCACAAAGGTCGCCGTTACAATAAGTAATACGGATACCTCACGTTTCCCCGTCCACGGCTTGGTGGCAACCACACGAAATGTGAGGGCAGGAACACCCTCATCGTGATAGAGTGACACATTATTTTGCATCTCTTCCTGAAGTCCCAATGCCAGGGCCCCGGCTGTTTGATCGGTGTCACTTCTGACAGTAACTTTCACTATTTGGGCTGCACTTTTTTCTGTAGATACTTGTTTTGTCAAAAGACGAGGATCATTAGTTGGTGGCTTTAACTCGGCGTTTTCATAAGCTCGGCTAATCACTTCTGGAGCAGTGATCCAGCTGGCCAAAGTCGCCGCAAAGAGGTCAGTGGCCTGAAGTGCATAGTAACCATCGAATTGATAATCTACCGATTGCTCACGCTCACTTAGGCTTATCAGGTAAGAGAAGTGGACCTCAGAGACCGGACCAAGCCGATACGAAACAACGTAGGCGGCTGCGGCAGCAATAAAACTGATTACCAACAGCACAGGTAATCGTTGCCTGAGTACCAGTTGATACCGTCGAATCCAAGAATCTTTCATAGCCTCGTTTGATGTTTACTTTTGAATGACATCCACTCACTGTGCACGATTTGTTCTATTTCTTGCAAGAACTGATCCTCACTGAATCTTTCCGCGTGATGTCGAATATCCGCTGAATTGAATGTTGTGGATTCACTAACTAACATGGCACGCATTAGGGCCCCAGCCGTTTGTTCAAGGAAAAAGATTCCTGTAATTCCATCAATTACTGTTTCCCGAGCACCGCCAAAGCCATAGGCAATTGTCGGCTTACCAGCCGCCGCCGCTTCGAGAGGCGTAATACCAAAATCTTCTTCCTGAGGAAACAGTAAGGCACGTGCGTTTTTGTATAGGGCCGGTAATTTTTCGTCGGGTACAAATCCAAGAAATTCTGTAAATGTTTTCTTTTGCCCACTGAAGAATCGCGCTCGCTCATGAAGCAATTTCTCTTCAGGTCCCGTTCCCACAATTTTAAGAGGACGCTGGAGACGCTCGCAAGCTTCAATTGCTAGGTCTATGCGTTTATATGGCACAAGACGTGAAACGATCAGATAATAATCCCCACCCGGTGTTACTTTAAACCGATTGACATCAACCGGTGGCGGCACAACTTGAGCATCACGCCGATAGTATTTTTGAATGCGCCGCGCGACAAAATTGGAAAGAGTTAGATAGGTAGTAACACGTTGCGACGCGTAATAATCCCACAAACGAATATAAGACAACGCGATGGGCGCCAGACGCTGAAACACTGGTGAACGAGAAAATTCACGAATGTAGCGATGACTATCATCCCATAAATATCGAGTTGGTGTGAAACAATAGGAAATATGCAATGTCTGCGGGCCACATATTACCCCTTTGCCAAAACTGTGTGTAGCCGAAAATACAAGATCATATTGGCTAAAATCAAACTGTTCGATCGCCAACGGCATGAGAATAGGAAAGTAACGATGTCTGGCTCTAGCCCCTGGTATGCGTTGCAAAAACGATGTCCGAAGCCTTCTGGTATCAAATATTCCTGGTCCACTCGTTCTCGCAAAAGCCATTCTTGGATCAAACACGAGAGTAAATACCGGCGCATGCGGAAAAAGTTTCATGAGTGCTAATAACACACGCTCGGCACCGCCGAACTGCGTTAAATAGTCATGAACAATTGCCACTCTCATTATTCTCCCCCAATCATATGTGTCTTCCACTATAGCCGCATCGGTTGCAGCTGTCACCGGAAGATCAATTCACATGAAAATCACCTTTGATGAAGGAAATTGCTATGCTATATAGATGCTTCGAGGCGTGTAGTCTTATACTTAGCTTCAGTAGTCTTAAAGTGTTTTGTGCTTGCTATTTTCAAATTGCAATATTCTAACTGATTTTGTTATAACTACCTCAAATTGCATTTTTATCGCGTTTTAAAAGGAGAAATGTCTTGAGCAGTAAAATAATATCGAGCCGCAATGACCACGTTTCTATATACGCCAGGTCAAGACTTGCCTCCTGGTCAAAGGTTAAACCAGCATTACCATTAACTTGAGCCATGCCTGACATACCAGGCTTAATCGTAAAGAGAGCTTCATGATGTTTACTGTATCGAGCCACCTCTTGAGGTAAGTGTGGGCGTGGTCCTAAAAGACTCATTTCTCCGCGAAGTACATTTAAAAATTGCGGCAATTCATCGATCCGCCAACGACGAATAATACGTCCGATCTTGGTAATTCTCGGATCATTTCTCATCTTAAAAAGAGGGCCAGGTCGTTGATTTCTTTCCGCCCGTAATTTTTTTTCATAATGTTCGGCAACTTTGCCTCCGTAGGCATCCCCAGTACAATATTCAAGTCCCATACTACGAAATTTATACATAGCGAACGACGCCTTGTTTCGACCTAACCTGGTCTGTTTATAAAGAACTGGTCCAGCTGTGTCTAACTTTATAGCCAAAGCCGTCAGGAGGAGGATTGGGGAAAATAATATAAGCCCGAACATCGCACCAGTTAAATCAAGAACACGCTTGGCAATTCGTCCCCAACCATCAAGCGGAGTCCGTCCTAATTCAACCACGGGAACCCCGCCAATCTGCCGGTATTTCACATTAGCCGCATGAGTTTCAAATAGGTTAGGAATGTATTTAAAGTCAATCTTGTATCGTTCCGCAAAATCAAGCAAGAGCAACAAATCATCTTCAGGCATGGTGGGATCAGTTTGAATTATTTCGTCGATACCCTTGTTACTATAAATCTTTCTAAGCTCTTCCCAGCGCACCAAGTCAGGTGTGCCTACAATCCGATATCCAAGTTGAGGATTTTTTCTAAAAATATTTGCCAGCTGAGCAGCGTATCGTCCATTGCCAACTAACATTACATTATGAACACCGAAACCTCTGTTGAGCATCGATCGCTGTAAGAGACGCACACTATAACGAGCGCTGATTACGAAGATAAGTCCGATGACATAGGCCGACAGCAAGATAAAGCGCGATTGAAATAACTCAGCACTCAAAAACATATAGAGAATGACAAGCATTAGACCAATCGTGATTCCGCTGAATATTCGACTCCACTCATCCAAAATACGTCTGGTGACGCGCATAGCGTAAAGTCCTTGCAACGCAAAAATCACTATTATCACGGCCGAGACGATACTGATAAGTTGGATATATAAAAGGAGTGGCAAATCAAACTGGAATATGGCTGGACGAATACCTTGAAAAGTTGGACTTACGCGAATAAAGTAGGAGGCAACACCAGCTGCAAACAATGCCGTAAAATCCAAAGGTACCAAGACAGCACCAAAAAAGAGCTCAGACCGCTTCATAGCAAAGTATTTGAGTGGTAAACAATAATAAATTTCTGCGGCCGTTTGTCAATGTGTCTTGACATCTGCTCACCAGTGTATGTCTGCTTATTGGTCGCTCGCAATAGCAGAAATAATTGACATTATACTTAATACTAGGTACAGTAATAAGTGCGAAGATGAGTGGATAACTGCCCTATTCAAACAACGTAGTAATAATGGGGAGGAAAGTCCGGACATCTAACAGGGCTTGCCGAAAATTCAAGCCAGTCAAATGACAGGCAAAAATCGACAGGCTGTTCTTAAAACAACTGTTATATAGGTGGCAGGTAACGCCTGCCGGGAGTAATCCTAGGGACTCCTTAACGGTTTGCGCTCAGCGCAAGCTTTGGAGCGAAGAGTGCAACAGAAACAAACCGCTTTGTGTTCACTTCGAAAGGACATGGAGTAAGGGTGAAATCGTGGTATCCGTGTAACGGATAGACACTTTTTAAAAAAGAGAAGTGAAGTAAGAGACCACGCGGCCTTGTAGTAATACATGGTTGGGGCAAACCCCACCTGATGCAACTCCAAGTGTGTTTAGTAAAACTAAACCAGGTAGGAGGCATTGAGCTCACGCCGCAAGGCGTAGCCCAGATAGATAGTTATCTTCAACGACAGAATCCGGCTTACAGCTCATCTTCGCAAATAAAAACCACGGCTGCGGCTGTGGTTTTTACTTTAAACATTGAGCTTGTCTAAGGCCTCGTTCACCAGCTTGTCTGCCTCCTTATTTTTTTCCCTTGGCACATGAGAAAATGTTACAGAATCAAATTTTTTAATGATCATTTTAACTTGCTCAAATATCAATCGCAGGTTTGCGTCTTTTACACGATAATCGCCATTTAATTGCTTAACCACCAGTTCACTATCTAAATAACATTTTAGCCAAGAAACTCGCTCAGATCGCGCTCTTACTAATCCATTATGAAGTGCCTGATATTCGGCCTGATTATTAGTTTTATCGCCAATGGTCTCGGCATGAGTTAATGTTTTGCCGTCAGCAATATCTAAAACATAACCAATTGCAGCTGGACCAGGATTACCTCGTGATCCCCCGTCACTATATAGAGTCGCTTTTTTCATTAATATGCATCGTACCTGCTTTCGATATATCACGCACAATCAACTGCAATCGACGTCGGCCCTGAAATTCATCTTCTGACAACTCTCCTAATATATCCACAAAACCTGGTTTCATTTCAGTCGGCAGCGATCTCACCAGACCAAACCCGATTCCACCTAAGGCTTCATCGCCATGGCGAAAAGTAAACTTTGCATGATCTTTCCTAGATCCAACCGGGTGCCATTCTAGTAACTGCATTCCTTTTACAATGAATTTAGGTCGCTCATTACCTTGGCCAAAAGGGGCGAATGATTCAAGTAGGGTAACTGTATCTCTTGTTAATAAATTTTCACCTACAACGGCATCTGCCTGCTCATGCTCAACGATTTCCTTGTTTCCTGTGGTGGTCGTCTGAGCTGATAATAGCTGCTCACGAAATTCTTCAACGCGTTTTATGTCTAGGCTAAAGCCAGCAGCCTGCGCATGCCCACCGAACTTAAGCAAAGATTTTTCACCCGTGCGTAACAGGTCAAGAATATTAATCGATACAGGGCTTCTAGCACTGCCTACAGCCTCTCGACCATTATTACCGACAACAATTGCTGGCTTACCAAAACGTTCTGCCAGGCGTCCGGCGGCCAAACCCACAATTCCCGCCGGCCATGATTCATCATAAGCGAATATAAAGGGGTCATCATTGACATAAGCCATTGCTTCAGCCACGACCCGTCGAGTTAGAGTTTGACGTTTTGTATTAAGCGATAGCAAGTGTTTTAAAATAGTCTGAGCACGCTCCACATCCGACGTGAGTAATAATTCAAGAGCCGGCTGTGGATGATCAAGACGCCCAGCAGCATTTAGGACCGGAATAATGTTAAAGGCAACATCATCAGAAGAGATTGGCGTACTATATTTATTTTGTGCGGCCAGAAGCATTTGTAAGCCGGGTCGCTGGGTTCGCCTAAGAATTTCTAGGCCAAAGGACACGATGACGCGGTTCTCGCCTAAAATCGGTACTCGATCGGCTAAGGTGCCAAGCATGGCGAGGTCCAGCAACCATTTTTCGTGATCGGGATCGTCTCTAAATGAAGACCTTTTGTCCTGAAGTAATGCACTAGCTAGTTTCCAGGCTGTGCCTGCTCCTGATAAATGTGGCCAGGCATATTTGCCGGCCGGGTGAGCAGGATGAACAATCGCGACTGCCTCTGGCAAAATTTGAGGGCTGGCATGATGATCAACAACGATCACATCTATATCCTGCTCTGCTAACCAGGAAATCTCGGGTCCATTACTAATACCACAATCAACAGCTATCAACAGTTTCATTTCAGACACTAAACCCTTTAATGTATCTTTATTTAAACCATAGCCGTGATCTGACCTATGTGGCAAAAATGGAGTCACGTTTGCACCTAAATCCTGTAAAACTGAGACCAATATAGCTGTGCTCGTGATACCATCTGCATCATAATCACCATGAACTATTATCGAGTCCCCGTTTTTCACAGCTTGATAAATCCTATCAATCGCAGCGGGCACGTCAGTCAGTGTCTTGGGTTCATGAATATCAAGATCATATTGTGGATTAAAAAAAGACTTAGCTGAGGCAATATCAAGTCCTCTTTGTTGAAGTAGTAATTCTTTAATCTCGCTAGTTGTCTTCATGATACGCATCCCTCGTGATGCAACCTGCCATACTCGCTTCATAAAGAAAGTATAGCATGTACCAAAAATCGGCTGAATCATTCAATTTTCTGCCAAAACTGCTTCTTAAAGATTATCCACATCACGACGCGGACGACAGTTTAAAGATCTAATACTCCCCCGCTCAATAAAATATTATGACCTAATTTATACGTGGTCCTTTGGTGTGACGAGCAATGACGTGTGGTTCCTGCTCAGTGTGACGAGAAAACTTTAAAAGCAAATCAATTATTGATGCATACTGAGAAATAATACTAGAAAGATCTTGCTGTACATTCTCTTGTTGCTGTAAGACATAAGACATACGCAACCAATAATCCGTTTCGATGGCGTACAGGCGCGCTTGGGTAAGATGCTTCCTGAATGACAAGGCATCTTCCGCTGCATTCGCTCTGACAAGTTCTGTTCCGACGGCCATAGCTGTTTTAACAAGTTCAACTTTAATTACATCCCCAGCACGCTCGGGCTTAAAAGTGTCTACCAGGGTGGCTACATCTTGAGTTACCTGAAAAATACGGTCCCATAATTCTGCTTGCCGATGTTCCCATGTTACCTTGTGTCTTTCATCCGTTGACATACTAAAATTATACACCATTCCTTCCTGGCCTGTTAGTGTAAGCCGCCATAGCAGAAGCTGCCACATTTGTGGCGAGTTCTGTTGATCCTTTTTCCGATCTCGTCTGATTTTTAGCTAGTAAGTCACGAAACGGTTTAGCGTAGGTTCCGTTGAGAGTTTCCTCAATTAGCAATAAGCGGTTATATTTAGATGTGCGCTCACTTCGCATTGGCGCTCCTGTCTTAATTTGTCCGGCGCCGACTGCCACCGATAGATCAGCAATAAAATCATCTTCAGTATCTCCGGAACGATGAGAAATAATAATGCGCTGGCCTGATTCCTGCGCAAAAAGTATAGCCTTGAATGTTTCAGTTAAGGTGCCTACTTGGTTCGGTTTAATCAAAACAGCATTGGTCGCCCCCTGCTTAATACCTTCAGCAATACGGGTGGCGTTAGTCGCATATAAATCATCGCCGACGATTTGCATAGTGTGCCCGTTTCGCTCCATTAATCGCCGCCAGTCTGCCCAGGAGTCGTCTTCAAAAGGATCTTCAATTGAGATCAGAGGATATCTTTCCCGCCATGTCGTATAATGATATGCCAAATCTATTGGCGACAAGGTGGCGCCATCAAGCAAGTACACGCGGGCAGTAGGCTCAAAGAATTCATTGGCGGCGGCATCGATACCAAGAAATGCATCAACTCCAGGCAGATACCCGGCTCTTTCGATGGCAGCGACTAATAATGTGAAGACATCGTCACTCTTATCTATACGAGGTGCAAAGCCACCTTCATCGCCAAGCTCCACAGGAAATCCTGCTTCAGTCAGCAGAACGCGCAGAGCCGCATGAATTTCAACACACATCCTTAAGCTCTCAGAAAAGCTTGGCGCACCAATGGGAACAACATGATATTCCTGGATTGAAATATTATTACTGGCATGCTTTCCGCCATTAATAAGATTCATCTGCGGCACTGGCAAGACAAGCTCACGTTTAGGAAAATGCTGCTGTAAGTATAAATACAAAGGTAATCCCTGAACTTTTGCTTCAGTACGCGCTGCTGCTAAAGAAACTGCCAGAATGGCATTGGCGCCTAAACGAGACTTGTCAGTTGTACCGTCAAGTTCAAGCATCGTCCGGTCGATTTTTTCTTGATTAGCCGTATCCTTACCGCTCAAGGCAGCATTTATCTCAACATTAACATTCTTAACTGCTGTTAGTACGCCTTTGCCAAGAAATCGCTTTTGATCATTATCGCGAGATTCATGCGCTTCATGCTCTCCTGTTGAAGCCCCGCTTGGCACCATGGCCCGACCAACGATGCCGCCAGCCACATGTACTTCCGCCTGAACGGTCGGATTCCCACGTGAATCAAGTACCTCTCTTGCTCGGATGCGTTCAATCTTGGCCATAAGCAAAGTTATCTGAATCTTTAAACTGCAAGATAGTCATAAGTAAAGCATTTATTCTGTCGTTAAGCCCGCAGGCCAATCATACAATAGGCTCAGAAAATTTAAGGCCATAAAATTAATATTAGATTGTATCTTTGTTATAAAGCGGCTCAAGTCCGGGCATTCGGGCTCCTTCCAGAAAAGTTACCATGGCGCCCCCACCAACCGAGACATGGTCATATTTCTCAAGCAATTTTTCACGTTCAATCACAATAACGGTGTCACCGCCGCCAACTACGCGACGGGCTGGTAGTTTTGCAATCTCTCGGACCAGCGTCGTTGTTGCTAACGCGTACTTTTCGATTTCGAACTTTCCAACCGGACCATTCCACATAATGGTTTGGGCTAACCTACAATGCTCCAAGATTTGGGCAATTGACTTCGGGCCGATATCCCAAATTCCGGCTTTGACCTGCCCTAACTCATTCGCTGATACTGTCCGGGCATTTTCGCCATTCTCATCGCCAATGACCACATCTACCGGTAATATTATTTTTTCACCATATTGTTCAAGAAGTGACTGGGCTGCCGTTATCTCATCAACACTGAAATTATGACTCTCTACATGTGCCTGAACTGCCAAAAAAACGTTAGCTAATTGACCCCCAAGGCACAGCGCATCAACCTGCCCGAGGAGCGTACGCAACAGACCAATTTTAGTTGATATCTTAGCACCGCTAGTTATAGCTACATAGGGTCGGACTGGATTATCTCTTAGTTTTTCAAGTTCTCTTACTTCAATAACTGTGCGACGCCCAGCACAAGACGGTAACAGGTGCGGCAATGCAGTCACGGAGGCATGGGCACGATGGGACACACTAAAGGCTTCATTGATATAGGCTTCACCAATTGAAGCTAACTCTTCTCCGAGTTTTAGGTTGACTGACTCTTCGCGATGATCCAGTCTAATATTTGGTAAAAGTAAAACGCTGCCAGACGACATTCCACTAATAATTGATCTGACCCCGTCTCCAAAAAACTGATTCGTCTGGGTAACGGATTCACGTAGTAAATATTCAAGGCGCTTCCTAATTGGCGTCATATCAACATCTTCTTTGTTCTCTCTTGGCCTGCCCCGATGAGCTAATATCAATACCTTGCAACGCCGCTGAACAAGTTCTTCAATGGTCGGTAAAATCATCTCAATCCTAAAATCCTCATTGGCATCAACGACCCCATCCTCACCTACGCTAACATTAAGATCTGCCCGCACAATCACGTTCTTACCATCAATCGGGATATCGTCCATAGTTCGTAAGTGCCTCACAGTCATGATTGTCATGATACACGAAATCAATTGTTAAATCCGACGGAGGTGCTTTATGAGTCCCCTTACCTTACCACACTTGAAAGATATTTTGTCTCGGAGTCAGAATCTAGTCTTACTGTCAACCAATAGAGACAGATCAATTATTTTTCCCCGCCGGCGAGAGCAATAACTTGTTCAACCAACCGAGTGCTATAACCCCACTCATTATCGTACCAAGCCATAACTTTCACTAAATTTCCAGCCACTACTCTGGTCATGGCGACATCAACTATGGCTGACCTTGAATCTCCAATAAAGTCACTGGAGACGGCTTCCTCTTCCGAAATTCCAATGACACCGCTATAAAGTGGGTTTGAGGCCGCCTCACGAAAAGCTTGGTTTATTTCATCAACAGTGACATCCTCTTTGAGTAAGGCAACAACATCACTTATGGACACTATGGGGGTTGGCACACGCAGCGAAACTCCATCAAATTTATAGGCAAGGGGCGTGTATGCTTTGGTAGCGGCCGTGGCGGCTCCAGTTGAGGTCGGAATTATATTCTGGGCGGCAGCCCTGCCTTCGCGCCGATCTTTGGCCGGTCCATCGACTAAACTCTGAGACGCAGTGTAGGAGTGGACTGTTGTTAAGAGAGCCTTCTCCACGCCAAAAACTGTATCTAAAACAGTAACTATCGGGGCTGCGCAATTAGTTGTACACGAAGCATTGGAAATAATTTTCTGGCCGGCAATATCTTGATTATTAACACCAAGAACTACCGTCGCGACATCTAAACTCTTGGTCGGTGCCGATATGATGACAAATCGAGCCCCCGCGGTTAGATGCTTGCCAGCGCCAGTCTTATCAGTAAAAACACCGGTTGATTCGATGACAACATCAATCCCTAGATCCTGCCATGGCAGATTTTCAGGATCAGCTTCATTTAGAATTTTCATAGTTTTTGCGCCAACTCTTAGATTATTTTTGGTCACCCTGACCTCAGGCTGATAACGACCATAAACTGTGTCGTGCTTGAGTAGGTAGGCTAAGTTAGCCGGATCACCAAGGTCATTGATAGCGACGACTTCAATATCTTTATGCTCCAGTGCGATCTTAAAAGCAGCGCGACCAATTCTACCAAAACCATTAATAGCAACTTTAATCATGGATATTTATCATAGTTAATTCAATGATTTAACGCCCCGCACTTAATAGTACAAGATGAGGTCTCAAATCTAATTACATTAGACATATTAGCTTGTAAATACTTTCGGTTGAATTGAAGAATTTTCAGCGATCATTTTTTCAATTCCGACCTGATCTAGCAGTCCTTCTCTAGCTCCAATATATTGCACAACTGATGTTGAATTGGCATTGCCCCACAGCATCGCCTCAGGTATAGGAAGATCTTGCAATAAGCCTGCGAGAAAGCCAGAGCCAAAACTATCCCCCGCCCCTGTCCGTTCAACAACTGGCCCAGCAAATATATTGAGCTGCCAAATAGTGCTGCCGTCAGAAGCGTAGGCACCTTTTGGTCCATCGGTTATAACCATGTTCTTCACGCCAATTTCATGATAGTGACTAAAAAGTTCTTTAATATCACGGGTGGTTACACCAAGTATCTTGGCGGCTTCTTCACGATTTAAAAATAAGAGCTCTGTTTTTACTAAGAGCGGCCCGAGATGTGCCCCACCTAATTTAATTTGATATGTGCCAGGATTAAAAGCTAGTTTAACATCTGAGTTATCAGCGATATATGATAAAACCTGATCGTGCAACTGTTCAACACCATCGCCAGATGCTGAAGTGAGGTAAAGCCATTGCGTTGCTAATAGTCGGGGTAATTGGTAATCACGAGGTTCATGAAAGACTAAAATTGTTCGCTCGCCCTTAAAGTTAAGAACTGTCGAGAAATTAGTGCCGTGCCCTTTATCATAGACAACGTAGCGTGGATCTACTCCCTCTTCTCGAAACACATCACCAGCGATGTGCCCTTGGATATCATCACCAACAATAGTATAAATTGAGGATCTAAAACCCAATCGAGAAATACCGATAGCGTGGTTAGCCGCATTGCCCACAGCTGAAATATCAGTCTTCGCATCAACAGCAATTTTATCGGCATAGTCGAAACAAAGAAGACAATTGGTATCATCCTTTGCACACTGGACACTGGCACTAGACACTTGCAAAAAGACATCTTGCGTTGTGTCACCAATGGCAATGACATCAAATTTAGTCTGATTTAAGCTCATACCGTCAATGTTTTCATCTGAAGATTGTTAGCGAGGTAACTTTGCTACTGCCTTGAGTTTAATTTTGAAGATTTTTTGTTTCGCAATAGGAATATAAAATATAGAGCTTTATTACTTATAGTATAACACACTCATATTTTCTCTTGAGAACCAAAAACTTTCATTTTTTGTTCAACGATCAGCTGCATAGCTTCTCGGGCAGGTCCTAAAATATGCCGAGGATCTACTTTATCATGTTCAGTTTTAAAATAAGCTTGTACTGCTGTCTGGAAAGCAATGCGCAACTCGGTATCAATATTAATTTTGCATACATTAGTAGCCGCGACACGCTGTAAATGTTCGTCGGCAATACCGGAAGCACCATGGATTACAAGTGGTGTTCGAGGCACCGTTTTTTCTATCTCTTCAAGCAATTCGAATCGAATGTATTCCCGGCCGGAAAAGGCGCCATGGATGGTGCCGACAGATACGGCTAAGGCGTCAATATCGGTTGAAACTACAAAATCTTTAGCCTCCTTAGGATTCGTCAATAAGGAATTTGGCGTCTTACTTTCTAATTGCTTCGCACCTTCGGAACCTAAGATGGTACCGAGCTCGGCCTCGACCCAAACACCACGTTTATGAGCATACTCAACAATTTCTTGTGTTAAATGTGTGTTTTCCGCTAGCGACTTTGTCGAGGCATCAATCATGACAGACGTGTACCCGGCTTCAATGCATTCCTGGACCATATCAAGGCTATGTCCATGATCTAGATGCAACACAACTGGCACACTCGTTTCATCACTCATGGATTTGACCATGGCGGCTAGCTGTTTTAATCCACCATACTCAATCGCACCTTCTGATGTTTGAATAATAACGGGTGATCGTTGGGCCTCGGCTGCCCAGATGACTGCCTGAATGGCCTCAAGGTTTGACACATTAAATGCCCCTATCGCATATTGCATATTAAGGGCCTTAGCGAAGAGATTGTGTGGCTTGGTTATCATATTAGTTGTTATAAATCGCTAATTTTGATTCGAAATAAATTTTAATAACCTGATTCACTAGATTAGCGTCACGGATTGATAATTATCATTTTTAAAACATCTGCTTGTCATTAATTAAAGTCCGGCTTGCTGCACAGTTTTTATGATGCTGACAAATTTTGCAGGTTGCAGTGAAGCACTGCCGACCATTACGCCATCAATGCCGGGTTCTGCCATATAGGAGGCAATATTAGTAGCCGTAACACTGCCGCCATATAATACGCGAAGGCGCTCGGCAGTTTCGACTCCGAATTTTTCTGCAATTAGTTTCCTAATCAATAACATGACGGCGGCTATCTCACCTGGATCCGGCAGCTCGGTTGGTTCATTTGCACTAATCGCCCAAATTGGCTCGTAAGTAACAACGATTTTGGGAACTTGCGTTAGAGGCATTTCTTTAAAAAGCGAGTGCACTTGCTGAGTTATTTTTGCTTTTGTCTGGTCAGCCATGCGCTCACTCGCCGTCTCACCGATACATACTATAGGAGTAATGTCATGATTGAGCAGCAAGTTTGCTTGGCTGCGAACTTGGTCATCACTCTCTTGCCTAAGTTGTCGCGATTCAGAATGACCAACAATACACCATTCTACAAATGGTTTGATTTGAAGAACTGACACTGCACCAGTCCATGAACCTTTTTCTTCCCAATGAATCCCTTGTCCACCAAGCTGTATTTTGGTATCACGAGCCAACTTGCGTAATGAGTCGCGCAAAGATGGAAACGAAGGACAAATAATTATATCACTATCAATATCCTCTTTTTTTAGTAACTGCTTTAAAGCTGACAGTGTTTCTAGCGCACCCTTGTGCGACATGTACATCTTCCAATTGGCAACAATAACTGGTTTTCGGCCCATACCTATATCTTAGCTAAAAAAGGACCGGACAGTAAATGACGCACCTAAGGTCACAGCGGTAACAATAATTGAGGAAATAATGATTCCTAGAAGAATTGCCATGAATGCTTTGGTACGGCTTATCCCAAAAACAAAAGCAGCCAGCGCGCCACTCCAGGCTCCGGTCATAGGCAAAGGTATAGCTACAAATACAGTCAGGGCTAAAAAGCCATACTTTTTAACCTGCTTCTCAAGTTTACGTTGCGTTCGAGTATAAAGTGCTGAAAATAATCGCTCGGCTAAAGATGATCTTTTAGACAACCAATTAGAAACACTTTCAAAAAATACTAGCAGAAAATAGACCGGCAAAATGTTACCAAGAACAGACAAAGCTATAGCAGAAATAATCGGAAACTGATACACCAGCAGGGCGATTGGCAAGGCTCCTCTTAATTCACCAACGGGTATCATGGCTGTAATGATTACAGCCAGCCAAGGTGGCACACCAGCTAAAATCTGGGTAATTATATCTATCATAGTCACAGGCCTGATACCGATACTTGTCTTAAGAAGGCAGCCGACTCTTCTGGAACAGAAGGATTTATCTCAAGAGCAGTAGCTAGTTCAAATCCACCCCAACTGCCAAAACGTGGCAGTACTTCAATATGCCAACGGAAATTACCAAACGATTCTTTATTACAAATAAAGCCTGTGTCGTCACATGGTGCCGAGTAGATGAAGTAATTAAAGGCTGGATCATTTAGGCCTCGATCCAAGCGCACAAAAAGTTCGTGCATTGCTTGGGCAAGAGACTCTCTCTGGGACGGTCCAAGATTTTCGAAAAAAGGTTCAGGGGCACGGGGCATAATCCAGGTTTCAAAAGGTACGCGTGAAGCATAAGGACAAAAAATTACAAAATCGTCATTCTGCCAGATGATGCGAGTACCTGCTTCAAGTTCAAAAGAGATCATATCGGTATATGGATCATGGCCATGTTTTTGAGAATATCTTTCTGCGCCATGTAAAATATCAGAGACTTCGCTCGGTAAGACTGGCGTCGTAAATATCTGGTGATGCGGGTGTTGTTGTGTCGCTCCAGCTTCAATGCCGTGATTTTTGATTATCTGAATGTAATTAACCGACTGTTTGGTCTTGAGTTGACGGTAACGGACAACGAGCGCTTCTAGAACAAGCGACAATTCCGATATGGTCATTTCTGCCTCGGTCTGATTATGCCAGCGAGTTGCCAAAACTTCATGGTAACCAACGGCTTCAATTGCCCGATAAGGTCCTTCAAAGCGTGAGCGCAGCTCCGTCGCCGGTATAAACGCCGGATATTTATTAGCAAAGACATGAATCTGCCATGTATCAGGATTATCCGGCAAGCGTAAAATATCCGGCTCCTGCGGAAATTGCGTTAAGTTACAAAAGGGACAGTTATCCTGATATTTTGGCGAGGTCTTTGGTTTCTTATTTACATCTGTTTTATTCTGATGCCTTTGACTTCGACCATGGGCAATAGCAACCCACTTACCTGTGATGAGGTCTTGACGCAATTCCCCTTTTTTGCTGGATAAAGGATTTAATCCTAAAGATTTTGATTTTGACATAGTCTTGCGCTTATGATTTTGAGCCCAAATGATCCAACCATTGCAAATGTAAAAGTTCTTTTTTCTTCTTCATACCATCTTCATATTTCTTAACTATATTTCTACAAATACTTACCCCGCCATAGATTTAAACGAACCTGCACCACTTCTTTTAGAACATCAAGATAGGCGCGAGTTGAAACTTTAGAATTAGGATCGTTCACCCAGTGAATCGGTTGCTCGGAAATTTTATAGCCAAGTCGACGCGCCACCGCTAAAGCTTCAACATCGAAACCCCAACGATCAATCGTCAGCAGGGGAAAAATGTCAGAAGCAGCTTGGCCGGAAAAAACTTTGAAACCTGCTTGGGTGTCCCAAATACCAGGGACAGCCCAAAGCTGTATCCATAAGTTACCTAGAGCTCCAAGGCGCTCTTTGATCCAAGACTGATGAACAGCAATCGTTGCGCCGCGTACATCCCGTGATCCGATGACAATATCAAACCCCTGGATAAGAATTGGCAGGAACTTCTCAAAATGATCGATTGTCGTGGAATTATCAGCATCCATAAACAGACGATAGTTTCCCTTAGCACGCGTCATGCCGTAGCGTACGGCAAATCCTTTTCCCCGATTCTCACCATATTGCATTAACCTAACTCTCGAATCAACTAAATTTGCAGCGCGAACAATATCCGCAGTTTTATCTTTAGATCCATCGTCAACCACGGCTACGTTCCAAGTGTAAGATTGTTTATTAAGGTATTTTAAAACTGATGTCAGCGTTTTTGGTAAACGCTGTTCCTCATTATAGGCCGGAATCACTACAGATAAATAAACTGTTTTTTGTCCTGGCGTAGACATAAAGACAGTGTAACATGACAATTCAGCTAGTGGACGATTTTATTAGGTAGTCAACCAACATAAGCCGGGCGGCTTCAGCATGAGCATCAATTTTTTGCCCGCCTTCAGCATGGATTATTCGTTCGGCTTCTTTGCTGGTAAAAGTTTCATCAACTTCCTCAATAGCTATGTGATCTGGTAAAGTTGTCCGCAATTTTGTGAGAAACATGCGTGTATCTCGAGTCTGTGGTGTGTCAACGCCCGAAAGGCTACGTGGCATTCCAAGAATTATTTTATCGATCCGGTTATCTTTAATGATCTTCGGTATTTCAATCAGCACTTCATCTTTTTTTTGATCAATGACCGAATGACGCAGCGCTAAAATACCTTCTGAATCGGTAACTGCTATGCCAATATATCGCCCACCGTAGTCCAGAGAACATATGATCATTATATGAGTGTACTAAGCCATAAATAATCAATCAATATTGACAACTATACAATTATATGATATAAATATATGTTCCTTAAAATATTCAAGAGGATTCCAGAGCTCTGGCGGTTCAGGTTCTATTGTTCCTGGCTGCCAGTGCTCTGGAAAAAACTCTGGAGGAGTAAAATGAAATTTAGAAGCGAGCGCCTTTTGGGGTGTGGGTGCTTAATAATTATATTGACACCCCCAGTCACAGCAATTGTACTCTGCCTAATGTTTTTTTAGGCAAGGCAACACAATTGCTAAAAAAGGAGAACGCGATGGATAGTGTTCTTTTACAATCACTTGTGTCGGAAGCAGCCTGCATCAGCATCGCTTTGCTGATATTAGCTGGCTTCTATTTCGTCAGGAAGACGATTCATAAGTGATCAAACAACCTGCGCGAGGGCTGGTGGCGATATCTATGTGTTTTAGTATCGGTTCCCCCACTGGCCCTCGTTTTTTTATTTTCTCTTTCTCTCAGTGACATTGACAAATATTGTAGGCAGCACTATCCTAATTTTGGTTCATTTTTTCAATTTAGGAGACTAAAAGCATGATCACGATAGTACATCGCTACCAAAAAGCACGCCAACTCTTAGAGGAGGCAGAGGCTATTTCATCCTATCCGCGTGTTAAAGAGCTTGTACCGGAAATTTCCGCCAGAGTGGCTCGCATATACCAGCAGGGAATGACCGTCTTGTCGCCTGTCGCGCAACTAAATTCCCTAAGCGCAGAATTTATCACGCTCCAGGAAATTAAAGGGTTAAAGAGTTCAGCGAGCAGATTGAAGCTGGGCTTTTTTCCCCTCTTTAATGATGATCTTTTAAAGGGAAACGTCTTTGCTTACGTCGTGGCGGCCACCGAATTTGGTTCTTATCACTGCGGCGCCCACTGTATCCAGATTAAAATGGATGCTGCTGAAACACCGCGCTTCCTCGCTTGTGCTTTTTTGCACGAGCTAGGTCATGCCTGGGCAGCGGTAAATGAACACCGCGCTGGTAAAAAAAATAATCGGTCGTTTGCAGCTCGCCTCGCCGAAGAAGTAAACATGTGGTCATCAGAGTACAAGCTGATGATTGCCCTGGGCGGTGATGAGTTTGTCAAGACTATAAGCTTAACGGCTTTGGAGTTATTCGACGCTGTAAGCCAGCAAAAGCCATTGCCTTTTTTGTTGCAGGGTCTCGGTGAGCCTCTTTCAGCCTGTCTCGGTCCGCCACCGACATCTCAGGCTTCGCGCGCGCGGGACGACTGTTACCTAATCTACTGCTTCTTCTATATGGCTGATCACTATCTTCAGGGGATCAGTCCTGAGAATTACAAAATGAGTTTTCTGAAAGATTGTTTTATGGCCCGCTCCCAACAAGCAACACAGTCAGTAGAATTCTTTACTAGGTTGAGTCAAAAAGATGCCTAGCCTGAATGATTAGGACATCCGCTGGTAACCAAATCGTTGCCAGCTTTTTCTTTCTTAGTTTTTAATACATCTCTTGTCAGCATTTTAGGGTAACACCCTTTAATGGCAACGGACTTATAAAAGTGAGACGAGAACGCTACTTAAGTATTATATCTTAAATTTTTAGTCATCATCATTCTCTAGTAGTTGCTGTAGTGCAACAAGAGCTGCCGTATAAGCTGCATCGTCATCTTGCGAATTCTCAATTACATCTTGTAGTTCATAATTCGTATCATATATTTCAGCAAACTTGGCGGCGTACCTTTCGATTATTTCAGCCTCACTCATATCAGGATTGTCGTTTAAGATTCTGCGATATACTGCAGCCTGAGCCATATTCCGCAAGCTTTTTTCCTTGCTGGATTTTGGCATGCTTTCAACAGTATTGCTCATAAATTAATAATAGCCGGTTCAGTTAATTTTTTAAATATTTAGAGAACTTTATTTCTCTCCAATGTAAGAATCTTCGGTCCATTAACGGTTACGGCCACCGTGTGTTCAAAGTGAGCACCGGGCCGGCCTGATGTTGTAATGATTGACCAGCCATCGGCTGCGGTCGTAATTTCAGGATCACCGATCGTCACCATTGGTTCAATTGCGATCACTAGACCAGGCTTAAGTAGTGGACCTTGGCCCGTTTGACCAAAATTAGGCACTTGTGGTTCTTCATGAACTTCATAGCCGACACCATGTCCAACTAATTGCCTAATAATGCCAAAACCTTCTCCTTCGACATAATGTTGTATAGCAGCCCCAATATCCCCAGTGTGATTGCCAGGCTTAGCTTGCTCAATGCCAATCTCTAAAGCTCGTCTGGTTACATCTAGTAGCCGTTGTTTTTCCGAGGATATTTTACCGCAAGCTATGGTCCGAGCACTGTCCACATGTAATCCTTTATATTGCCAAGTAAAATCTATGCCAATAATATCACCGGACTGAAATGGGATGTCGTTTGGCAAACCATGAACAACGGACTCATTAGTTGAAATGCAGGACACAGCAGGGTAAGGGGCGTGGCCAGAAGGGGCATAACCAAGTATCGAGGATGTCGCCCCATATTCTTTCAATAATTGTCGAGCTAGAGTATCAATTTCCCGGCTAGTTGCACCCGGTTTAACTGCCACACATAGACGATCAAGCGCCTGAGACAATAAAGCTCCGCCCATCGCGAGAATCTCTATTTCCTTTGGTGTTTTTAACCGCATCTTACTGTTAGCGCTTATATAGATCAATAATACTCATGATCGAACTCTGAACTTCGTCCACAGACGATAAGCCATCTATTTCATGGACCATATTATGCTGCTGGTAACTATTGATGACAGGAAAGGTGTGCTTCATAAATTGATCCCAGCGAGTCGACATTTTATTCTGATCATCATCAGGGCGTCGACCAATCGTTCCGCCTTGAGCTTTGCATCGTTCCCTATCTTCATTTGTCACCACTGGAAAGTCACCGGTAATACCGAGACAGTAGTTTCGTTTACTGTTACGTTCGATCATCTCCTGCCTGTCAACTTTCAGATATATAACCAATGGCTGGCCTAAACCTTGCTCAGAAAAGTATTCATCAACAATCGCAGCCTCAGCCACAGTTCGTGGCGTACCATCAAAAATTACTCCTCGGCCAGATTGCAGATGCTGCGCCACAGCTTGAATGACAATTTCCGCCGCCATATCAGGGGGCGCTAAGAAACCATTATCGATTGTGGCTTTAACCCTTTGCCCAAGGGCTGTCTTCTGACGTGATACTTCACGAAAAGCATCACCGGTACTGAACTGGATGTAGGATAATTTTCCGGCCAGCAGTTTAGCTTGTGTCCCTTTACCAGCTCCGGGGGGACCCATAATATAAATTACTTTTGGCAGTGCCGGTGTCATAGCAATTTTAAAGAACTGTCATGGAAGACAATATATAGGCTACTAGACATGGCCTTGTTATGATCGGATCGTTACCTTGCTTTCTCGCTAGTGAGAAAGACCTTCATATTGCCGCATGGTCAATTGCGACTCAATCTGCTTCATTGTTTCCAAGACAACCGAAACCACAATTAAGAGTGCTGTGCCGCCAATGGTCAACGTAGTTAATCCTGTTGCTGCCTGAAGTAACAACGGCAAGACCGCAATAAGACCTAAGAAAATAGCTCCAGCTAAGGTGATACGGTTGACAACAAATTTGAGAAAGTTTGTTGTTTGTTTACCCGGACGAATACCAGGTATAAAACCGCCTTGCTTTTGAACGTTTTCTGAAATATTTTTTGGATCAAACGTTATTGACGTGTAAAAATAAGTGAAGGCCAAGACCAGCGTAAAATAAGAAATACCGTAGAATAATTGATCTTGAATTAAGTTAACAATCTTTTGAGCGGCTGACGCTATAACTTGGTTATTGACCCCAACAAAGAATTGGGCGATAACGCCAGGAAAAAGCATAATCGATAGGGCAAAGATGATTGGAATTACACCAGCTTGATTTACGCGCAATGGCAAGTGTGTTGAAGTACCCCCATACATACGATTACCACGGACTCGCTTGGCATAACTGACCGGAATATTGCGCTGCCCTTCAGTAATAAACACTACGCCAGCAATGACGATTAAAGCTACAACGATAAATCCGATGTAGCTGACCAATAAGTCCGAAGTGAACGTCGCATAAAGTTGGCTGGTAACTTGCGGTATTCTGGTAATGATACCGACGAAAATTATTAAAGATATGCCATTACCTATCCCCTGCTCAGAAATTAATTCGCCAAGCCACATTAAAAAGACTGTCCCGGACGTTACGGCTACAAGAGTGACGACCCACTGCCAGGATGTAAAAGTGACAGTCACTCCAGCTAAACCACCAGGACTTAAAGTGCCTCTTTGTAAAAGATTCAAAAAACCAAACGCCTGCATAGCCCCAAGTGGTACTGTTAGGATTCTGGTCCATTGATTAATTTTCCGGCGGCCGGCTTCACCCTCCTCTTTTTGTAACTCTTCAAGCCGAGGGACAACCATCGTTAATAATTGCATAACAATGGAAGCAGTAATATATGGACCAACGCCAAGCATAACAATTGATAAATTAGATAGGCCGCCACCTGAGAAAATATCAAGCAAACCAAAAAGCTGGTTTCCTGAAAAAAGACTTTGTAAGCTTTCTCTGGGAATACCCGGGACCGGTATAACAGCCGCTAGGCGAAAAACAAGAAGTAGGCCAGCGACAACTAAAAACTTCTTGCGCAATTCAGGAATTCTCCAGGCAGCTAATAATTGTTTTGGTTCAAACATCTCTAGGCTTACTAAATGAAGAAATAATAGAATCTACCCGATGACTAATATTATTTTTTACTCTTCTGGCTGATAATCTCTACTTTGCCCCCAACTGATTCTATTTGTTCCCGAGCACTTGGTGTCACGGCGTGAACTCTAACTGTAAGTGATGTAGATAATGATCCCCCGCCAATGATTTTAATGATTGCACTTCTCCGTGTCACTTGCCCGTGTTTTCGAAGCATGCCAGGACCAACTATCGAACCAGCCTTAAAGTGCCTTAAATGCTTTAGGCTTATCACGACCGGTCTATCAACTTGCGTACTGAAACGACGTTTCCTACCGCGCTCTTTAGGTAATCGCCTATATAGAGGTGTTTGCCCTCCTTCAAACCCTTTACGAATACGCGACCCTGCTCTAGACTTTTGCCCTTTCATCCCACGTCCGGATTTGGCCCCACGACTACCAATACCACGTCCAAGACGTTTCTTACGACGAACAATTTTGGGTAATTTATGCAACATATTTATAGTTCCGCAGAGAGGATAACTTTAGGTTTTTCGGCCAACCCCTTCGATGCCATTTGCAAAGCCTTAAGAGTAGCCACTGCATTACTTATTTTATTTGACGAACCAAATCTTTTTGATACGAGATCTGAAATTCCGGCTAGATTCGCAACCATCCGAACAGTTCCGCCAGCAATCAGGCCAGTACCGCGACGAGTTGGCTTAAGCATGACAACTGCTCCTTTATATTTGGCAATAACTGGAAAAGAGATGGTGCCATCGTGCAGTTCGACTCTGATGGTGTTTTTTTCAGCTTGCTTTTGCGCTTTCTGAATGGCATGCTGCACATCTTTGCTTTTGCCAATGCCAAAACCAACAGTACCGTGACGATCGCCAACGATAACGCTGGCACGGAAACGAAATCTCCGACCACCCTTAACAACACGGACTACGCGAGATACCTCAAGCACTTCATGATCATACGATGACACGTTTGCATTTCCGGTATTAGTAGTGTGTCTTCGTCCTCTATCAAATCGTTTTTGTTCTGCTAACATACTAAAAAATTAAAATTTCAATCCGCCTGAGCGCAAACCCTCAGCCACGGCCTTAACGCGACCATGGTACTTATACCCTGAGCGATCAAAAACAACATTTTTTATCCCTTTGGCTAGGGCTAGGGCAGCCAGTTCTTTGCCAGCTTGAGATGCTTGAGATGTCTTTGTTTGTTGCTGGCTTCCTTCATGGATTGCGGCCATGGTTGTACCGGTGGCGTCATTAATCAACTGCACGATAATACGTCTGGTCGAGCGGTAAATGCTGACACGCGGACGCTTAGCCGTACCATTGAGACGACTGCGACTTCTAATGTGACGACGATGACGCGAGGCTGGATTCATATAGTTTATGAGAACGAAAAAATACTAATAATTATTCGGTTGTCGCCCCGACAACCTTACCAACTTTATGGCGAACATGCTCACCAACATAACGAACACCTTTGCCCTTATAAGGCTCAGGAGGTCGGCAAGCTCTAATATTTGCGGCGATTTGTCCAACTAGGACTTTATCAGTCCCAGTTACTGTTATGATCTCTTTAGCAACTTCGAAGGTAATTCCTTCTGGAGCAACTATTTCCACTGGATGTGAAAAACCAAGAGTCATCTCAAGATTTTTCCCCTTAAGTACTGCTCTATACCCAATTCCCTGAAGTTCCAATTGTTTCTGAAATCCCTTGGTCACACCGGTCACTAAGTTGGCGATACGAGCTCGTGTTGTACCCCAGAGAGCAGATGATTTTTTCGTAGTTTTTGTAGGTTGACAAACAATCTGTTTCCCTTCAGCTGATATCTCAATCCCTTTGGGAACTGTAAATCGTAATTCACCTCTCGGTCCCTTCACTGACACAACGGAATTATCGACGTTAATAATGACGTCTGCTGGGATGATAACGGGCTTTTTTCCAATTCTTGACATAGTAAGAAAGTTTAGATTGAAATAGACAAATAGTAAAGATTAGGCTCAACAGACAAAAAGGTCTTGTCTGTTGTCCAGCTTATCGAATTAAACAAATTATTGTCTGGCATGACTATTGCTAATGAATTATTGTGTCTAATTAACATGGAAAATAAATTACCAAATTTCACAAATTAGCTCACCACCAACGCCCAGTTGCCTAGCCTTTTTATCATCCATCAGTCCCTGCGGCGTTGATATGATGACAGTGCCAAGTCCATTAAACGGATATGGTATTTGCCGGCTTGAAGCGTAGCGACGCTGTCCGGGACTACTTAGTCGCTTAACACCATTAATAGCGGCGCCGCCCGAATCATCATAAGTCAAAGTTAAGATTAGTTTAGCCCGCTGTCCTTCCTGAACTCTGACAGCTGCCAGCCGTCCGTGTTCACGAAGGGTATGAGCCAAACTTTCTTTGAACTGTGAATAAGGCACGGCAACTCTTTGTTTGCCGACTGCCTGAGCATTCACAATTGTGATGAGCATGTTTGCAATGGTATCCATAGTGGCCTAATAAATAATGGCTAAGCTACCAATTAACACCCAAAGATTACTCACGAAAAAGTGACTTGGTTTACAAGAACAATAACTCAAATGGCACCGATTTGCTTTATTAGTTAGTAAGTTAGACATATCCATTGAATTAACAGTAAAGACTACCAGGAAGATTTACGAACTCCAGGAATGAATCCTTTTTCAGCATTTTCACGAAAACAGATCCGACACAGACCAAAGTCGCGCATAAAACCACGTTTGCGACCACACATAGTACAGCGTCTTACTACTCGCGTCCGATATTTCGGTTTCTTTCTACTCTTAGCTTTTTGAGCTTCTGTTGCCATAATAATATTACCTTCTAGGATCTAACCTTATATTTCTTAGATTTATGTTTGACTTTACCTTGGGCAACGTCAAAGGCATCGTCGACACCTTTATCCGTTGTTAGTGGAAACCCAAGTGAACGAAACAAGATTTCACCTTCAGTATTAGTCTCGGCGGTAGTTGAGAAAGTTACCTGGATGCCAAAAACAACATCTGTAGCCTCGGGATGAATTTCTGGAAATGCCAAGTGTTCCCTTAAGCCAACACTGAGATTGCCATGACCATCAAGACTACCTACTTTAATTCCTCGAAAATCTCGTACCCGGGGAAGCGTCACGTGTACAAAACGCTGAATAAAATTCTCCATGCGTTTGCCCCGCAACGTAACACGATATCCAACTAAATTACCTTCTCTCACTTTAAAACCAGCGACTGCCTTGCGAGCATGGCGTTCATGTGGTGCCTGGCCGCTAAGAAGGGCAATATCCCTCTGCACTGCTTCAATATATGGCTTACTGTCACGATTCTTGCCAACTCCAACATTCAACACAACATGGGTAATGCGCGGAGTAGCATGATCGTTTTTGATACCTAATTTCTCTTTAACCACGCCGTATTCTTTTGTAAAAATAGAAGCCATATTATTTCTTTGCCAGGTTATCAGCAATTACCTCTTCACATTTTTTACACACACGCTGGCGAATATCGCCCGCGAAGACGATGCCGACTCGTGTCCCCTTTTTACAAGATGGACAGACTAGCTGAACATTAGAAATAGGAAGTGGCGCCGCCAGACTAACTCTTTGGCCTTTTTCACCAGCGCGCCTGGGACGAATGTGCTTATGTACCATATTAATCCCCTCTACCAGAACACGATCCTTGGCTGGTAGCGTAGCTGCGACTTTGCCTTTTTTCCCTCGGTCCTTACCTAGTAATACTCGCACTGTGTCTCCACGATGAATTCTCATTTTACGATTATTCTTTTGTGTATTATTTTTTACCATACCTCAGGCGCTAAAGAGATTATCTTTTGAAAGCCTTTATTTCTCACTTCACGTGCTATCGGACCAAAAACCCGTGTGCCCAGAGGATCCTTTGTTCCTTTTTGGATAAGCACAACAGCATTATCATCAAAGCGAATAGCAGAACCATCTGGCCTTTTTTGTTCCTTACGAGACCTAACCAAAACTGCACGAACAACATCACTTTTCTTCACGACACTTCTTGGTTCAGCCACTTTAACAGTCCCCACGATCTCGTCACCAAGGTACGCATATCGCCGTCCGGTATTCCCGAGAACACGAATAACCTGCACTTTTTTCGCACCGGTGTTGTCGGCTACAGTCAACATTGTTCGCTCTAAAATCATATTTTCTGTTTCCCCCCTTCAGTTTCTAAAACAACTACCCATCGTTTACGCTTCGACCGTGGCCGTGATTCGCGAATCTTAACCGTTACTCCAGCTAAAACACTATTCGCTGGATCATGAACCAAGTATGTCTTGGATCGTTTTCTTCGTTTGTTATACATCGGATGCACCGAAATTCTTTCAACAACAACCGCAATCGTTTTATCTCCAGAGCGCTTCGAAACTCGCCCCACAAAAGTACGACCTTTTTTAGATTTATTTATATTGTGCGCTGAGTTAGTCATAAATACTTACAATGCTCATTATTATAAGAAACGTCAAGCTTTGCTTGGCGTTACTTCCTTAGCCGTGTCCACTGGCTCCTCTTTAGAATGTTGCTGTTCAGCCAAAATTGTTTTAACGCGCGCAATATCGGAACGTAAACGTTTTAAGGCAGAGTTATTCTTTTCCTTTCCATTCCTAATTGTCTCACGCATTGTTACGTATTCAGTCTGCAACGAGATCACGCGCTGACTTAATTCAGTCGTACCGAGCATGCGCAATTCATGTGTTTTCATAATAATCAGATATCGCGTTTAATAAATTTCGTTCGAATGGGAAGCTTGTGCCCCGCCAAACGAAGCGCTTCGCGGGCAGTTGCTTCATCAATACCTCCCATTTCAAAAATGATTCGTCCTCGACGAAGAGGCATTACGAAATGGTCAACCGCTCCCTTGCCTTTACCCATCGGCACTTCTTGCCCCTTGCGGGTAATAGGCTTAGCTGGAAAAACTCTAATCCAAATTTTTCCGGAGCGTTGCACGAAACGTGTCATAGCGCGACGCGAGGCTTCAATTTGACGTGCTGTTAGCCATCTGTTTTCTAATGCTTTAAGACCGTATTGACCAAAGCTCAGTTCTTTAGCGCCTGCTGAAACACCTTTAACAGTGCCTTTTTGGTGCTTGCGATGTTTAACTTTACGAGGTGTTAACATAATGCATTAATTCTTTTTTGTCTTAACTTTAAACTTTTTTTTCGTTTCATTGGCTTTATCAGCCAATGATGATTGACGCCGTCTCTTAGCTGATGCTGTGGCCTCACGTTGTTCACCAGGTTGATCCTCTTGCTCTACTTTCAGTTCACCGCTATTAATCCAAACTTTGACACCGATCGTGCCGAAGGTAGTGAACGCTGTACGTCTTGTGTATGACACATTTGCTCTGAATGTATGCAAAGGAACGTTGCCTTCTGCCAGCCATTCACGCCGCGCAATATCAGCGCCATTCAAACGACCGGCCACGGCGATTCGCACGCCGACGGCACCAGCTTGCATAGCCCGAGAGACAGATTGTTTCAATATTCGACGATACGGCATACGCCTTTCTAGCTGATCGACAATTTGTGTGGCGATGGCATGTGCATCAATATCTGGGTTTCTAACCTCTTGAACGTTGATACGCACTTTTGTTTCACGACCGACAATCCGACTTAAATCCTTTTGTATTTTCTCTATACCAGAACCACCCCGGCCGATGACTACTGCTGGTCTTGACGTATGAACAGTTAAAATGGTTTCTTTTTGATCACGAGCAATTTCAATCCGGGAAATAGAGGCCGTACGCAATTTGTCATCAAAGTAAGCTCTAATATGCAAGTCTGAAGCTAGTGCTTTACGAAATTGAACCCTACGATCAGAAAACCATGTTGGGTCCCAGGTTCGTAGGATCGCGCTTATTCTTAATATAGTTGGATTAGTTTTTCTGCCCATAGAGTTAGCCTCCGAGTGATTTACGTCGGTGACCCTTTACTTGGTCACCGCTGTGCTGCGAAGGTTTCATTTTTTTGTAAGAATCTTCTAGGGCACTGGCTGGCTTAATTGTCAAACTATTAGTGGTTTTTGCTTTTTTCGCAGTATCGTCTGTATTATCCGGTTTGGGATCACGACGCTGTGCCTCTGTTATATCAATTGTTTCAATTTCTAATTTTTTTCTCGTGGCAATTTCTTTACTAGTACCATCAGCAACCACAACCGTAACGTGGCTATTACGTTTAATAAGCGGATGAGCCATTCCTCGGGAAACCGGATCAAATCTTTTCAGGGTAAAAGCTCCATTAATAATAAGGTCGGAAACGGTTAATTTATCGGCTGGGATATCATGATTATGAGCAGCGTTTGCCACAGCACTTTGTAATACTTTCAAAACTATATCTGAAGCTTTACCTGATAAGAATCGAAGTTGGGCTTGAGCATCAGAAACCGGTAGACCAATAATAGCCTGACGAATCCGGCGCAATTTACGCGGTGCCATACTGGCATTTTTATGTTGAGCAAATACTTTCATAAAGTTATATATTTATTCAGTTGCCGTTTTAGGAATAGCCGCCTTGGCTGCTACCGCTGCCTCAGCTTCCTTCTGGATTCGACCACCATGCTTGTAAAACTTTCGGGTTGGCGAAAACTCACCAAGTTTGTGCCCAACCATATCTTCTGAAACAAGTACTTCAATATGCTCCCGACCATTATGGACACCGAAACGAAAACCAATCATTTCTGGATAGATAGTTGAATCCCGTGACCACGTTTTAATCACCGTACGGTCATTTGGTCTCAAGGCTTTGACCTTTTTCAATAATTTTGGATCAATAAATGGTCCTTTTTTGAGTGATCTTGTCATAACTATTTATGAGCGTTTTTTCTTAATTCGTCTCGCAAGTATTAAGTGGTCTGAATACTTACCACGTGTGCGTGTCTTAACACCTAAGGCTGGGCGCCCCCAGATAGTTTTAGGATGTTTTAGACCAATGGGGGATCCGCCCTCGCCACCACCATGGGGGTGGTCAACAGGGTTCATAGCCTTACCACGTACTTGTGGTCTCCGGCCAAGACGACGCGATCTGCCAGCAGAACCGATGCGCTGAAGATTATGGTCAGGGTTACTCACAGCGCCAAGAGTGGCAAAAGATTCAGCTGACACTAGACGTATTTCTCCTGAAGACATTTTTAACTGTGCATTTTCTCCAATAACGTCCATAAGAACTGCAAAATTGCCAGCGGCGCGTAATAACTGCCCTCCTCTTCCCGGCTTAAGTTCAACATTGTGTACTTGCGAACCGGGAGTCATGGCTACTAGAGGCATACGGTTGCCATTTTTTTCTCGGGCTTTTAGGTCGGTGACAACTTTATCTCCTACCCTAGCGCCATCCCAAGCCAGACGATAACGCCTTTCGCCATCAGCATGCTTGAGAAGTACTATGAAAGCACTGCGATTAGGATCAAATTCAATTCTCTCGACAGTGGCTGGGACTTTCATTTTTTCTTGACCGAAATCAATCAAACGGTAGTTTCGCTTGGCTCCACCACCACGATGTCGGATCGTAATTTTTCCTTCACTACCACGTCCGGATATTCGCCGTTTAGATCGTCGCAATGAATCTTGAGACTTACCACTATATAAGTCTCGTCTATCCACGATTGACATATTTTTACGGGCTGCGCGTGTTGATTTGTAAATTTTAATAGGCATATTTTTATAATGAGATCAAACGGAAACGTCCAGGCTCTTACCGAGTGGCAAGGTAATATATGCTCTTTTCCAAGTCCGGGTAAACCCTTGGGTCCTACCACGTTGGCGATGCTTGCCACTTCGTTGAGCTGTTCTAACACGTAACGGTCTAATATGGTACTTAGTCTCAAATGCGGAAAATATCTGTCCTTTAGTAATTTTAGGATTAACTCGAAATGTATAAGTATTGCTTGCCATCTGCATAGCTACACCCTTTTCAGTTAAAGAAGGTATGAGCTGAACCATGATACTACTTTCAGCCACTCTCTTAACTGTGACGACTTTTGACAAAGACTTGGTCTTAATTGCCTTTTTTACCGGCTTGACAATCGTAGCTTTCTTTCTGTTCCGACCTAATATTTTTTTGGCAAATGATAAAATGCTCATAACTTTTTAGTTAGCGGCGTCGTTAGGAATATTCAATGCACCGGAATCTATATATAATCGCCCAAGATTTTCAAGAATTGATTCCTGGAGCCAAACTTCCTGGGCCCACATTATGTCCTTTATATGCAAAGAATTAAAGCGAATTAGGTGTACACGCGATAAATTTTGAGACGCCTTTTGTAAACTTAGACTCGTGGTGTCGTCTACAATAATTAAAAGCCCTTTGGCGCTGACTGGTAATCTTTTAGCGAAATCTTTAGTTTTTGCAGGCAAGTCCTTATTAAATTTAACTACTGAAAGTGTACCGTTGATCGCGTGTTTAGCTAGAGCACCTTGTAAAGCGCGCTTGCGCATGTTTTTTGGTAAAGGAAGAATACGTTTTTTGTGGCTACGTGGCCCAAAAGTTATTCCGCCGCCTACCCAAAGCGGTGAGCGTCGTGAGCCGTGTCGAGATCGACCTGTGCCTTTTTGTTTCCATGGCTTGCGACCACCGCCACGAACTTCAGCACGATCCTTAGTATGAGCTCTTAAGATTCGAGTCCTCTTGTCATAAGTATGTACAGCCTGTGCCAGTAAGACAGGAGAAACAGAGATTTCGAGAAAGGCCGGCATATCAATTGTGCTTTTTTTAGGGTCACCAAACGTCAACAGTGGCAAAACATTTTTTTTGCTTG
Organism: uncultured Candidatus Saccharibacteria bacterium; assembly: GCA_964372635.1. Classification (GTDB taxonomy): domain Bacteria; phylum Patescibacteriota; class Andersenbacteria; order UBA10190; family UBA10190; genus CAYJQW01. The sequence goes on from CAYJQW010000003.1 coordinate 60,865, forward strand.
GTGTTTTCTTAATAATACTTTTTTTAATAGTTGTTGATTTCATAAAATAATCATTCCGTGGTTCTAATTTCCAAAACAGTACCACGTTTACCTGGAACTGCTCCTTTGATCGCCAGCAATTTTTTTTCATTATCAACGTGCACAATAATAAGATTTTTCACTGTGACCCGATCACTACCCATGCGTCCTGCCATACGCATTCCCTTCAAGGTATGTTGGGGAAAACGAGATCCGATTGATCCGGGACGACGGAGCACGTGACGATGCCCGTGACTGGCCGGGCCACCTTTAAAATGATGGCGTTTCACGACACCTTGAAAACCTTTTCCCTTCGAAATACCTGAAATTTCAACAATGTCGCCCGGCTGGAATTGCGCAACAGTCACAGTTTGTTCTTCTTCGGAAACCGCAATTGCAAATTCATGCCGAGCTGAGTATAAACCTACTAACTGACGTGGCGAAACGGCTCCATCCTTTTGACTTTTATACCGAGCTTTTTGATGTTTACGAGGCAGCCCAAGCTGAATTGCCTCATGTCCATCTTTGTCTGATTGCCGACGCAGGGTTACAACATTATCAGTTGCCTCAATCAAAGTAACAGGAATCGCTTCGCCCTCCGGCGAAAATATTTGCGACATTCCGATTTTTCTACCCAACATAGCTTTCATAAAAATCTAGGCATTAACAACAAATAAAAACGCGTTAAAGCAAGTAACAGCGTGCTTTTTGAATCTTCGACAATGCCCAGATTTATTCTGAAGCGCTGTCGAACGGATCAAGTTCCTATACAACTGGCCTCGGACTGTTTATCCTGTCTTGCCCGCCAACGCATTTTAGAGCGAAGACGAGAGCGAGCTACAAAATACATCATCCGTGACAATTAAAAGGATAGAAAAAATATACTATATTGGCCGTTTTCACGCAAATACGACTACGGCTAAGTTCCCCTAACCTTAAGTTCTCGGCCTTACTTAATTAAGATGATTAGCTTTAAGTAGTTCAATAATATTAGCAAAGCAGCACCTACCTGGTAGGACGCTGCTTCTAGTAATTACATTTAGGCTAGACTTGGTTCCTTAAGTCTTAAACTCAGTCAGTCTTCATCGATACATCAACGCCAGCGGGAAGGTTTAAGCTCATCAGTGTGTCAATTGTTCGCGGTGTTGACTGAATTATATCAATCAGCCGCTTGTGGACACGAATCTCATATTGATCTTTGGACTTTTTGTGGACAAAAGTCGAGCGATTAACTGTGTATTTTTTCTTTGAAGTGGGTAAGGGTACTGGGCCGGAAATTTTAGCCCCTTCACGTTCAACTGCTTCAACAATCTGCCGAGCGGACTGGTCAATCAGCTTGTGATCATAGGCTTTAAGTTTAATCCGAATACGCGGCACAGCTGCTGGTTGCGGCGTATCGGTGGTACTTTTCTTTTTTCCTTTGGTTACCATGTCACTATTTTCCGAAAATACACTAAATTTGAATAAATATTACAAGTTACTCAAGAATTTTAGTGACGACACCAGCACCAACTGTCTTGCCACCCTCGCGAATAGCAAAACGCATTTGGTCTTCCATGGCAACTTCCTGGCCGAGGGTAACAACAATACTAATCGTGTCTCCAGGCATAACCATTTCTGTACCAGCTGGCAACTCAACATCGCCTGTGACATCAGTTGTGCGAATATAAAACTGCGGCTTGTAACCTTTAAAGAAAGGGGTATGACGGCCACCTTCGTCTTTGGTAAGAACATATACCTCAGCGTCAAATTTTTTATGTGGTGTAATGGATCCTGGTTTTGCTAAGACTTGACCGCGTTCGACGTCTTCTTTTTTAAGACCACGAATTAAAACACCGGCATTATCACCAGCCTGTCCCTCGTCTAGTTGTTTGTTAAACATTTCAATTCCGGTAACGACCGTCTTTTGAGTTGGACGAAGACCGATTACTTCAATTTCATCATTAATATTGATTTTGCCACGTTCGATACGACCGGTGACAACTGTGCCGCGTCCCTCGATTGAGAATACGTCCTCAATTGGCATTAGGTACGGTTTATCGACGTCACGAACAGGCTCTGGAATTGATTCATCAAGTGCGGCAATAAGGTCAACGATTGGTTTAGCATCATCGCTATCGGCTGTCTTTGATTTTAAGGCTTTCAGGGCCGAGCCACGAATAATTTTTACATTCTTACCGTCGAATTCATACTTCGTTAAAAGTTCACGTATTTCCTCTTCTACCAAATCAACCAGCTCGGGATCATCAACCTGATCAACTTTGTTTAGAAAAACAACCATAGTTTTAACACCAACCTGGCGAGCGAGCAAAACGTGCTCACGAGTCTGGGGCATTGGTCCGTCAGTAGCGGCCACAACAAGAATTGCACCGTCCATTTGTGCAGCTCCCGTTATCATATTTTTAATGTAGTCAGCGTGTCCTGGACAATCTACGTGAGCATAGTGTCGATTTTTAGACTCATACTCACAATGTGCCGTGGAAATGGTTATTCCCCTGGCCTTAGACTCAGGTGACTTATCTAGATCTTCTACACCAAGAATTTTTTTAGCTCCACCTGTCATGCCCATGACGTGCAAAATTGCTGCCGTCAGCGTTGTCTTACCATGATCAACGTGGCCAAGTGTGCCAACGTTTACATGTGGTTTTGTGCGCTCAAACTTTTCTACCATAGTAACTTTTGCTACAAATTAAAAAATGAAAAACTCCTCTGACGTTTTGGGCCAGTCATTCGTACATCTGTAATGACCGTCGAGGTTTGCTATTTTTGTAGCATAGACTAATTAATCTTGCAACTTGGCCATGGCTTTTCTATCACACAGTTCACTCCTGCAATTCTGGCGGCAGGTCGCCGCGTAATGGCTCAAATCTTACCTTTTTTCCACCAGAGGATATTGCTAAGTCATCATAACCTAGTTCTTGGATAACATTTGTCTGATCATCGATATATTGTTCCTCTTGTAAAAGCTGATAAATGGCAATGTCTCGATTGATTTTTTCCAGAACGGCATCAGCAGAATCAACTATTTGGTGCTTTTCTGCCGATAATAAATCCAGCTGTTGTTCCGATGCCTGTCGAATATGCGCGGCATAATCTTGCTTACTCATCACGATATATTCTTGTCCATCATATCCATTAAAGGTATAAGTGCCGCCTAATTCTCCTAAGACACTTACAATTTTCTTTAAAAGAGGTTCATCGGACATCACATGATCATAATTCGATTACCACACCAGCACAATGTTGACATATTGGATTTCTGCTCTTATAAAGGAGGGACGTGGTAATCAGGAAATTTGTAACTTTTACAACCTAAGGAGAGAAAAAATGTCTGCTTTTACAGTTCGCAAAGTTACTGAGTCTGACATCGATGCGTTAATGGTGCTTCAAACCAATTACCAGCCAAATACCCCAGATCAATCGTGGACTCGGGATATGTGGCTTAACCATCTACAAGGAGAGAGAAACGGAGGTCTGTTGGGTATAGGAAATGACAGGATATGTGGCTGTTTGCTCTATCGGGAAGGTCACCTGCCCAGTTATATGGATTTTCGTGGCCTTCACCTTGAAATGATTTTGTCTTTCGGTGAGGCCGAGCAGGAGATGGATCAACTGAATTTTCTACGGAAGCTGTCCCCTGACAAGCCGCTCTTGTTATCAATTCAAGGCGGAAGTCCCCTGCAACAATCATTTATCGATGATGGCTTTGATCTCGGCAGCTCCGCCGAGTTACTGCTCTTTGAGCCATTAAAGCCTTAAAAGTTACCGCCTCATTCCAGCAAACTAGAGTGCAATAAAATGCACTCTTTTTTATGTACGTAAAAAACGATGGCATGTCTATAACCATCAGTTACTTAGCCAAAAATTGAATTATTTTTTGCGGCCGGTTGCAACTTGATCATTTAGACTTTTCATTAGCTGCTGCGCCAATTATTCCCTCTTGGATTTTCTTTGGTACCTGTTCATATCTATTAAATTCCATCACATAAACGGCCCGGCCACTTGATAGTGTTCTAAGATTTGTCGCATAACCAAACATATCAGCCAAGGGCACAAAGGCACTAATAATCTTTGCATTGGCCCGATCAATAATGTTTTCGATCTGCCCCCGTCTTGAGTTGAGATCACCAACAACATCACCCATATAGTTTTCTGGCGTTGTCACTTCAACTTTCATTATCGGCTCAAGTAAAACCGGATTTGCTCGTCTAAATCCTTCGCGAAAGGCTATTGAGCCAGCTATTTTGAAGGCTATTTCCGATGAATCAACATCATGATAACTGCCATCAAAGGCCACCGCCTTGACATCAACGACCGGAAAGCCGGCCAGAACGCCGTTAGTCGCCGCCTCGACCACACCCTTACCAATAGGGTTAATGTACTCTTGCGGGATGGTGCCGCCTGTAATTTCATTCTCAAAAATAATACCGGCACCTTTTTCTAGCGGCTCAAGTCGCAACCAGACATGTCCGTATTGGCCTCGCCCACCAGACTGCTTAATAAACTTTCCTTCCGCTTCAACCACTTTGCGAATAGTTTCTTTATAGGCGACCTGTGGTTTTCCTACGTTGACCTGAACATTAAACTCGCGCTTCATGCGCTCCGTCAAAATTTCTAAGTGAAGCTCTCCCATACCAGACATGACAGTCTGCATAGTTTCAGCATCAGTTTTAACACGAAATGTTGGATCTTCTGCTTGGAGCGCTCTTAAGGCCATGCCCATTTTCTCTTGATCTGCCTTAGTTTTTGGTTCAACTGCTATAGAAATAACGGGATCTTGGCCAATAATACGCTCTAGAAGAATTCGGTTATCTGGATCACATAGCGTATCGCCAGTGGTTGTGTATTTAAGTCCAACCAGGGCGCCAATACCGCCTGCATAAATCTCCTCAATCTCTTCCCGATTATTGGCGTGCATGCGAAGAATACGGCTGATGCGCTCTTTTTTGCCGTTAGAACTATTCAAAACGTAGGAACCAGACTTTAATGTCCCGGCATAAACTCGAAAGAAAGTTATTTGTCCGACAAAGGGATCAGTCGCCACTTTAAATGCAAGGGCTGTAAATGGTTCAGAGGCCTCTGGTTTACGACTTTTTTTCTCTTCAGCATCGCCAGGATCAGTTCCGGAGACAGGTGGAATATCGGCCGGACTAGGCAGCAGCTCAACAATCGCATCTAAGATGCGCTGGACACCTTTGTTCTTCAAAGCTGATCCGCAAAATATTGGAATTATCCGATTAGCAATAACGCCCTTTCGTAATGCGGCCACAAGTTCAGAGGAAGTTATCGGCTCCCCTTGTAAGTATTTATCAGTCAGCGTGTCATCTAGTGCGGCAACTTTATCAATAAGTTCATCACGATGTTTTTTGACATCCGCTGCCATCTCAGCCGGAATTTCATTCAAGACAACTTTTTCACCCATTTTACCTTCAAAATACCAGGCTTTTTCGGACAATAAGTCTACAAATCCTTCAAATTTGTCTTCCACACCAATCGGTAAAGTAACGATAACTGTCTTATCAGTTAATCGGTCATGAATTGAGTCTACCGCTTTCCAAAAGTCAGCGCCGGTACGATCAAGTTTATTTATAAAGCAAATGCGCGGTACCTGATATTTATCAGCTTGTCGCCAAACAGTCTCACTTTGGGGCTCAACGCCAGCCACGCCATCAAAAACTACGACCGCACCATCGAGCACGCGCAAACTACGTTCAACTTCGATGGTGAAGTCAACGTGGCCTGGGGTATCAATTAAATTTAGCCTGTGCCCCTTCCAAAGCGCAGTTGTAGCCGCCGAAGTTATGGTAATACCTCGTTCTCTTTCCTGATCCATCCAATCCATCACTGTGTCGCCTTCGTGAACTTCACCTATCTTGTGGGTAAGCCCCGTATAAAAAAGTATGCGTTCTGAAACCGTTGTTTTACCCGCATCAATATGGGCAATGATCCCAAAGTTTCGAACTTTCTCGATCGGAACAACGGCAAAATTATCGACGGCAGACATATGATTCAGTTATTACTACGCGAAATGCGAAAATGCCCGGTTGGATTCAGCCATGCGATGTACATCTTCGCGCTTTTTCATAGCGGCACCTTCTTTACGTGAAGCTGCAATTATCTCGGCCGCTAATTTTTTAGCAGTTGACTGACCCTTCTTTGCTCGGACCGCGTCACGTATCCAGCGCATAGCCAGAGTTTCTTTGCGATCACCACGCACTTCAATAGCCACTTGATAATTGGCACCACCAACCCGACGAGCTTTAACCTCTAACACCGGCGCAACATTACGCATGGCTTGATCAAATACCAACAACGGATCATTCTTTGTCTCCGCCGAAACAAGGTCTAAGGCTTCATAGACTACACGCTGCATGATACTTTTTTTGCCATCCAACATAAATTGATTAATGAATTTGGACAAGGCTAAGTTTCCGAATTTAGGATCCGGTTTGAGGTACTTCTTATTCTTATAGACTCTCTTGCGACGTGGCATAATAAAAAAATTGCCGAACCTTAAAACTCAAAAGGCCAAACAAAATATAATTTTGCCAAAACACTGGCTACTTTGTTGGTGCATTTAGAAGTTTGGTTATTGTAGATGGTTTGGTTTTTAATCATGTTTGGACTTTATAAAATTTAAGATTCTTTTGGCCTTTTTGTCCCATATCGACTGCGACCATTTTTTCTGCCTTCCACACCGCTCGCATCAAGAACACCACGAACAACTTGATAACGAACACCAGGCAAATCCTTGCGGCGACCGCCACGAATCAAAACAATTGAATGTTCTTGTAAATTATGTCCTTCGCCCGGAATGAAGGCTGTTACTTCAGCGCCATTAGACAAACGAACTCTGGCCACTTTACGTAAGGCTGAATTCGGCTTCTTTGGCGTCATAGTTTTTACTTGCAGACATACTCCGCGCTTGAACGGAGATCCTTTCTTAAAGATAACAGGGCGATTCTTTAATACATTAAAGCCACGCTGTAAGGCTGGAGCTTTGGACTTCTTTTTCTTGCGGATACGTCCTCCGCGCATTAATTGGTTTACTGTTGCCATACTAAATATAATCTAGGTCTGTTAAGAATTGGCGCTACTAAGCATACCTTTTACAGTCGCTAGCCCTTAGGATCTTCTACTAAACAACACCGCAGTCTAGGCCGGCGAAGAACTTGGTGGCGTAGGTTACAAGCGGTGGTATTGGTACTATAAGAAGAATGTATTAAGAAGTCAAAATAAGACCGTTGCTGAAAATATTCAGTATTGTTTAGAAATACTATGTAGTTTGATTAGTTTATTTTTGATTTTGATTTGCCAATTTGGAAATTGATGCTCTGATTTTTCCAAATTAGAAAGCCGGCAATTCTACTCGGCTCACGACACATAGATTAAAACAGACTATATCCGCTGACAAATTCAGCCAAGGTGACAGCCGGGCCAAAAACTAAGTTTGAGAGAATCGGACCACCTAAGATTAGTAATCCTATCAGAATGTATAGACTATACCTCTCGAGAAATTGAATGATATCAGGCCGGTTTTCTAAAAAAATGTAGAGCACTTTTGAACCATCAAGGGGTGGAAGAGGAATAAGATTAAAGAACATTAATACGCCATTAATCAAAGCTACCGTCGTAAAAAGGTATGGCAGCGCAGTTCCTATTGGTGATAGTCGGGCAAGAATACCGGCAATAATAAGAATAATGAGATTTGTTACTGGACCAGCCAAGGCGACGATGACCGGCCCATATTTACCATTTTTTAAATTGTAATAGTTAACCGGTACCGGTTTAGCCCAGCCGAAAATAAAGCCTGTTCCAGAAAGGATTAGGAACATGGGCAAAAGTATCGTACCCCATAGATCAATATGCTTGATCGGATTAAGAGTTAATCTTCCAGCGTAGTAAGCAGTTGGGTCGCCAAGACGCAGAGCCACATAACCATGTGCCACTTCATGTAAAATTATGGCGACTGCCAGTCCAAGAATGGATGCTCCCATCTGTAAACCAGGATCGACGGCCCCTAAACCAACTGCCTGAAATAACATAATAGTAATTTACCATTGACCCTTGACCGCTGACAATCAAAACATTATCGTGTTGCTGTGGCTAGAATATGTGAGATCTGCGGCAAGCAAAAATCGATTGGCAACAATCGGAAACTTTTGCGAGGAAATTACAATCCGACAACGAAGCGAGCATTCAAGCCAAATCTACAAAGAACAACTCATGCAGGACACCCCGTGTTGGCTTGCACCAAATGTATTCGCACTAAGACCCGACAGGAAAAGATTTAGCTGTAAACAGAAGAAAGCCCCAGTCATTTTGACAAGGGCTTTTAAAATCTGTTGAGTTGAATTAAACGAAGGTGGCACCAGCAAGGTTACTATTCGGTTCAAGAGAGTTGAACGTACGTTAGTAATAATAAGGTCAAGGGTGCAAGCGAAAAAATTGATCGCCATCGTTTTACCCATTCCACCGTCTTTCATTTTCTTTT
>CAYJQW010000004.1:0-65103 GCA_964372635.1 uncultured Candidatus Saccharibacteria bacterium
CTCGTCCATTACAAGAAGGATATGGACACCAAAGAGGTGGAGGCAGCGGTCGCAGCGATGGGCGACAAGGAACTGGCGAAAGTCGAGGACCTGCTCGCCGTCGGCCTCCACCCCAAGCACAAGGAGCTGCAGCGGGAATTCCCCATCATCTGCCTCGGCTCCTCTGCCGTGCTGCGTGGCAGGCGTTACGTCCCGTGTCTCGACAGGTGGGGTGACAGGCGCGAGCTGGGCCTCTACTACTGCGACAGCAGGTGGCGTGACTTCTGTCGCTTCCTCCTCGTCGGCAAGTAAGCCGCTTGGACCCTTGGTCCCTTTGCCCTTTCTCCCCGTATTCGCCTCAAAACGAATGCGGGGATTTTCTTTGCTTAAAACTTTGATGATCTATCGAATTTGCTTTAACCTCTTTTAAAATTTTTCACCTAACAGCTAGAGTATTGAGGTAAATATTCCTGCAATATGATAAATCAACGATAAAATTGTTAGTTAGCCTATAATAACAATATGCCGATAACCTCTCGCCACACACTCATTCTCCTGCTTGTTCTTTTTATGCTTGCTAATGTTGCTTATTTACATCGTGTGCCAGGTTTAATGGGCGATGAGGCAGGCGAGGGTGAAAATGTGTATGAGAAAATAGCAGCCTTTTCTGAAATAAAACAAGGTGGCACAAGTGAGAGTGAAAGTCAGATTCATGTATTACTACAGGGAGAGCGTTCATACATTGGACCATTAATTGACTACGTTCGTCTGCCGTTCATTCTTCTTATTAAAGATCAAGTGTTAGCTCTGCGTGCACCCATTTTTATTATATCAATTCTAACATTTATAATCAGCGCCAAAGTGTTCCGAAAGATATTTAATAATGAAACAGCTTTACTGATTCTCGCTTTTACCTTCTTTTCTCCAATTTATCTAACTCAGCAACGGTTAGGCTGGGCGATCGCCCTATTTCCGTTTTTCTCAATGCTTATATTGTGGATATGGCTCAGTAAATTTCCGGGACGTAATTTTCTGCTCGGCCTGGTGGCTGGTTTGGCCTTGCATAATCATATTTTATTTCTGCCAACGCTAGCAGCTTTAACTACTGTCGGAACGATTTTAGAGTTATCAAAACACGATCGCGTTAAGCGCCTGGTATCATACTGGCCTTCGGTCATAGGGTTTGTCATCGCTTTCAGTACACAGTGGCTGGTATTACGATCAGATACCGCAGACCAAGGTGAGCCATCGACAGTGGCTAGTTTATTTTGGGAGAGGGTGCACGATTTACCATCAATCATTCCACTCGCGTTGTCAGGGTCATCGTATGTGGCACGGTACACCGGGTCCGAGTTTAGACCATGGGCTATATATACAATTCTCTCTGTAGTTATAATCTTGATTGTATTGTCAGGCACAATATCACGTTATCGGCGCGCCGCGCATTTCTGGGCTCTAGGATTAGTGATTCATTTAACGGTGCTTCTCATTATGATTGATCGCTTCACCCTGCGCTATTTCGTTATATTTACCTTGGGCACATGGGTCCTAGCGTCTGTCGGCGGGGCCGCACTTATTGAGAAGGCGGCCGTTCGATTACGACAGTCAGGTTTATTACAGTTTAAAGCAATAGGCGTGTCCACCTTTTTTATTTTTTTATCAACCTGGCTTGTTCTGATACCGTTCCTTAAAACAGGTGGCAGTGTGGCTTCATTCTCTTTAGGTAATCGAACTAACAGCGCCGCTGATCTCGCTGCCCTGGAGCCATTAATCACTTGTTTGCGCGGCCAAAGGACGGTCTCAAGTGAGAATGTCCACATTTATAATCGCCTGCAGTTTTTATCGCACCAGTATCCCGATTTACAATTTTTACCGGAAGATCAGCTCGAGCAAGCGAATCTGCTTGTTTATTATCGTGATCCGATTGCAGCAATTCCTGTGGATAGGCAGCCATGTCCAGACCTTACTAATTTCATCGTTGAGCGACACGACCGCTAACACCGTCGCTGCTATAAAAAAAGTGCGTTTGACGGTGAACGAAATTATTATCTTAAATTCAGGCGGCGCAGGATGACGAGGAGGGCAATTAAAATCGTCGCGACTGAAATCATTAAACCGGTACGATATCCTGGTGCTTTGTACTCAAAAACTAATTCACTTTGTCCGGCCGGCAGTGTCGCGGCGATGCGCCCACTGACATCAGTCGTCGGCTCACCATTAGCCAGCCAGCCGCGAGCGTAATTATTGTTTAAGATAATGTTTGTGTTATTTGAGAGGTTAGCTTTGACATTTATCTTATTTGGAGACCAGAAAAGCAGCTCAACTTTTGCGGCCGGGTTATCGGATGAAACAAAAGATTGGTTTTCCGGCTGCTGTTTGGTTACAACTGCTGGCGACGGACCAAGGACAGTGCAATAAGAAAGTGTGCCCCAGCCCTGCACGGTAAGCGGGTAGGCGCGCGTATAGTCAGCTCCCTCATAGCGAATTGTGTTTTTATCTAGTGTAAATTGCAGTGGCTTTTGGGCCGCCTGTATAGGCTCTTCCGGATACGGTAGAACGAAAGCTTGCTGCGATAACTGATAGGAAAGTGTCATTAAATCAATTGCCAGCAGCCCGAGGACGATACTGGCAATCAATTTGAGTCCAAAGGCTGAACGTCTTTTAAATATAGTCATCAACATATTATCGAGTCCCAGACCAGAGAGCAGTGCTATCGGCATAACTGCAAACAGAACAAGACGTGAAATGTTTGAGCGCGGTAAAAAGGCTACCTGATCAAAAAGCGGCTTTAGCACCGGCCCAGCTGAAGATATTAAAAGGGCAATAACCGAGCCAAGGACGAGCAGACGAACAAGACGACTTGTTCTAAATTTATTTAGCGCAGCTATGGCAAGGACGAGCACAAGCGGGCCTACATAGGCGCCATATTCGTGCCAGCCACCACCTTGATTGAGAATCGTATTATCACTGCCCGGGCCGTGTAGATAACGCCCTAGCAGAACCTTGTGTAGGGAAGTTAAGGTGCTGGTCGATGACGCGTAGACTTGGTCTTGAAATTGACTGAGCCAATAAAGAACTGGCACTAATTTAATACTGGCCAATCCTAAGGCCCAAAAGCCCGACTTCAGACATATCATAAAAGCCCGACGGTGATTTTTGGCAACCGCAACCAAGAAAACAAATGCCCCGGCGGTATACATGAGCAGGTAAATTCCGCCTTGCAGAAAAGTCAGGGCAAGGAATAGTCCGCAGAGCAATGACCAGCGGTTAAGACTCTTTGTTGAATCAAGATCACTCGTTGTTCGGTAGGCACTTACCCACGACCACAGAATCCACGGTATCCACATCGCCGATAAAATATTTGTATGCCCTTCAACAATTTCCAGAATGTTGACACTGCTAAATGACACGGTCACAGCAGCAAGCATTGCACCGAAGACAGAGAGTCCCAGCCGTTTGCTTAAAATCAGAGTGCCAACTGCGCCAATGATCGTACTAAAATATATTGCTAGCCTCAGGCCAAGGGGTATGCCGAACAATAGTTCTAAAATAAAGGTTGGTGTAAAAAGTGGAAATTCAGGGTCACCGATGGCTGAAGTGCCGCCGCAGATATACGGATTCCATTGGGGAATACCGTCATAAGTTAAAGTCAGATTTCGGACAATATAGTGATACGAAAAATAATAGTCCCAATCGGATATACCAAGTTGACCAGATGAAAACCAGAATCCTCCCATAGCAAGAGGGGTTATTATGACCAGCAGAATACTGGCTGCAATCCATCGAAATTTGTTTAGTCGGCTGATACCTAAAACACCACCGAAAAAAATCAAGCCTGTCAAAATGCCTTGCCTGATGCCAAAGCCTGTTAAACTAGCTTCGAATAAACTGTCAAATAATGAAGTTGTTGTTGGTCTGCTATTAGCGAGCCACCATAAAAAACCGATTAACAAGATAACTATTCCGCTACCAAGTAATTTTATAAATCGAGATGCCACAGATTGGAGTATAACGGTATTTGCTTCTAATCTAAACCTATGTGTGGCATTGCAGGAATATATCAGAAAAACCCATTAACCCTTGACGGAGCTATATTATCCGCAATGTCGGCACAACTTGCTCATCGCGGTCCAGATGATAGCGGTCAATTTATTGATAAATCCTGTGGCTTAGCTCACCGGCGGCTGGCTATTATCGATCTTTCCGCTGCTGGACACCAGCCTATGACCACACCTGATGGACGCTATACCATTATATTCAACGGTGAAATCTATAATTATCGTGAGTTAAGGCAGAAATTTTTATCACACCTACCTTTTGTATCAGAATCTGATACTGAAGTATTACTTAAATTGCTGGCCCAGCGTGGTGTAAAGGCCTTACCCCTTTTACGAGGCATGTTTGCCTTTGCTTTTTGGGATGCAAACAAACGAGAGCTACTTTTGGCAAGAGATCATTTCGGCAAAAAACCTTTATTTTATAGTGATCTTAAATCAACATTTGTTTTTGCCTCTGAACCGAAAGCGTTACTGCAGCATCCAGAAGTTTCAAACCATCTCGACCTAAAAGCTGCCACCAAATATTTTCTGTATGAATATCCACCATCACCAGCGACCGGCTATCGTGATATTGCCCAGCTTCCCATGGGAAGCTATCTGTCCTTAACATCAACAGGTTTTAAGGTAAAACCATATTGGCAGATGACCACACAACCTAAGTTAAATTCCACGGAAAAAAACATTCTAAAAAGTCTTGATACGCTTCTCAATAAAGCAGTGGAGCGGCGATTAATTTCCGATAGACCAGTAGGGCTGTTCTTAAGTGGTGGTCTAGATTCGGCAACAATAGGCTGGTATATGCGGCAGCAAACCGCGAAACCACTACATTCCTTTAATGTTTCATTTAAAGAACCTTCTTTTAATGAATCAAGTTTTGCTAGACAAGTGGCAGAATCAATTAGTTTAGAACACCATGATATTCCCTTTACGGTTAATGAGTTTCGGAGCGCTCTTGAGGAAGTTGCACCTCTACTAGATATGCCGCTAGCTGATGCATCGTTATTGCCCTGCTTTTTAATGAGCAAAGTGGCACGTCGGCATATTACCGTGGCGCTTGATGGCGACGGTGGCGATGAATTGTTTGGAGGTTACGGCACATTTAAAGCTGCCCGCGTGGCCAGCTGGTTTTCAACTGTTCCAAAATCAATTATCAAGCATTTTATGAATCCAGCCCTTGATTTCCTACCCACAAAATTTGACGATTTTTCCTTTGATTTCAAAGTAAAAAAGTTTGCATCTGGGCTACCATATAGTCTGGGTAGGCGTAACCAAGTCTGGCTAGGCTCTTTTACTGACGTGGAATTAAAGCATCTCTTAACTCCAAATTTACAGTCTTACGTTTCCGAAGTATTTACTGATGTCGATGAGGTTGCTCTCAAAATAAATAATTTATCGATAAGTGATCAGGTATCATTACTCACCATTAGGCATTATTTACATAACGATATTTTAGTAAAGCTTGATCGCGCTACCATGTTTAATAGTGTCGAGGCCAGAACGCCTTTTTTAGATCTTGATCTAGCCGAATTTGCTCTGCGTCTTCCCGATAGATGGAAACGTGATAAATACATTCTAAAAAAATTGATGCAGAATAGAATTTCTGAGGTAATAATTAGACGACCCAAAAAGGGTTTCGGTATTCCACTTGGCTACTGGCTCAAAGGCCCGCTGTATGAATGGGCTGAGAGCATTCTCAGTGAGGAAGTTATAAAAAAGCAAAATATTTTGCAACCAGCATATGTCAGACGATTGTTAGCTGAACATCACACGGGCAGAGTGGACCATCGAAAAAAATTATGGACGTTACTCACTTGGCAATTATGGTATAACCGGTGGGCAATATAATAATCGAGCAAACCTACTATCTCTTTGACTACTTTTAGCTTAACCTTCTTGCCGTGGCGTCATACAATAATGACATGACAACTATCAGCGGATGGCGTGTACTTATGTTAAAACTAAGAAGTTGGCCGGCTGTTGGACAAGAAAGTTCAATAAGGAGTTTCACAGAACGATTCTTACGAATTCTTATTTGGGTTTTGCCGTGGCTCGTGATAGCTGTTTTCACCTACATTTACATCTGGCTTGGTTTTTACAATGAATTGCACTTAAGAAACGGTGTCGATCTCGGGACTTATAATCAGCTTCTCTATAATTTGTCATCAGGCCATAGCTTTCCACCGTTTAACAGTCTTAAAAATCAGATCGCCTGGGGTGATCATGCTCACTTCATTGTTATCTTGTTGACCCCGGTGTATTACCTTTTTCCAAGCTATCTGACTGTCATTGCTCTCCAGGTGTTAGCTATTACTACATCGGCTTGGGCATTATATAGCATTGCCCAGAAAACGATCAGGAACTATATATTTTCATATGTTATTCTATTCTCCTATCTTTTATTTTTTGGTGTTCAGTACGCTTTAAATTTTGATTTTCATCCCAATGTCTTAACAGCTGCTATTTTAGCTTGGAGTTTATATGCTCTTCATTTCAGAAAATGGCTGCTTTATTGGTTAGTATTCATATTAGGACTCCTAACGCGTGAAGATGCCGCAACCTTCTATGTCATGATCGGAGTTTATCTAGTGTTATTCCGACCAAGTATACCATTTGCTAAACGATGGACAGGAATAACTTGGGATAGTGTTAAAACTGTGGGGCTTGTGACCATTATCTTGGCGGGAGCATACTTCATTGGGGTGGTGTATTATCTTATGCCTCTCTGGCAACCAGATAATACAGCGCTGGCCTATTTTGATATTCCTGATAGCGCGCGTACGCCATTAGCCATCCTTTATTGGATTGCAGGTAATCCAATTACGGTTATCCAAAACATGTTTGACACTTCCGCCAAAGTCAGCACGATCAGAAACCTGTTTCAATCATTTGGTTTTATACCCTTAATCACTCCGTTTACCTATTTAACAATCTTGCCAAACTTCCTCGCTCGATTTTTAAGTGGCGAAGAGCAGCGGCACATGACGCAGTTTCACTATGGAGCCAGCCTTGTGTCCCTACTGTCTTACGGTTCAATTCTAACAACTGTATTATTACAAAGGTCAGTCAAACATCTCTGGCAAAAAGTTATGAGGCAACAGCCGGTCTGGTCCTCTTTTATTATATCTACAGCAGTAGCAGCCTTGATATTTTTTGGTACATACACCGTGTCATTGCGTGATATTGATCTGCCTATTCACAGGCTTTATGATCGGGATTTTATTGAGCTTAAGTCTTTACCGCGCCCGGCTCGCGCCGCACTTGATGTTATGCGCCGGATCATTCCCGAAGAGGCTAGTGTGTCGGCGGCCAGCGGCTTAGTGCCAGCTCTATCTTCGCGGGAAAAAATATATAATTTTCCAGATGGACTGGAAACTTCTGTCGATTGGATCGTTTTGAGTGATGAGGGGAATACCTGGCCCTATCACAATGCTGAAATGAAAACGGCCATTAAAGAATTGCGTTTAAATTCCGACTATATTTTATCTTTTGATAACTACGGCATTGTGGCCTTTAAGAAGAGATAATTATTTTTCGGTAAAGCCATCGCCAAGGCAGTACTAGCAAGAGACATATTATTAGTGCGCTTACGGTTAAAAACTTGGCTTGAGTGATTGCTGATGATTCGTAACGGAATGAAACCACGTGTTTTCCGGAAGGCACTAGAGCAGCTTTAAAGATACTGAGGTCGGTAAAATATGGTGCTGGTTGGTCATCAATATAAGTAACCCACTGGGGGGTTGTAGCATCGGTCACGATGAGCCAGGCTACGTCGTCGGTCTCAACATCAACATCAACTTGTGTATTTGAATAGAATGTAATCCTAGCTGTTCCTTGAGCTGGTTTTCCCTCAAGGCGCTCAACAACATCTGGCAGTCTTGTTCCTCCAATTAAGGCGATTTGGCTAGGGTCAAACTGGTCATCTTGTAATGCCGCTAAAACATGGTCAGGAGCCGGTTTGAACTTAAAATCACGCTGTAAAAAAGCCTTTGGATACGCTGCAGGATTTTTGTAAAAACGGAATATTCGTTGATCTGATGCATATTCACCTATCGGTACGAAACCCGCATCTGGCATAAGATCCTCAATTCCCGGCGAAATTACCTGAGCCAGATGCGTCACCCCGGCGATATTAAATAATTGCCGCCGGCTTTCAAGAACGTGTTTAGAATCACCATCGTAAGGCTCACGATCATTAGCAAAAAAAGTTTCAATGAAATCTCGATAGGTGCGTATGGCTAAGGCACTAATCCAGCGAGCACTGCTGGCTTCGGCCGTGGCTTGCAAATGTCTCTCCAGCAGTATCACATCGGCGTCAATGTCGGTCTTTTCTTGAGTAGGCAGGACAGTTACTCGTAACTCTTTTTGAGATCGGACTAATTCCACTGGACTAGGCTGATCAACTCTGACAATGTAAGCAGATAATTGACCAGGAATCTTGGTCAGAGCTAACGAGATAGCTGTCTTTTGACTACTGGTGAAAGATAAAACGTATTGTCCGTCGTCATCAATTGGCTCGCCGCTATCAAAACACAATGATAGCTTCTGGTCCACTAAGATATCTGAGGCTGTAATATTATGTGAGTCTATAGCTGGCTCAGATATTGCCTTGTGCAACCCGACTGTAATGGCCTCGGACTTTGTGGAATCTGTTTCAGCTGGAATCGTAAAACAGGCGGGATTAGTCTTGATTTCAACTGGTTGATAGATACTCAGATCCGGTGCAATAAATGGTGAGCGGGCAAATTCGAGACGAGGGATATCCGTTAGTAGCTCCGGACGACTGTATAACCGTGGTGGTAATTCTGATTCTTGGTTGGCCTGGCGGAGAAGTGACAAGAACGGAGAATCGAGTTGAACCGGTCGAGGTGTCAGAGGATTATAATTCCAACCAAGGTGTAGTAGGGTCACGGCGGTGACGAGCAAAACAACAACTTCGCCAAGCCTATAAAGACGGAAACTAATAAATATTATCAAGAACGGAATAACTAAGGCACCGACTATAGCCAGGAGCCAGCTTAAGTCAATAGACTGAATAATTCGTAACCATTGAATAGCGATCCGTGCATCCGTTTTGCTGAGAAAAAATGGCAAAAAAAGTAAAGCAGGCAAGGCCAAGCCTGTTAGAAAAATTCTTAACAGATGCCACCTTGACTTTCGCTTGTCACTGAAAAGATCACTTAGACCAAGACTGGCTAATAAGGCAATGCCAACATTAAAGAAAAAGACAAATCGTCCCGGATTGGCAACCGATGTTATAATTTTTTCTGCTACTAAATAGCGATAGATGGGCGAATTAACTCCAAGAGCAAACAGGATACCTATAACAACGAGAAATAAAGCCGCAATCCTCAGTGGTCTTCTAATTCGCCATGAGGCCAGGGCTGCCCCCGCCAAAAACAAAGGAAGAACGCCAACAAATGCGGCCAGCTCTTGAAAACCTTTAGCACCCCAGTAGTTATCATGATCACCAAAAAAGTAGGGCAGGACCAGCGTAATGGCGTGGCTGGGGGGGTAACTGAAATCAAACAGTTCTGATTCAGGCAGAACGTCGCTTCGTTCGGTAAACGGTAAAAATTCATACAGTGGCAAAACAGCAAAAGACGCTGTTGCCAAAGCAATGAGCGCTGCTAATAAAACTAGAGACAAGACACGAAAGTTATATCCGTTTAAAATCCAATGGACAACAGTCGTCAATGTCTTGTTCTGCCTCAAGGCGGATTTTCCGCGATTGAAAGATTGGCCAATGAATGAAACTGAACCGATAATAGCCGCCAGCAATAGGTTGTAAAGTACTATCTGTGGTTGAGCTGATAAGGCCATCGTGGCTACCAGTAGACTCATGACAACGGCCCGGCGGATCGTGGGTCTCTCTAGAAAAATCTGAATGTTATAAAGGAGCCACGGCAAAATCAT
The DNA here is from genome assembly GCA_964372635.1 of uncultured Candidatus Saccharibacteria bacterium. GTDB lineage: Bacteria > Patescibacteriota > Andersenbacteria > UBA10190 > UBA10190 > CAYJQW01. The sequence continues at coordinate 9,951 of CAYJQW010000004.1, forward strand.
TGTTGCGGTATAGAAGTTGACATGGTTTAAATGACCAATATTGAAACCAGAAAAAACGAATATAATAGCCCCCAAAGCGGCCGGCAGTTGTGGCAGCCTCCAGTGGCGCAAGAAAACAAACATGCCCAATAAGCCGAGCGCGAAGTAAGTCACTATAGAGATCTGCAAAACATCAAATGGAGCTATCTGTAAGGCACGAAGCACGACATGCACTGGTGTGAAAAAACCAAGTTGTCCCCAGGCAATAAGTGGTTGTCCAAATCCGAAATAATTACTCCAGACTGGCAGTTGAAGAGCCTGTTGACTTTGGGCATAAACTACTTCCAGGGGGTAGTAAATAGCCTTGAGGTCATCAAGCCAATAGGCTTGACTGCCGATTAAAACACGGCTAAAAAAAATAAACCATGTTAGTACTAGCATCATGAGGCCCCACCCATTGCCCGTTAAGTATGATTTTATTCTTGGCATTGTAATTCGCTGCCACCGCATACTCGATACAAGACTCGTTCGCCGTCGTGTAAAATACGATAATAAAATTTTCTTTTCTCGTCCTCATCAAACATCCGTTCATCCGTATATTGCGCTTCTAGTTGCGCTTCCAGGTAATAACCAGAGACATTACCTGCGGTAACATCAGTTGCACAATAGACATAGGCGCGTCCTGATCTTTCACGGGTATCGTGAGGAATAGCGTTTATATGCTGGCCCTTCAGCAGTGGCGAGTTGTTACCAAAAAGCCAGCTAGTTTGATCATCAGTGCTGGTACATATTTCACTTAAAGGCGGTGTCCCGTAGTTATCAAATTCATTGTTATATAATTCAAGGGCATGTTTTAAGTCTGTAATATCCTGACGGCGAAGATCATCGCGAACGGCAATTCTAGAGGAAATAATACTGGGAATAAGAAATAAAAGAAGTAAGCCGAAGATCGTTGTCGCTGCCGCATACTCAAGCTGAATTCTTGTTAGATACATAACCCTAGATTACCACGCGTGGTTTAGTAACGGCACGAATAAGTAGTCCTGCTACAATAAATAACCAGATAATAATTATTTGTTGGGCTCTCTTAGTTGCCGATGAATACACTAGAGTAATAGTTTGGCTGTGTTGATTAGGTATAACGAGATGAATTGAGCCATCGGCGGCCGGTAGAGCTAGGCCCTCTTGAGCTAGCCAAGATACAGTGTAACGCTAATAAATAATAAAGGAGGATATTCCCAAATAAATGTCTGGCCGATACTCATCCCAGATGTCAAAATTAGATCCCTAGGCTGTTCGTGAGGTTCGTGGCGCTCCCCCCACTCAGGAAGCCTTGGAGAATTTAGCAACAGTATAGTCGATAAAAAGCTACCAAGTATAAATGTCCAGGATAGCAGATTCTGGTTGCGCGTTCGTCCAAAACGAGGTAGGGTCATGGGATGATTTTTATCATTATCTGCTCAACTCGTGAATACTAACGCTCAAATGAAAATCGGGACAGCTTCTAAAATTTCTCGACCGGCTGATAATAAGATTTCCGGACAAGAGCGTGTTTTGGAGGCGCTGTCTCGGTTAAGTAAGGAAGTCAAAAAAATGCAAACGGAGTTTGGTTTGAGAGCGAAGCCAGCCATGAGCTCAATGATCAAAACGGAATGGGCTACTGTCAATGAGCCTGACTTATCAATTGAGACGATTTCACAGCCTGAAATTAATGCCTTATATGAGCTTCGGGCTGAATTATTAGATTGGGAATTAGAAACAGGATTTCTTGGTTTTTTTACGGATAATCCAGGTTATCGGTATGTGTTTACGCGCCGACTGGAAATTCTTTTCGACATGCTCCCACTAAATATTAAAAATGCAGAAGTTCTTGAAATAGGCACAGCTGCCGGCATCGTGGCGAATTCCCTTGCCCCTTATGTTAGATTTTATACAGGGACTGACGTTACGCCGACTGCTCTAAAGTTTGCGGAAAACTTATCTCAGCGGCTCGGCTACTCCAATACAAAATATAGGGTGGCTGATGGTCATTATCTCCCATTTACCAGCAATTCCTTCGATTTAATAATGTGTACTGAAACTTATGAGCATCTAGTTCGGCCAATCGAAGGCTTACGTGAAATGTGGCGAGTCTTAAAACCTGGTGGCACGGTCGCGTTTACTACACCGACAGCGCTAACACTTTCAGATTTGGCCATGAAGCTTATCCAGTTAATTAAGCGGGATATTCACGTTGAAGATACGGCTCAGTTTGATAAAAAAGCTTATTGGGCAGCCGAAAGGGAACATCGTAAGTTACCCCTGACTGCTTTTAAGCGGGTCCACTATCGCTTTGGATACGCCAAACTTGTACGTGATTTTACACAAGTTGGCTTTCAGGTTAAGAAATCCAAAGGAGCAGTATTTGGTTTGCCGCCGTATTACCTCGCGGCCTATCAACTATTACCAGGCTGGATATTGCCCGTGATTCGTCAATTTGAAGAACTTCTCAATGAGTGGGGTGTATTTGCGCGCTATGGTTCAGTGGCGACAGGATTTCAATTACTTAAACCAATAAAATAAGTATAGTGCTACTGATCAGATGAGTGTCTGTTGGCTTACTTGCTAACAGATCACAAGTCTTAACCAGCTAAGCTTCTGCAGGCTGTGGTAGCGTATTTGTATGCAAACTTTAGGGAACGCTTGGTGGAAATACATATTGCGTTGGGCAAAGCTGCCTTATTTTTGGCCAACTCTCATTTGTTTCGTTTTAGGTACGGCTTATTTTTTATCACCGGTCTATATGGAACGAGAAATACTGGCTCCTTACAACGATGAAGCCCGCGTTGGTTTTGGCAGTACGAGGACGGTAGCCCAAGAATTTATTTCTCCCCATAAATTGCAAGCAATTGTAATTCCAATTGAGAGAGAACCGAATATTGATGGACCACTTATACTGCACGTTCGTACGGAACTGAAAGGTCCAGATCTTATAACAAGCACCTTATTTTCTTTCACAGGTGGTCAGGCCAGATTTGACTTTAGTAAAATGTTGAATGGCGGGACTAAATATGTGTGGATTCTAGAAGCTCCAAACAATTTCGATAAAACGTCTTGGGTCTATTTGGAACATGATGAAACAGCCTATAATCATGGTAATTCGTACATTAAGGATACTCAATTAACTGGTAACTTTGGTTTTACTCTAATCCAAAGGAAATATCGTGGAGCACACTTGTTTGAGCAATTATTGGCGGTAACACCATTCTGGGAATGGCGATCAGCCATTGTCGGCACAGTGGTGGCAAGTCTAGTCGCAACCTACTACAGCGCATTGAGAAAACCACACCATCGTGTTTCCTGGCTTCTCATATTGATATTAGCAACATTTGTCATTCATATTTTCTTGGCGCAGAGACTGCCAGCTGTTACAGATGAGGGAGCATATCTTCAGGATGCCCAACAGGCGCAGCTGACATTCTTGCCCTTTCGAGATTATTTAACGAAAGGACCACTTTTTATTGGTCTACTGGCATCGTGGCAAAAATTATTTGGTTATGACTTGTTTACCGGTCGACTTCTTTCAGCTTTCATCTGGGCATTGGCTGTTTACTTAACGGCTATTTTTGGGCGCATCATTGATTTAAAAGGCTGGTATTATATCGCCGCCTTTGCGATGTCTGTACTTCCGGCAGCAGTTTCATTGACCACACCTATGCTCCTGCAAAGCATGAGCACCGTTGTTGTGCTGGCTGGCCTCATTTTAGTCTTAAGAGGAGTCAAAGGTGATCATCTTGGCATGCTGATTTTTGGGGCATTATTACTTGCCGGTGGTTATCTTGTTCGAAGCAGCAGCCTTGTCCTTGTTATTACTGGGACAATCGCCATTATTTTGTATGGCCGACATCGCATAAAGGCCCTTATTACATATCTTGCAACATATTTTCTATTACTCCTAATTATTTTTGCGATCAGTGTCAATGCAATTGGCATTGAACGAACCGCTATCATGTTTAATTTAGAAGCCTTTATAATTTCTGGGCAAAGATCATCAACAGCCAGTGAGACTCGCGAACCAATCATTCGCCAGCTGACAAGTGACACTAGAACACTCTGGCGGAGCGCCCCGTGGTTTATGGCTGCGCTTGTGATGGTTCCCCCTATTATACTGCGGAAATTAGGTAAGAAGTTAAGAATAGTTGGACTAGTCGTGTGGCTTATTGTGCTCATCAATGTGTTCTTGCATCTGCGCGATATGCAATTCCTATTACCGAAATCCTTCCCTGTTACTACGGCGAGCATGGTAATTATTGTATTCGGGTTGCCAATACTGTGGACATTATTTAGTTTTCAAGGGAAAAATCCCAATCGGCCTAAACCTGAAAAGACAATCCAGGTAAAATCATGGTTTACCAAACTGTCTTTTGACTTGAAGCTGGTCCAAAATTGGCGTGCCCTGCTTTTATTAGTTGCCTGGCTGGTCTTGCTGACAGGTCTATACTACTTTTGGCAGAATTTTCGTCAAAATTATTTGATTGAATTTTTACCGCCACTTGCGTTACTCTCTGCTTGGGTCAGTGCTCAAGTAGCTGAAATATTTCAGTCTCTTACATTTCATAGGACCAAGAGGTTTATAACAGCTGGACTATGTGGTTTGCTAGCCATGTCAATCTATCAAGGTTATTGGCTGGCCGCTTCATATCCTCACACCGGTACCATTGATATAACTTCCCTCCAGGCTGTTTCCACTTTGGTAAGAAAACATGTCGAACCTGGTCAGGCTGTCTTTACCGCACAGCCACTTATAACTGCCGAGGCTTATCGTCCGATTGTTCTAGGTTACTCCCATCCAGGCTGGTATTTAAGTGAGCGGGTAGGTGAAGTATCATCATCGCTGCGGTCGATTTATTTTATGGAACCTCTTGCTCTCACGTCATATCTCGAAACTACAGTCCAGTTTGTTTTGACTGATGATCGGACTCAAGAGGTATATTTTGATCAATACCCCGAACGTCAAGAAATCCTAAAGAATAATTTTTTATTACTTGGCGAACTAAGTGATGGTCGTACGGAGGAACCGATGCGTTTATATAAAAAGATGTAAATATTATTCATTGCTGGACTTAATTTTGTGAGCTACTAGCCCCCATTCATAGCCACGTTTTAGCCGGAAAAAATGATCGAGCCGTGAGATTAGTCTTAAGAGAGGATAGACGATACGCAGATACCCCAGCAGCTGACGGTTTCCATTAACATCACCTTCAGAAGCTGGTGAAAGCGCTAAATTGTAACCCGCTGTTTTCTGTTGGCTACGATTTTTTAAAATATAAAATCCGTTGTAAGCCAATTCAACCATCTCGGTAAAAAAGAAAGAAAATAGGTCAAAATCCTTTACTATTAGTCCGGCTGAGTCAGTTAATTTTTGTAGGGTGGACTTTGAAAATCCCTCAACAACGTGACCATGAGCAGCTTTATCAATACCGAATACATTTTCTGCAAAGTGTCTCCAGAAATATGGCCGACCATCATCAGCTGGTGTGGTTAAGATCACAACACCATCTGGGGTAAGTAATTCGGACACCCGACGCATAAAAGAGGCCGGATCTTGAACGTGCTCTATGACGTCGAAGATGGTCACGATTTTAAAAGAACTCCGCGACAGTAAGGGATTATATATATCAATTTCATGGACCAAGCCATGAACAATCTTTCTCGTCTCGGCCGCCGCCGCGGCATCTGTTTCAGTAAATTCCCAAGTACCACCAAGACGCTCCAGAAGAACACTAAGCGTACCAACACCACTACCAATATCCAAACAAGGACAATCCTTAGCTTTCTTTTGTAGAGCTTGAAGCACCTTGGGTTTTGCCCACAACCATTTTTCTTTTTTCCTCACACTGACTGCAAAAACACGTAGCTGCCACGACTCATTTTGTGCTGTTTTCATAACTTATTGACTTTGAAGATCCAAACATAAGGTAGTCCGTTAATTTTAATAAGATGTTCCGGTTTTGGTTTTCCCGGGCCAAGATAACTGGCCATCATTTCAGTTTCGGCAGCTCCAGGGCCGCGCTCAAACATGGAGCGGTACAAAATAATATAATCAGCCGAATTATTATCAGTATACGATAGTGAATCAGAAGGACCGGCATAGAAATAAGCAAAGACACGGTTATAGTAACTATGTACTTTAGCCTGTGGCGCTTGCTCAGAAATCCAAGCGGCGGCACTTTCTAAACCCTCGCCCCAGCCAAGCTTATGATCGGATTCTATTGGGTACAGTTTGTTATATTGAGCTAAATAATATGGATGGAGCCTAACATCATCAGCGGCTAACCACATTATTAATATCAGCGTAATCAGGTAGCCTACCATTCTCGACACATATAAACTATTGGCGAGCCAATGAATTATTATTCGCAAGCCGAATACGCCTGTTAAAATAAATGTGAGTAGGGTGAGCAGTATATACCGGTCACTTTTATCGGAACTGAAGCTTAGAATGATCGCATAGACAATGCCGGCTAGTAAAAGCCAAAATACGGTTCGGCCCATTTTTTTATATCGTCGCAGACCCAAGCCAATAAGACCGAAAGGCACAAGAATGGTAGTGATCGGTGTAAGTCGGAATAATCCATCACGGGCGTAATACCACCAGCGAGAAGTTGTCTCTAGGCTGCGTGTACCCTGGGCATGCAGAGTAAGTCTTTCTGAAACGTAGTTATACACGCTATCTGCTCCCAGCCAAAGGGCTGGCCATAAAATATACGTAGCTAAGATTATTATTGCGATCCAGAGCAGTATCATGTTGATGCCAGATCGCCAGGAAAAACGAAGTTGTAAGAAAGTGACCGTGAGAATAACCAGAGCAGTAGGTATGAGTATAATGGCAAACATTTTTGTAAGCAGGCTCCCGGCGGCCAGGATAGCACTGGCAGCCAGATAATGTTTATTCAAGGGTTCTTTGTGATGCAACGGTTCTAGGGCTGCCAATAAGGCAACTAGACTTGCCAGATAAAAAAGGGCAAGCAGGGCATCAGTATGCGCCAAGCGACTGTGAGCTATAAGAAAGGGGTCAAGAGCCAGGAAGAAACCGGCTGTCAAACCCCAGCGGCTGCCCCACAGCCTTGTTAGAAAATAAGTTATTATTAATATCAAAATACTGGTTGCGACAGCCACTGCTGCTTGATCTGCGGCTAAGGAGTGCCACCGATTACTTAATCCGATTAGCCAGGCTGTTGTCACGCCAGGCTGACCAGCCACGAGAGTTTTATCAAACTGGCCGGTTGAAAAAGCTTGCATAAAGCTGGCACCACGGTTTTGCCACAAGGGTTCATCGACAGTTAGAATTGATCCTAGTTGAAAGAGCCGAGGACTAAATACAGCCAAGAGAAATAGTGCTATGACGATCAGTCGATTAGACTGAGACGGATTAGAGGCAGTCATTTATGGCGTGCAAAACGGCGTCCTCGTAGTCGGTAGGCAAACAACATGGCCAAGGACTTAAAGCCATCGCGGTATGTTATTTTTTTACCCTCAGCATGCGTACGAGCGCGATAATTTGTAGGCAACTCCTTAATCTTGAATCTGTGATCCAAAATCTGAAGCGTGATTTCCATATCGAACTCAAAGCCAGTTTTCTCAAGGTGTAAAACTTTTACAACTTCTTTTGTAAACACTTTGTGACCGGTTTCAACATCTGTTAATCGTTGCCCAAGTAGAATGTTCGTTAGTATTGTCATAGCTTTATTCTCTAGACGCTGAATAAAGTATAATTGGTTTTGCTGCAAAAAACGGGAACCATAAACGACACTTGTCTCGCCGCGTAAGATGGGGCTTATCAGACTTGGAATCACTGTAGGGTCGTATTCGCAATCATCATCCTGAACGACGATAATGTCGCCGCTGACATAACGTAAACCAGTCTTAATTGCTCCACCCTTGCCAGTATTATGATCATGCAAAATAACTTTTACGTTTTTTAAACGCTGTAAGATTTCCCGACTACCGTCAGTAGAAAAATCATCGACGGCTATTATTTCATAAGGGATAGGATATTTTACAGCCTGAATCTGATTCACGGCTTGCTCTATAAAATCCCTATCGTTGTATACGGGAATTAGAATTGATAGTTTCATGGGTTACATGCTCACGCCAATAGGACATAAGATCAGGAATAGTTTTATTAAGAAAAGATATTTTTGGCTGCCAACCAGTAGCGAGACGAAACTTAGTGTTGTCCCCAATGATAATACCACCATCAGTTGGGCGGGGTCCGGCCGGATCCAGTTTCAATTCAATCGGAGATATTTCTGATCTGACTAACATCGTCTCATATATTTCTTTAATTTTAGTGCCCCGACCTGAGCAAACGTTATAAACTTCTCCTGGCTGACAAAACTCAACTGCTGCCACATAGGCCCGAGCAATATCACGTACGTCTGTAAAATCGCGGACGGCAGATAAATCCCTATATGTCACTTTTGCTGGTACCAGACCCTGTTCAATTAAGGCTATGGTATGGGCCAAGTGGCTGTCACCAAAGGCTGTTGGTCGACGCGGTCCCGTATGATTGAAGACCCGTAATCTAATTATATTTAGTTGGTAGGTGTGCCAGTATTGAAACCCAAGATAATCCTGACCAATCTTTGAAACTGCGTAGGGGGAGCCGGGTAGCAACTCGGCACTTTCCTGAATCGGCAACTTGTGTCGTTTGCTTAAGCCATATTCCTCAGACGACCCCGGGATAATAATTACGGGGTTGTAGGTTATGGTTTTTAACTGACGCAGTGTTTCGAGAATATTAGCTTGCCCGAGTATATTTGTTATAAGGGTGGCTTGCGGTGATTCCCATGACGTTCGCACATAACTTTGCGCAGCTAAATGCCAAATGACGCTTGGCCTAACCATCTCAAGCAGGGAAAATACAGACGATTCATCGGTAATATCAACCTCATGAAGTTGAATCTGATCTTTAATATGCTGAATGTTCTGAAGTGACGCCTTAGGCTTTCGCGTACCATGAATTCGATATTCAGAGTGTTCAGATAGTAATAGTTCAGCCAAGTGACTGCCCGTAAATCCCTCAATACCAGTTATCAATATATTCATAGTCTCTCTCTTGTATAAGGGAGTCTTAAAGCCAACGCAATGTGTGAACAGGCACAATTTCAAGAACGCCAGTGTCCCAAACTCTTTCTTTTTTTACCTCTGTCTTCACAATCGTATTGTCGACTGTCAACCGGCGGACTATCTCAAGAATACGGGGATCATCAGGTGTCTCAATTAAATAGACAATCTTGTACTGGCGTAACAGGTCAATTAGATCTTCGGGGTCCGCAGCTGGATACGTATTTAAGTAAAAACCCAGCTGCTGATTGCCTAGCTCTGTACCGGACTCTATTGTTCCAAAATAAAGAGTTGCAACAGCTTGATCAGTCGTTAAAGCAACAGGTTTAGACTCATGTGCTAAAGAAACTATCGATCGATACAAAGCATAGCCACGATAATTCTCTTCCCACGCACGTCCGGTTGCTTGTCGCATAAGGGTCTGGCTTTCCGAGCTCACTATCCAAATCGCCGCAGTCAGCAATGTTACGGCTAAGGCCTTCGGCCAAATCCAACTTTTCGATTGAATATATAATCGATATGTCCCGGACAGTAAAGCGCTAAAGCCCGCGGCTGCAGTAAAATAATATACTGCAGATAAGGGAGCGACGTAGCGACTATATACCCACCACCATGACAGTAGTAATGTGTATCCAGTACCAGCGATAATAATCGGTAAACCAGCTTTTCCGTTTCTTATGATTATCCAAGGCACTCCAAGGATCGCCAAGATGCTGAGCCACCAAGTCGTTGATAATAATATTCGGTTTGCCGCACCTGATTGCGGATTTTGACTGATCTCAAAGTTGGGGATTGACCAAGCTTTGCTGAAACCGGCACCATTGAGCATTAGTAAACCATTGATCGGGATTTGTTTAATCTCACCAAAGCCTCCATCAGCGGAGATTGCATCTGCCACATATGGCAAATTAGTGATTGAACCGTGAATTGCAAGATGCGCTGGTATCCAGGCAATGATTGCTGCTACTGGAATCACCGACGCTCTCAAAACTTGTCGCCATGAAAGCCTGATCCACAAAAGCGGCCATAAAAGGCTGGCCACAATTAATCCTTCGTAACGTGTGAATATGAGGCAAGTAGTTACAACACCAAGCCAGAACAACTGACGTCGGGACGATTTCGGTTTCAAAATAACTATTGTGACACAGTACACTGTGAGTACCATGAAAAAAACGAAGGTACTATCAGCTAATGGCCGAATGGCATTCAGCATTAGTAGCGGATCAAAAAGTGACAAGCCTAGGAATAGAAGTAGAGCGGCTCGATAAATTTTTAAGCGCCTACCCAGTGCATAAAGCGTTCCAACGCTAATGGCCGAGGCAGTTAGACTTATTATTACGCTCATTGGTATATATTCAATTGGGAATAATCGCGAGATTAGTATTAGAATACCGTACATTGGCAAGCGTTTCTCATGAGGTGGATATGAAAGATAGCCCAAGTTTTTGGCAATATGTTGGAAATTAAAGGCATCGCCAGCAGGCATAATACGACGTTCGAAGGCTATCGGGGCACGTACCAGCAGGGCAAAGATAATCAATAAAATTATGATTATGCTATCAATTTGGTAGGCAGTCACAGATTTAGTGTAGTTTGGTGCACCTAACACGTACAGACGATCATAACCAGTGATGGCCGCCAATTAAATATCATTTAGTATGCTAATAAAACGGTCAGTGTCAAAGGAAAATTACCCTTTGACTAGACCCATCGCGTTACATAATTATTTGTATTTCTCTTTTTTCAGTTGACGTGTCGTTATTAAGCACCGCAATCTAAAAGATATGCAATCTAAAATGAAACGCGTTCTGATGATAGCTCCGACTCCTTTTTTTTCTGACCGAGGTTGTCACATGCACATTGCGGAGCAGGCCTACGCTTTGCAGCGTCGAGGGTTATTAGTTGAAATTGTTACCTACCACTTGGGACGAGACTTACCAGGACTATCAGTGACACGAACTTTAACGATTCCTTGGTATCATAAACGTGGGCCCGGGCCATCATGGCATAAGTTTTACGTTGATCCATTGTTGCTAATAACCGCCTGGAGAGCCGCCCTGCGTTTTCGACCGGATGTAATTCATGCCCATCTTCATGAAGGCGCTGTGATCGGTTGGCTGTTGTCAAAGATTTTGTCAATTCCACTTATCTTTGATATGCAAGGCAGTCTAACCGGTGAGCTTATAGCTCATCGTTTTTTACTAGTCAGACCAATGATCTTACGTCAAGCTTGGTATCGTCTAGAATACTGGATTGATCATATGGCGGACGCCATAGTCGCGCAATCTACAGAAATGCAGCGGGAGCTTTCCCATAAGTTTTTAGTGCAAAAATCCCGCATCATTATGGCTTTTGACGGAGTAAATACCAGTGTTTTTCATCCGGGCAATCGAGATAAGCTCCTGGTGCAAAGTCTTAATATTCCAGCTGACAGAAAAGTTATAGTCTACTTAGGAGGCTTGAGTCCGCATAAGGGTGTAGATATTTTACTCGAGGCTTTTCCCAAGATCATAGTAGCAGTGCCGAAAACATTTCTATTACTTATGGGATATCCGAATGAAGAATTTTATCGGAAGCAAGTCCTAACTATGGGGTTAGAGAATGATGTAAAAATAACCGGAAAAATTCCTTATGAAGATGCGCCACGTTATTTAACTCTTGGCGATATAGCTGTGGCTCCCAAACGGTCACAAACTGAGGCAAACGGAAAAATATATAATTATATGGCATCTGGTTTACCCACTGTTGCTTTTGACACTGTCGTCAACCGTGACATTTTAGGAGACCTTGGTGTTTATGTGCATAATCTTGATGACGTCGACGGCTTGGCTCAAGCCATCATCTCACTACTAGGGGACGATCAAACTCGTTCTCGTTTAGCAGAAGAAGTGAGGCGTAAAGCCGTGGCCTACTATTCTTGGGATGGTGTTGCTGAGCGTCTCGTTAAAGCTTACGAACAGGCCAGCCGGCAAGCAGCCCGTTAGGTTATTTTAAGCTCGACGCCCAACTCCTAAAATGTTTTTGGTAAAAATTGTCGTATCGGTGCGTCCGTACAATTTGAATATCAAGTACCATAACTTATTCAATAACGCCGCCGCTACTCGAGCTGTTACATTCAACAGGATGTTAGGCGTAACGTAAATATCGGTTCCATAAATTTTAACTTTGTCAAAATCGGCCATGAGTAGAGTTTGCTTCAAACTATGCTGGTCGAAGCCAACCTCATGGGTGATATCAATATACCTACCATCATTACCCAGCAGAGGATTACCCATATTCGGCACTTTAACCAGAAAGACGCCGCCAGGTTTCAGGTTGGTTCTGATCAACTCAAGCATGTGCCACATAGTTGGCTTAACCTGATGTTCTAAGACGTCATTTAGAATGAATGCATCGACCGGGGCCGTGAGATTTTCCAGATAAGCAGTTATTTCTGACTTGAGTACAGGTAATTCTTTCCTCTGACAAAAAGCAATGACCTCACTACCCACGTCCACGCCAAGTATATTCTTATAGCCAGACCGCCTCAAAAAATAAAGAAAATGACCCAGACCGCTACCCAAATCGACAATGCGAGCATCTCGATTTGTTGGCAAATGCGGTAAATAATTCCGGCGAAAATAACGTTCCTGAATGCTAAACTCGGTATCCCCTTCACGAGCACCACCAAAATGCTGGGATAAGTATTTTGCATATGTCTGACTTACATCCATCGGTGATTGTCGCATGAAGATTATTCTGACTGATTCATGCTACATTGTCGACATTATGAATCGAAGCACACTGATAGTCTTGGTAGGTATCTTTCTAGTAGCATTGGCACCTAGGACCATGCAGCTGGGTGCTTTTTTGTCCCCGGATGAACCTCGATGGCTTCTTAATACGCAGGAATTTGTGCTTGGACTTAAGTCAGGTGATCTGTCGCGCCTTTATCAACAGCCACACCCGGGAGTTACCACTATGTGGCTGGCGTCACCAGTTATTGAATATTCATGGGCCGTCCGTCGTCTGCCCGCTGCGATCGCCATATCTTTCCTCCTGACAGCTACCACTACTCTCATGATGCAACTATGGGGGCGTGGTCTTGGTGGTAGTATCGGCTTTCTTTTGGCAATTAATCCCATCTTTATCGCCCACTCTCGCGTTCTGGCCATGGATGCCTTGCTGAGTATTTTTCTGCTCCTTTCTATTGTCGCCTTACTGCTGTGGTGGCGCGATAGAAAACAGTGGCAGCTGGCCATATCGGCTGTTAGCGGCGGGCTAGCCGTACTTTCCAAGATCGTTGGTGTTATAATTTTTCCCTATACAATAGCCATATTTACTTGGTTCTTGATTTTTCGTCAGTTATCACTCAAACGAGGTACAAAATCAGGGTTGCTTTGGCTTATTATATTTTTTCTCACGATAATAATTGGACTGCCAACGATTGTGGTTGATTTTGAGCGTGTGGCTCAGGGCACTCAAGAATTCTTCGCAACGGAGCATTATAGTCAAACTGTGCACGCTCTGGGCCCACTTTGGTATCCGCAAGCCCTACTAATCTGGACCACGCCACTGCACTGGCTTGGTTTACTTTTATTACCAACCCTAGTCTGGTCTAAGTGGCGCTATCGTCGCGATGTCGTATTACTTTTTCTTTTCGCTGCCGTTTTCTTCTTAACAGTTCAGTATTCTATTAAAAAAGGAGACCGCTATTTGTTGCCAGACTTTCTAATTTTTGATGTCATCACAGTTCTCTCAATTTCCGCAGCTATAAATTTTCTCTATACTCGCTTGACTTCTTTTCGCGGAAGAACATACGTCGCCAGAGGATTCTTTCTTATTATCTTTTGTCTTGTTGTTTGGCAGGTCATGATGGTAGTAACACTTCATCCTTATACCTTGGCATATCGGAACCCGCTGTGGCGCCCGATTGCCCTTGGTCGAACTATGGGTTGGGGGGAAGGTCTCGATCTAGCTGCACAGTATTTGAATTCAAAACCTCAAGTCGAGCAGATGCTGGTCGCTGCCTACTATGAAGGGCCGTTTAGCTATCGTTTTAAAGGTCACGTTACTTCGGCGGAAAGATTAGCTAAGGAGACCATATCTGATATTGGCGCTGATTATGTTGTTTTGTATCGAACTATGATTGGCCGTGATCAGGAGCGCTGGGAAACAAAAGTTTTAGCTCAATTTTCTCATCAAGAGCCGGAGCATGTAGTTGTATTAAACGGAGAGGATTACGCTTGGATTTATAATACCAGTCAAATATCTAAAGACGACTGATCTTTAATATGCCGCAATCATCACGATTTCAGTTATCGCCAATTTGCATCCCAGGAATCACTCAGTTTTTTTTGTGATACAGAATGATCGGCTGTTTTGGTTCGTTGCTAACTGTAACTATTGGCTCAAAGTCTTGTTCAAGGAGAGTTCGCAGAGGCTGTGTCTCTTTGGCTCCGGGATTAAAATAAACATCCGTTGTTCGCCAGTCAACGACAATCCAATTTACATCGCGTGCTACTTGAGAAGTTAAGTCAGGCAGATCTGGAAAATATATGCGGCGAATCGATGCCGGCATAAAACCGGCTCTCTCGGCCAAGTACCAGCCAGGATGAGTATACAGTCCATATAAAGACCTGTGTCCTAAGAAGGCAAATACTGGTTGAGCGGTAAATATCGTTTCATTTTCTGCTACTAGGTTTTTAATTTGCTCGGCCATTTTCAGAGCCGCTCTTGTCGTAATCGTTCCACGATATTGTCTGTCCGATATGGCGAGGTATGGATAAGTTATTGAAAATATCAAAAACGCTGCCATTAATATTGATAGCGGGAAAGTGCCGGGCAAACGCATGGACCAAAGTGACTTAAATAAAATAGCACTCGTAATCCCGGCGGCAATAGCTAGGGGTGGTATTGCTTCTAAGACATAATAAGGCGTTGGCTCACGGCCCCAATAATGATAAAATACCAGAACACTACCCAGCCAAATAGCTAATCTTAATATAGGTATGTTGATCGATTTTGAGGTAGAGTCACGTTTTTGGTTTATCTTTGAACCAGAATAAGAAAGTAAAGTTAGCCCACATATAGCGAACAGGCCAAGATAAGAAATATTTGCGTATTGACGAACCATCTTCATAGCATCACCACTCCAGTACTCTCCAATATTATTCAATACGGGGCCATACAGATAGTAGGCACCAGTTATAAGTGCAGACAAAAACGCCAGTTTTAAATACCAAGTGCCTGCCCGAAAGCTTAAACCGATCCCTCCAATTGCAAGAATCACCAATGGCAACCCTTCATACCATAGAGGAATAAACCCTCGAAAGAGCTGTTGTTGAGGACTAACCGATTCTTGGGTGTAAGCCGTCCGTTGATCATTGGCAATTAGTGTTGCATCAGCATTAAAAAAGAATGCTGTCTTAGGCCAACCATATAAAGGATAAATGATCGCTATGGTCATTGCTAGAAGGAATGCACCGACTAGACAAAACATTATCACCGAACGCCATGACTTAGTCTGAATAATCAAGACCGTTAAAATAATTGGCAAGGCCGAGATCGCCGTTGCTCTGGTCAGCGTAGCTAGAAAGAAGAAAAACGCTGCAATAATGATGTCGCGGCGGCTCACATGATTTCCGCTCACCAGCCATAAACTTAATAGTATCAGCGTTAATTCTAAGGAAAAATGCATGACGTTTGTTGTCAAGCTAACTGGTGCGGCCGATAATCCCCACAATATGGCCGCAACTATACCGACAGTTGTTGAATTAGTGAGGCGACGAGCCACTAGGTAGAGTAGCGGAATCGACATCACGTGAAATAAACTAGAAAACAGGCGACTGGCAAAAATGGTTTGTCCGAGCAGTACTTGCCAACCTTTAAGAAGATATAGAAAAACTGGGCCTTTTGTAGCACCAAATTCGCGGAAAGGCAGAACCTTCGCACTAGCCTGCCAAGCGTCCTGCATGTAGGCACTCTCGTCTTCGACAATATTGAGAATCGGAATGAGGTTAATATGGATGGCCATAGCGGCCAGCATAATACCGCCAATTATTGTCGCAGAATTAGTAGCCAGTTTTATGATTGATATGGACATACGAATCAAGCATAGGTTGTTCTATTAGATTGAGTCTAGCATTATTAAGAGAATTCAATTTCAAACTAAATCACTAAAATAAGCATAGAGCTAAATTAAAATTTAACCGATGATTAAAAGAGTCCGGCAAAACTTTAGATCAGATATGGCATGTTAAATCATATGATTGAATCCAAAAAAAATGTCATTTTAATACCAACATTTAATGAGGCACCCAATATCGTTCTCATGCTTCAGGCGATCTCCCGGGTCGATCGGGATTTGAATATTCTGGTAATTGACGATGCTTCTCCCGATGGAACAGCCGATCTTGTCTCGGCCATGAAAAAAAATCACTTTGGAATAATGATCTTGCATCGAACAAGCGACCCCGGTTTCGCGCAATCCTATATTAATGGTATCAAGCTGGTTTTGGAGCAAGGTAAGTATGATGTTATTACAACTATGGACGCGGATTTCTCTCATGATCCAGCCGAAATCCCGCCTATGATGCGCTTAATATTTAACGGCGCTGATGTTGTGATCGGATCTCGCTATGCCAAATTACAGGATTTTTCGCACATCCCACTCTGGCGTAGACTGCTTAGCCGCTTTGCAAATTTTTATGTCCGATCAATCTTACGATTGCCAATTAGAGATTGTACTTCAGGATATACGATGTGGCGAGCTTCAGCCCTGGCAAACATTAATCTCAAGACAATACGAACGGAAGGATATGGTTTTTTATTTGCCCTAAAATATCAAGCTTATCGTCAGGGATTGCAGGTTGTTGAGCATCCGGTTAAATGGCCTGATCGTCATCTCGGTGCCTCAAAAATGAATTTCAAAAGAATCTTCGAATCCGCATTACTACCTTGGAAAATTATTTGGAATAGTGCCAACGATAAATAATAGCCTTTACTCTGCTCCGATAACGCGAAACTTTGGCAAGGGAACTATAAATTTACCTCCATTTTCCAGATATTGACTTTCTCGGTTTTTGAATTCAGCTAGAAAGTGCCAGGGCAGTATTAAAAAGTAATCTGGATTGTCATCTCGAGCCTTTTTTTCAGAGATAATTGGAATGTTTGTTGATACCGTACGCTTACCCCATTTTGCCGGATTACGCTCCGCGGCAGCAGTGATAACCTTATGGTTAAGATTAAAATATTGTAAGAGCGTATTTCCTTTTGTTGATGCCCCATAAACATAAATAGTTTTACCTGTAGATTTTTCTTGAACGATGAAATCAACAACTTGCCTTTTAATCTGGGCGACACGATCCCTAAACAATTGATAGGGAATAGTTGTTGCCAGATGCATTGCATTTTCTTTAAATCTGAGTTGAGCCAGACGCTCTGATGCACCGGAACGAGGTGGCAGCTTACTTCCCTTATGGGTAATAAATGTTCGATAGCTGCCACCATTAACATTGTTTAATTCAACGTCAATAACTTTTAGATCATGTCTTTTGAGTAGAAATTCAAGTGAACTGAGCGAATAGTATTCCAAATGTTCATGACAAATATTATCAAAGATGTTATCGGCTAGCATCACCGGTAAATAGGCCATCTGAATTATCCAAAGTCCATCCGGTGCCAAAATTTCTCTAATATCAGCTACAAATTCATTAGGTTGCTCGAGATCATAAAACATAGCAATACTAGTTACAGCCTGAGCCTTTACTTTTTTACCTACCTTATCTTTAAATAAGTTTGCCGTGAAGAAATCGTTGATGATAGTTGCTGATGTATTCTTCGCATAGGGCATCAGATTTATTGCTGGCTCAAATCCAACTTTATTTAAATCTCGCACCTGATATGAATTTAGTAATGTGTTGTCATTGCTACCCGTGTCCACCACGATACTATTCTTTGTTAGGGGAATTAATTCAGCTACACTTTTTGTAATATCAGCCAGAGCAACGCGCATAGTTTGGTTAACGCCTGAACGATACCAGTAATTACGATACATATACTGCTGATCTACAGTATGTTTAAGCTGAAGTAATCCGCAGCCGTTTCGACTCGGATCGCACAAGATAAGTTCCAAAGGTGCACTGGGAGTCAGACTATTCTTAGAAACGAAATCTGAAATACTTTGTACTCCCAATGACAGCACAGGCACAAGCATAGTCCCGCCACAAACGCGGCAGTTTGTGCGTGTAGTCACAGACAGATTAGTCTTGTGAGTAAGACTTACTGAGGACGTTTTGAGTTGTGGAGCAGCCGTTGTTATAGTAATCGACAGTATACTTATGAACACGCCAGTCGTAAAATCAGCGACCAATCACAAATGGGAACGTATTTGGGATGATGTTTGGCGAACAGGAGCTGCCGGCCGCACCATTTCGTGGTTACGTCAAAGGTATAGTGCGATGCTTTTGCATGTTATCAAGCCTTACTTAAAGTCTCAGGCACATGTACTTGAACTTGGATCAGGAACGGGGACATTACTACTTTCCTTAGCAGAAGATATAACTGAAGGAGTAGGTCTAGATATTTCCAATGAGGCCATTGCCATTGCTAACAAGAACCTGCAAAAAAAACTAGTTAAGAATATAAGTTTCATTAAGGCTGACTGCCGCCACGTACCTTACCAAGGACGATTTGACGTAGTGTACAGCGCTGGCCTGATTGAACATTTTTTTGCGCAAGACATTGAAATTGTTCGGCAGCATCTTAAGGCAGCAAAACCGGGAGGAACTGTTGTAATCAGTGTGCCTTATGCCTATTCCTTACACAGTTTGCATTATATGCTGACACGGCCACGTTTATCACGATGGCTTTGGCCTTGGTCACGCGAGCGCAATTTTCAACTTTTTTATTCTCGTCAGCGTCTGCGCCGACTAGCACTAAATGTTAGCCACTCCCACAGAATTTTCCTGCTTCCACCCTGGCCTGTCGGTTTGTTATTGGGAATTATTGTTCTTGTCATCAATAAAAAAGAAAATATTCAGGTGTGACAATACCAGATTTATTTTATACGTCAAGTTTTTAGTGTAAGTAAATCATCATATAGTACGAACATGTCTAAAATACTTAAAAAGCACATTTCTGTGCTGATTTTGTATACAGCCCTAGTTCTGTTAATGACATTGCCAGTTGTCTTGAAGCTTACAACGCATGTCGCCGGATCAGGTGGCGACCCCTGGCAGACTATGTGGAGATTTGAAGATCGTCTGTCAGCGGCACAAGCAGCACGCGATAATTCTCAATTAGGACCATTTATCTTCCGAGAATTTCTTGGTGGTGGCGAACCGCGTCTAATCAACAATTCAGTTTGGCCATGGATGGGTCTTCATACGACCCTTGGAGAGCCCTTGGCTTATAATGTTGTTTGGTTGCTGTCTTATATCATGTCTGGATTCACCATGTGGCTGCTGACTAGATGTCTGATTCCGGCAAATAGGACATTTTCAATCCTAAATTTTAAATTGGCAAATAATGACATTGCAGCCATTATGGCTGGAATATTATATATGTTTGCCCCATATCATACCGCCCATTCCTTTGGTCATTTCGGCGCCATGCAAACTCAATGGCTGCCGCTGGCTATTCTTCTAACTCTTCTTTTCAAGGAGCGTCAGACATTTATACGTGCGCTTGGTTTAGTTGTCGTGTTGACGATCCAATCATGGAGTGAGCACCACTATCTGCTCTGGTATGCCCTGTTTGTTAGTCTTTATCTTGCTTGGCATTGGCAATATTTTCGACAGTTGACACTTAAACGCTCTAAAGTACTCCTTCAAACTTCATTCGTCATACTCTTACTTATATTAGTTCTACTGCCATGGTGGCCAACCGCTCGTCTGGCTTTTTCCGGGCAATCATCGCTTGTGTTAGGTAGTGATCAGACCATTCGATTTTCAGCTGATCTTTTTTCATATATTATTCCTGCTTCATTTCATCCCATATGGGGAGATGCTGCTAACACTTTATTTGCTAAAAAATTTACTGGCAATGTTAGTGAAGCGACGCATTTTCTGGGCTGGGTGCCCCTCCTATTAGTTTTGTTCTTTCATCAGCGTATTCCAAGAAAGCATAAGATCTTTTGGGGTGTGGCGACATTAATATTCGGAATTATAAGCCTAGGACCACGATTGCATATTATCGGCCATATTTTGCCAATACCGCTCCCGTGGGCATTAATTGATTCCTGGCCCGTATTTAATGCAGTGCGCGCCGTTGGGCGAGCTAGTGTAATTGTTTTAATAGCCTTTTGTATATTATTCGGATGGGTGGTAGCGACTCAAATAAAACGACCTATAATATTCATACTGATAGGCACTGTCATTTTGCTTGAATTTCTCTTTATGCCCGTACCTTTGCAGTCAGCTATATTGTCCGATGTTTACAAGACTGCAGCCAAACTTCCAGGATCAACCATAATTGAGTTGCCGGCTGCGACCAATTATACAGCAGCGTCGCGTGCGCTCTATGCAGAAGGTATCCACCGCAAGTCTGTTATTGGGAATATTGCTCTCGAGCGATCTCTGGGCAACGATATTCTTGAAGAAATTCGCTCAATGCCGGCTCTGCGGCAACTCTTATATCTCCGGACGACTGATTTACAAGCACGGCGACCTGACTTTTTTAACCAAGAACTTAAAGAATCATTAGCCGATACTTTACGTAAACTTGATGTTGGCGGTATTATTATTCATCTAGATTCATTATCGGCCTCGCAGGTTAGAATTACCCGAGACTTTCTTGAGCAAGATATAGGTTTTAGGCCACAACCTTTTCAAGATGCCATTTTATATGAAGTACCTCAATCTTTTCGTGACAGTGGTGATGGTATTTTCATCAGTCGCGATAACCAGTGGGTCAATGTTCGATCTGACATTGAACGTGGCACAGAGGCTTCGGTCGTACATGAAGCCTCGATTCGGCTTTTTAATACTAAAAACAAAGTAACTACGGTTGATTTGTCATATACTGTTGATTCTTCTTTGTCAGATCCACTTAATATCAGTGTCGGCAATAATGGCGGTAGTGATGTTTATTTAAGAAAGGATAATTCAGGCAGGTATGATTTTAGTATTGCAATCCCGGCTAACTCAAGAGTCATAATTTCATTTAGAAACAACATGACCCAGCCTGCTACTATTTTTGATCCACGCTTTATTGTGGCCAGATAATTAAACGCCATTGTTGGACATTTAACCTCTTTCATGTTCAGATGCGGTATTAGCAAATCATGATATGAAAATACTAATTTTTAACTTTGAATATCCGCCTCTCGGCGGCGGCGGCGGCGTGGCGACGAAACAATTAGCGGAAGAATTGGCCAAACGTCATGATGTGATGGTTGTCACCAGTAGTCATAAAGGGCTTGCAACCAGTGAGAATATTGCTGGTGTCGAAATTAGAAGGGTGTCAATTTATCCACGTCATGAACTAGCAACCGCCACACTTCTTTCCATGATCAGCTTTGTACCGATGGCCTTTTTTGCGGGATTACGAATCATTCGACAGCATCGGCCAGATGTTATCAACGCTCAGTTTGCCATTCCATCAGGATTGCCAGTCGCTTGGTTGGCGAGACTGTATCATCTTCCTTTTGTCTTAAGCTTTGTGGGTGGCGATTTATATGATCCAACTAAAGGCATTTCCCCACATCGCCATTTTACTTTAAGAATGCTGGTGCGGCATGTTGCAGCTGCGGCAACTATTTGTACGGCAATATCTAGTGACACTAAAAAACGAGCGAAGGATCTTCACTTGGTGAAAAATAAGATTATTGTTACACCTTTGGGTTTAATTCCTAAACTAGAAGCTAACTCTTTAAGGACACCCCAGCAATTGTCTTCGCCTCTTCCAGCTTTTGTGTCCATTGGACGTCTGATTCATCGCAAGGGGTATGAGCAGCTCTTAGATGCCTGGCAGCAAGTAACAGGTGCTCAGCTCGTTATCGCTGGGCAAGGGCCATTACATAAACGACTTCAAGGGCGAGCGCACGAACTAGGTATTTCTGACAGAGTGAATTTTTTAGGATTTGTGTCAGAAATTCAGAAACAGCGCTTACTAGCCGAGAGTTTTGGTTATGTCTCAGCGGCACGGCATGAAGGCTTCGGTATCGTGTATTTAGAAGCAATGCAGGCTGGTTTGCCGATTGTCTCAACCAATGATGGTGGCCATAACGATTTTCTGATTAATAATAAAAACGCACTTCTGGTTGCGCCGAACGACACAGCAGGACTAGCTAAGTCTGTAAATTGGCTTCTCAAAAATCCAGAGCAAGCCAAAGCGATGGGTAATATTAATCGCGTCAAAGTGAAAGATTTTTATATTCAGAAGACCACTGCTCGGTTTGAGGAAGTTCTTGTTCAGGCTATCCGTAGTCCCATTCTCGCCCCATGATCAAAGTCGCGCTTGAAGCTCGTGCCTTGCGGCAGCCTGGGGGAGGAGTGCGCAGCTACGTTGAACATCTTTATAAGGGTCTTCAAGTAAACCCAGACATTACCGTTAATGTTTTCAAAGATACAAGATTCAAAAAAATGATTCCCTTCTGGCTTAACTGGTATATTCCTTGGCAAGTGAAGAAATTGCAGCCTGATGTGGCCCATTTCACTAAGGCGGCCCTACCCAGTCGGTTAGCCTGTCCATCGATTGTGACAATCTATGACATCATTCCTATTTTGTTTCCTCAGTCGCAAAAGATCCTGGCCAGAATGTATTGGCCGCGAGCCTTACGGCATGCAGCACAAGCGAGCGATCATATTATTACTATTTCGGAAAGAAGTAAGGCCGACATCATCAAGTATTTAGGTGTCACAGCTCACAAGGTGACCGTTATACCACTCGGGATTGATACATCCTTCTTTAAGCCGGCATCTGAAGAAGATATAGCGTTAATCAAAGATCGCTTTCGACTACCTAAAAAATACATCCTTTACGTTGGCACTATTGAGCCACGCAAGAATATCCCCGCATTAATCAGAAGTCTGGCCCAGATTGCGTCTGACATTCCGCATAAACTTGTCATTGCCGGCAGAAACTATAAGGGATTAGAAAGTATCAAATCTGAAATCAGGCGTCTTGATCTGTCGGATCGCGTGATATTTCTTAATTTTGTTAAGTCCGAGTATTTGCCGGCACTTTATTCAGGAGCCGAGCTCTTTATGTGGCCGTCTATCTATGAAGGGTGGGGATTTCCACCGCAGGAAGCCATGGCTTGCGGCACACCGGTTATCGTCAGCGACGGCGGGTCGCTACCAGAGGTTGTGGGTAATGCTGGTATTATTCAAAAGTTTACAGTTAATGCGCTAAATGATCGTCTTTGTGACAGTGTCTTTGAAAATATGTTTGCCAGGGAAGTACAACTATTACTTAGCGACACCGCGCGACGAAAAGATATGAGTGCTCAAGGATTGAAGCACGTTACAAAATTTTCATGGCAGGAAGTTATAGACCGCACGATTGGAGTTTATAAAAAAATAATTGTTTAAGTATTTGTTGAACTATGAAAGTGGCTTATCTTAGTAATGCAGACCGTAATACCGGCATTGGACTACGTGTTAGTGAAATTGGCCACCGTCTGCAGGCAAATAAGCATATATCCTTGGATCATATTCATTTGAACGGGGAAATGGGCGTAGTTCAGACAGACTCGTCAGTTATAGTTGCGAAAAAGACTTGGCCGGGACCGCTGCGGGCTAAGTCAGTAATGTGGGTGCGTCTGGGTAGAGCCATCTTGCCAAGGCTACGTTCATATAATCTTATCCACTTAACCAGTCAGAATCTTAGTTTTTTGGCCAGAAAAGATATTCCGACAGTTATCACTGTCCATGATTTAATTGAAATCATGGAGCCCCAGGATTGGCGAGCGGCGCTGCTTAATAATTATCTCTACAGCGGATTAAAGCGGGCCAAACATATAATTGCGGTTTCTCAATATACGAAACAAACAATCACTGAACGATATGGAATCAGTAAAGAAGACGTTTCTGTGATATATAACGGTGTTGGCCAAGAGTTTTATCATATTAAACATTTTGACCAATCTGTTAGTCGTCAGACCCTACGGCATGAGCTAAAATTGCCGGACCAGGCCATGGTCGTCTTATATGTTGGTTCTGAACATGCCCGCAAGAACATTTCGACCGCGCTGCAAGCCTTCTTACAGGCAAGCGAATCAATCGGAAAAGACAAACTCTGGTTCATTAAAGTTGGCAATCCTGGTTTGGCCGCTGGGCGTGCTCAAACGCTGTCAGAAATCGAACGACTAGGGATTAAAAGGCAAGTAATCTTACTCAGAGCAGTCTCAGAGCAGCGTCTCAATGAATTGTATAATCTCGCCGACGTGTTAGTTTACCCATCACGTTTTGAAGGCTTTGGATTACCACCACTGCAGGCGATGGCAGCTGGAACCCCAGTTATTACTTCTAATGTAACCTCATTACCAGAAGTTGTTGGTGGTGCTGCTATTACGCACGATCCGGACGATACATCTGCCTTCGCCAAGTCAATTATCGAGGTATTATCAGATAAAGATAAAGCATCAATTTTAAGAAAAAAGGGTCTAGTTAGAGCTCGCCAATTCTCCTGGGATAGGGCGGCTCAAGAAATTGCTGCCCTATATCACCATTTATCTGGTATTTGATAATAATTTACAGTTTTTACATTAAACGAAAGATTATTGACATTCAACTAATCGTCATGCAACTGTCAACGCAATGAGGATTTTATTTTTATCGTCTCTGTATCCGCCAGTGACCAAGGGTGGTGGAGAGATTTCGACACATCTTATTGCGCAGGGTTTAATCATGCAAGGGCATGATGTTTTAGTTGCAACAGAGGGTAAAATGCATGAAAAAAAGATCATCAACGGTGTGCCCGTTGAGAATTTTGCTGTTCCGTTGACAGCTAAGCCTCTTTTTGAGAGAGCTCACGCTCGTCGCGTTGCGGCGAATTTAGAAAAGGCAATAAATTGGAAATCGTTTGATATAATACATGCCCACGACTTACGTACAGCTCAGATTATTTCTGAGTTAATTGCGGATGGCATAATTCAAGCAAAGCGATCATTAGTGACTGCCCGAGACTATGGACAAATCTGCGGCTCACCCAACAATTTGATGTTTAACGGCACAACATGTCCTGGTTGCGAGCAGCTTCGTAGCGTTATTCGTAACCAAGCAGTTGTTGAGGCACCGCTTTATCGTAAACCGTTTCGAATTTGGCAATACTGGCACAATATTGACTACAGGTTAAGCTCCTTTAGATCTTTTCCCCGGCAGATTTTTATTTCGAGCGCACAACGAACGGAAATTTCCCGTCGTCAAGATTTATCAAAGACTCAAACTCATATTATCTATAATCCAGTTCCGCCGTCATACCTAAATACCCCGCTACAACAAGGAGATCAAAAAATATTATTATACGCGGGAAATCTTAACTCTTATAAAGGCACAGATATTCTCCTTGAGGCTTTTAAGGAGATCGCTCATGATGATAAAGAAATTCAGTTAATTATGGTTGGTGATGGATCTAGCCGCTATCGATATGATCAATATGTTGCTCAAAACGGTTTGAACGGGCAAGTCAGATTATATGGACATGTGGCATGGGCCGATATGATGGCCTTGTATGATTCCGCCCGTATTGTTGTCGCCCCGCATGTTTGGGTGGAGCCTTTCGGCCGGACTGTAGCTGAGGCCATGGCACGGGGAAAATTGGTTATTACTTCCCGTAGCGGCGGACCGGCCGAAATGATTATCGACAACGAGCGAGGTTTTCTCGTTAAGCCTAATCACGTTAAAGACTTAACATCTAAAATTCGCTTGGCGCTTGATTTGCCTCAAAATAGAGCGGTTACCATTGGTCAAGCAGCTCAGACCTGGGCAGCTGGCCATCTTTCGGTATATAAGATCACGCATCAACATAAAAACGTTTATCAAGAAATGCTAACTAAGTTATAAAAAACCGCGCTCTAGATACGCGGTATGCCGGTACGTTAGTTTTTTAAATCTCGATTGACAATTAATCCAAGTTCAATCGATCGAGCCACGATTTTGCGGATAGAGAAAAAAAGATATTGTGAACCAAATATCCGAGCAATTTTTTAGCTGATAGCGGAGGAGGATCATTTCTAGAAAACGAGTATTCAATTCTAACTCTTTCCGCATGCCCAATCGGGAATTCTGCGAACAATTTCTTGGCAGCCAACCAGCCTTCATTTTGAATATCAGGATCGTCCGTTAAAGTGGACCGGCCGATATTTTCAATGTCGGTACAAAGCTGATCACAGTCATAGTCGAGTCCTTGACGTCGCATTTCGTCAACCACTGATAATGCTAATTGACACAATTCACCGACAATGTTAAGCAATCTTTTTTCAGCAGAAGATGAATTTAGCATTAGACTAGCCTCCCTAATTTTCTAAAGGACAAATCAAGTATCGGACAACTAGAATCTTGTTATAGTGTTTTAGAGATTATGTCAAGTACTTGGCTTGCCGACAGGCTCAGTAAAGTTTCGTGTGTTGTAGGGCCAAGATCAAAATTATTTTCTGTGTCGTAAACCGGGTTCGTGCCGGACGCTCGTATAATGTGGCTGTCTTTGCCACGCGGACCAGTCTTTCTTTCATCGGTTGGACCGAATAGACCGTAGGTTTTTACACCGACTGCCGCCGCCAAATGCATCAGACCTGAATCATTAGATAGAAATAGTCTGCAGCGTTGCATCAGGCTGGCCGTGGCTAAAAGGTCAGCTGAAACAACAGTAGAATTAACGCCCAGAGCAGTTTTTGCTGTCCGTTTCAACCCGTTTTCGTGAAGTCCGCCGAACAACAGAATGTGAGCGTTATTCTTGGTAATTAAACTTTGTCCCACCTCAATAAACCGTTGAATCGGCCAGCGTTTAAATAACATGTTAGCTGCACAGCCCATATGAAACCCAATAACCATTTTATCAGAAGGGATTGCAAACGTTTTATAGAGATGGTCTGCTTGTTGTCGTTTAGTTTCAGGGATAATTATTTCATACCGTAATGGATATTTTTGATGCTGTATTCTATAGTCAAGTAAAGACAATAAGTTAAGATTTTGTTCAACATCATGTAATTTTGCCTGCTCATTTATCGCCTGTGTGAACAAAAATTTACTGTGGCTATTCCCGCGCCATGGATAGGTGTGCCCCAGACGTTGTCTAATGCCAGCTAAGAACATGTAGGCTGCACTTTTCCAGCGCTGCCCCGGCGATAATACAATACCTGTGTCAAAACGTTGTCGAAGTAATTTCCAGCACAATTGAATATGATCCAACCAGGATTGCTTCAGTGATGCCTCGATCACCTGATCTACCCATGGATTAGCCTCAGCTATAACCTTTGTACCGCGAGGGGCTACCCACAATGTGATGTGACTCTCAGGGAATGCGCGCCGAATCTGATTAATTGCCGGCGACTGCATGAGCAAGTTTCCAATTCCAGACAGAGCAATGATAAGGATTTTATGTGGTGTTTTTAGTTTGCTTGACATAAAGATAATATTAAGTGACTGTATAAGTATCAATATTGTACCTTCATAAACGAATACCAACACTTTTTTAAATTGCATTGTGCCTGATAGCACAAGGAGGCGACAATGAATCTGGAACTGAAAGCAGTGCTTGTGTCCAATGCGCCTGAGGGTATTGCGGCAGTGTTTGCAAGGGAAGGGTTCAGCATCATGTCAATAAATCGATGTGATTGGAACCAGCACTTAGTTGCGCTTACCTTGGCCGACGTAGTGGTGATTGACGAAATTGGTGGTGTCGCAAATACGGATGACACTACTGATATCGAAGATTGGCTTTGCCAATTCTCACAAGAATGGCAAGGTCCTATGATCGTCATACTTGAACAAGACAACGACCAACACTTCGAGAAGCGCCCAATACGACCGAGATCGTCGATTGTTCATCACCAATCGGCACCTCTCTCCCCGCTGGTTGAGGAATTAAAAGGAGCCTGCCAGGGACGTCACGCCAAATTTTCCGCTTTGAGGTAAGTTTATTAGTTTTGCCTCAACTGACCCAGCTCTAAGTAAAGCTCGGTCAGTTTTTTTATTGTTTTATCCCAGGAGAAGTTGTGCATTACATAGCTTTGACCATAATTACCAAGCTGACGCCGCTGGTTTGCATTAGTTAGCAGAGTGTGCAGAGCCGCCAGCAACTCATCCTTAGTCTGAAAGAGGAGACCAGCCCTTTTATCAGGTACAACGTATGGTATGGCTGAGGCATTACGGGCAACCACAGGTGTGCCGCAGGCTAAACTTTCAGCCAGGACAATACCAAAGGCTTCAAAGTGAGAGGTATGAAGTAATAACTTGGCATGCTGATAAGCACCAATTAACTCGTTGTTAGACAGCCTCCCGAGAAAATGCACGTGTTGTCCTAGATCAAGGTGTTTGACCAGTTGTATAAGGCTGTTCTTGCCACCGAAATCCTCACCGACAATTACGAGACACGCGTCGGGCACTGTTTTTCGTAAGTCTGGCAAAATCTCAATAGCCTCGGCGACTTTCTTGGCTTTACTAATGCGGCCAACTGTCAGTATGACCTGGCCCTTGATCCCACGTTTCAGATATGGATTGTCTTGTTTACTGACGAACTTATCAACATCAATGCCAGGTGGTAGAAGCTCAAATCTTTTTACCGGCAGTCCTGCGTTTTCAATCAACTGCTGCTCAAACGGTGAGATGACTGCCACCACCGCAGCCTGGGCAAAAGTAAACCGTCCCACAGTTTTTTGATAAAGCTTCCAAAACATTTTACGCCGATTTCCATGGTCGTAGTAATAAGGATTAAAGATTAAAGGTATATTATGCTTAGCTGCATAACGCGCTGCTACGTCCGCTGGTTGATACCAAAAGCTGTGGCTATGAATAATATCAGGCATATGATGCCCTAGGTAGTAGTTTAGCGCTTGTAACCTTGGATATGACACTAATGGTGTTCTGGCAAAGTGCAGACGCTGAAGATATATCGGATCATCAAGCAAAAGATTCGGAGCAAGCTCAGTGATCGGTCCATGTGTGCGCATTTTACTGGCCAGAACTCGAACGTCCCGCTTATTCTCGATGCTACGAGTCTTCTCAACAATTTCTTGTACGTAGTGCTCAACGCCTCCAGTGGCCGGAGGATAACGCAAACAAATGTGGATTATTCGCATAGCACTGACAAACGATTTAATTCCAGCCCACAATTTATTCCAACGACAAACCTAATCGCTAAATATTCTGACATACTTGTTTTTAAATTCTTAATCATCGTACATAAAAATAATTAAACCCCACTATTTTGTCTGGCCAGTATCAGGAATTTTCTTCCCATCTCGTATTCGTAATATGAAGATAAAATACACCAAAGCCAGCCAGCTAGGCCGTCTAGCCAGCCAGATCGATAGATATAAAGTTTCAGAAATTGCCGCAAAGCCAGGTATTGCGGTAAAAACTGGAAGGGCTTTATTATTCGGCCGGAACGATGCATCTTCCTCTTCCACATTTCATTAGCATCCAGTGTTGTATAACGATGCATTCTCCTAAGATAGGAAGAAATATTTTGATGAGAGTGATGAACCAACGTCCCAGCTAGAATAAGTGAGCTGTCGTCACCCAGTTTGATTGTCGTCTCATTTCTTGGGATGGTTTTTATAACTTGCTCATGCACACTGGCATTAGTCCAGCGGCCATAAGATTTGCGAAACAAGCGTAGGTTATGTCCGGATAAATGATTAAGCGGCTTATTGAGAAAAGTGGTTACAACTTGAAGCCAATAAAAACTGCAGTTTGCGTTTACTCCTTGACCAGAGACAACTTTATTAATTGAGCGTATAAGGGTTGGTGTAAGCTCTTCATCGGCATCAACAAATAAAAGCCATTCGCTGCTGGCGATGTCTCGGCCCAAGTTCTTCTGCTGGCCATATCCCGACCAGGCATTAGTCACTACCTTGGCACCAAAAGCACAGGCGATAGCAGCGGTCTGATCATCACTCTTCGCATCAACAACAATGATTTCATCGGCGAAGGCAACGCTCTGTAAAGCCCGAACGATGGTCTTTTCCGCATTCTTAGTAATAATTATGGCCGATAGATTCATAGTCGCTAGTTCATATTACTAACAACATCCTGAATAGTTTTAACGCTTACTGGCAAATTATTTATAAAAGACAAATGTCGTTTAAATTCTCTTAAGGGTACATGGTGCATTAGGTTTACTTCGGAATCGCTCAACATATGGTATGTCTCTATAATCCAGGAATTGGCTAGCATAGCCCACACCACCCTCGCATTGGCTTTGGCTAGTGACCAATTCCGGCGGGAGTAATTAAACGATTTAAGTTCAAAGGCATTTTTTGGTGGCACCGTTTCAAAACCACTATTAACAGTACGGCCGGCCTGGTAGTAATAGCGAGCAGCTTGTCTAACCCTTTCATTATTACTACCCCCAGGGTAGACAACTGTGGTCGCACCGAGACGCTCGTGAGGTTCTCGTAATTCACGGTCCAGCGCCTGATCCGAAATTTCTGTGAGGTTACAATGAGTTAAAGTGTGGGCGGCAATTTCATGTCCACTATCTTTTAGAGTTAACCACTCTGACCAAGATTGAACTGACAAGTCTTCCGTGCTCTCGATATTTTCTCCATCAATACAAATCGCAAATACTCCCGGGACTTGAGTTTTTTGCAGCAGCGGCACAATGTTTTGCCACACGGCCATGTAGCCGTCATCAAAGACGAATGTAACTGTACCTCGTGTCATATCAGAAATTACACTTTAGCTATTTCTTTTACGTAGTCAAGTAGTCTCTGGCTGGAAGAACCGTCGGTGAAAGTCAACAGGCTTCTTGCCGTGGTCCTGCGCTCCTCCTTTTTGATCTCAGGATGAGCTAAAGTATTATTGATTTCCAAGATAAGTTCTCTTTTATTCTTTACGATTGAGGTCCCGCCGCAATTAGTAATATAGCGGTAATGCTCCCGAAAATCGCGATAAACCATAGAATGGCGCCAGCGCCACCAGTCTAATGACCGACCAAACTTGACATTAATCACCGGTGTATCGGCTCTCACTGATTCAATGGCCACGGTAGACGATTGGTTTATTAGCACATCACTGTGTTGGAATAAGGAAACCAATAAATAGGCCTCCTCATCGGTGGGCAGGTAGGCAAAATCTGGGTGTAGTGCGTTTGCTCTTCGACCAAATGAATGTCTAGTAATAACGCCGAAGCGTTCATATTTATGGTTCTTTAGATTTCCGCCAGGATGTACTGAGGCGTACAAATTAAGTGGCATCACGATTTGTTTTTTTGATCGTGCTCGATCAATGGCCCGAAATACATAATCGAAAGGATATAGCTCCGTTGTTGCCCCATGGATAATTTTTGCGGGGCTGTCATTTGCAAAGCCAAGATATGTCAGAAGCTCCTGTTTTGCCGGTATTTTTTCAAGATGTGAGAAATAGTCGAATCTAGGAGAACCGGTTATTTTTATATGATCAGGTCGTATTTCCGGAAAGGCCTGATGCAAATGACTCATATTCAGTTGATTCCAGACAGCT
This sequence comes from uncultured Candidatus Saccharibacteria bacterium, assembly GCA_964372635.1. Classification (GTDB taxonomy): domain Bacteria; phylum Patescibacteriota; class Andersenbacteria; order UBA10190; family UBA10190; genus CAYJQW01. The sequence continues at coordinate 41,645 of CAYJQW010000004.1, forward strand.
AAGTAATCTGGCAATTCATAACCGATGGCAGCATTCTTAGCGGAACCAGAGTGCCCATATTTCTTCAAGCGCTCCATCTTGAACACATTGTCCCAACTGGCAATAAAAGTTAAGACAGGGATGTCGTTCTTCTTGGCTGCTCGGATGATTGGCGTATCATTTACGTCTAGTCCGACTGTCGGTGTTAGAACAACATCCGGTTTTTGCCGAGCAAATAAGTCATTATGACTAGGTTGGCCAGAGGGATTTTCAAGGAAAATAAATTTATGCCCAAAATTTCGAAATATTTCTGCATGATAGCGTGCGGCTGGAGTAATTACCAAAACCTCACTTATCGTATTATCGATTTCTAGATGCTGTCTTAAAGGCAATAATATCTCTCTACTGTTGTAACCAGAGGGTGCCGAGATGGCCAAGCGTAATCCTTTCACAGCAGGTTTTCCTAAGTATAAAACTTGAGCTATTTACCGTATATGCGCAGGCGCCATACCAGCCAAATTGCTTCACGGACAATTTGTTTACTCATTTTTGACTGCCCATTTCGTCTCTCGGTGAAAATTATAGGAACTTCAGAGATCGAGAGACCACTTTTCCAGGCGCGAAAGAGAGTAGTGATTTGAAAACCATAACCATCGGTAGTAACACTTGAAAGATCAATTCTCCTAAGAGCCTCCGCTCGCCAGGCGCGAAACCCACCAGTGGCATCTTTAAACGGAAGACCGGTGACAAAACCTGCATACACGTTGCCGGTGATGCTTATCAGTAATCTTTTAAGAGGCCAATTAATAACGCTGATGCCGTTACTGTAACGTGAACCCACAACTACATCGTGAGTAGATAGCTGAGCAAGTAATCGAGGCACATCAAGTGGATTATGTGAAAGGTCGGCATCCATCTGCACGATTTTGGTCGCACCACGATCTAGAGCATATTGAAAGCCGTGCACGTAAGCCTTGCCTAAGCCTTCCTTACGATCTCTAATTAACAATTGAAGTAATGGATACGATTTTCTTAGTTGCTGCACTGCCTCAGAGGTTCCATCGGGTGAATTGTCATCGACAATCAACAAATTGAGCCCTGGTATTTTTTGCGAAAATATTTTATCGATCACACTCTCAACATTTCCCCTTTCATTATAGGTGGGGATTACAACCCAAGTTGTCGCATGTGAAGTTGACACCATTTTAACCGCTAGAAATAAACATTTAAATCAATATTTCAATATTCTTGTTACGTAACTCGTACCATATTTAATTAGCGGCAATCAAACTGACGAGCATTTTAATCCGTAATCAACACTAAAGAATATAATGCAATGGTGCCTAATCTACCGGCAAAATATCGCGCAAAACGGTCATTATCTCTGAAGGAGTAATCGCAGCTAGGCACGATTTAGTCATCTGCTCACCCGGGCGAGTCCAGTTTCGAAAGTGTTGCTTGTCACTCTCAAGTTGAGTCAATTGGCTGGAGACTGATTTCGGTTTTAATTGATCGGGCACCTCAGGTGATGGCCCGAGAACAGTGCGATGTAATTTTTTGGAATCATAAATATGAGAATTTAGGAAAAAAGCTGGGGCTGCTCGTTTAAGAGGAAGATCACAATATAATGTAATAGTTGGCAGAGAAACGGCAGCGGAAAAATGAAGAGGACCTGAGGGTGGTCCTATGGCAACGTCGCAAAGCTGAAGAGTGGCAATGTTCTCACGAAGTGTTAGTTGGCGTCCGTGGTATTCGGGAACGAAGCGCCCGCCAAACCATATTGGTGCCACACCGTATATTTTTTGAATCAACCGCGATAAAACTTTGGCTTTTTTTGAAACCCATTCTCGAGTGGTCGGACCGCTTAAGGCTTCCAATAATACAATGCGAGGGTGGGGGGCATCTGCCATAACCTCTGCTGCAACGTGACGATCATGATCTGTAAAATAAAGTTGATACTTGCTGTAATTTTCATCAGGTAAACCCACCGCTTCATACATTCGTTGCAGTGGATTGTCAGTGGGATTAATTCCAAAGTCAAGTTCGAATATGCCGTCGAATAAATCTGATTTTCTTTGTGCGTCAAAGTAAGCTCTATTCCAAGTTGGAAAGTGTTTCCCTTCCTCAATACATGTATTTGCGGCGAGATCCAAAATTTGGTCGTGCCAATGTACCAGTTGGTCAATATGCGGGTTTGTCATCATTAGGCTTATACAAAATCCGCCCTGATTCCTTTTACCCCATCGACTTTTTTTATCTTTAAAGCCCCAGCCAACAACTAGGGTAATATGGCAGTTTGGATACCTATTTTTCAAAGTCTCAAGCACAGGCGGAATAAAAAAAACATGATCACCCATATTGCCAACGTGTTTAATTAAGAAACGCTTGCGCTGCATAGAATGCTAATAGGCAGTTTCAGTGATGAAATAAATTAAGGTCAGACAAATCATTTTTTGACCTTTAGCGGATTTAGTCAAGTTCAGTATCACTGAGCTATTGTTCAACATAGTGTTAGCGTACCGTATGCAAAAATAAATCCCAGTCCGAGACGATACTTATCTTAAAATCACGGCCTTCGCTCTTTATAAGTAAATCGTCTCAAACTAGGAATGGAGAGGGCGGGAGTTGAACCCGCGATTTGTCGCCAATCAGCTTAGCGATGGTTCTCCCAGCTGACCTCATCCTCCCCTAAAAACATTTTTATTTTACAAGATCTCAAATTCAACGATTTAGCATTTTTACCTGTTATGAATAATTTCGTCAAGTTTTTTGTTGGTGCTAATTACGATTCAGTGAAGATCGTGTCATGGGCTGTGATTTTTTCGTTAACAAAATAAGACGCGCAGCTGATTCCTCATAGTCATATTTTTTTAGCCGATCAGTCGCGTAAGTCGTAGTGGCTGCGTAATAACCGTTATCAGTCAGAAGGCGCTCGCCTAGCGCCAATAGTTTTTCCGTATCTGAATTTCCGTCCGAAGTAAGCTGTGGAAAAAGATCCACAGCGCCATCAGAATTTCCGCCTAGGCTTGGAGTACCAACGGCCGCGCAGTCAGTCTGGACACGTCCGCGCGTCTTCGTATAGTCCGTGTTTATGACTAGGGTTGTTCGGGCTAACGTTTCTAAGTGCTGCCGCCATGGCTCAAACGCCAGTTGCTGAAAATTTGCTCCAGCTAGATTAGTCGTGTCGTAATTCATACCGGCGACATTTGGCACGAGAATCCGAAATTCTGGGAACTTCTTCTGTAAGGCTAAGGCAACGGCTTGACCCTGCCTAATATTATCGCGCTGAGTGACACCAGCCACTAGCATTGTCTTGTCCTTTTTTGAGCGCGGCAGATAATAACGCGATGCAAAAGCAGCTGGGTATGGCTGCGGTAAATAAGTAATCGGAGTTTGCGCGATATTTTTATACCAGCCGACAGTGTTTTCGACTACACTTATAAAGACATCACAGGCATTTATAAAAGAAATTAGACTTTGACGGGTATCGTTATTATTTTCAGTCGCTGGGCGCAGCAAACCATATGGCTGGGTAGGAACGCCAATAATAAACGGACGTGGCGACATTTCCTTGAGACGCTTCAATAATGCCACTAATTCGTGAGCGTCGCTAAGCTGGTGAACGACCATTAGGATATTAAATTCTTGTAGGTATTTAAGCGAATAAATGGGCCAAAAACCAGTAAGTCGTTTCAGCCCGCGGCGCCAAATTTTGTCCGCACTGGCGATCTTAGTCAACGGAATATGTTCTCCGGCCAAGGCGGAGACATAGCAGCCAAAACTAGTTGGGTCTATTTCCGTTTGTGGGTCTGCTAAGTAATTTGGTTTTTCCTTCGTATGCCGCCAAATATTTCCGGATTTACTTGTGTATTCAAGAACGGCAAATCTCATGGCATGACAGTGCCAGACATAATTGACCGATGCAAGCATTACCAGTAAACTTTTCATGCTGTAGCAAAAAACTAGACTTGCTCTTTAAAACCTGTTAGCGGCTGTCTAAATATTTTGCTTAGATGCGTTGGTGAAGTTGTCTCTAGACGAGGTTTGTATTGCATCTAAAATTTCTTGCATTTGACGTTTCGTTTAAAAAGGCGGCGCGAAAAGATAGCCTGGATCAAGTAGGCACGTATTTAGGTTTGCCTTATAAAGCGCTCAGTAAGCCATTTAAAGGCGCGATCTTAGCAGTGTCAAAAATGACGAGAGAATTGATGCGCCTAGATTATTAGTTCATTAACTTACCTACGGCTAACTTGAGTGCTAATCCGACTTTACAATAGAAGTCGGATTTTTTTGCGCATAAGGGCTGCAGCTTCATTTATTTCTTTAATATCAAATAGCCAAGCGCCGCCAAAGTATACGGTGCACCCAACTAGCGCCGGAACCATGACCTGTATAATCAACATTAAATCTCGGGGCAGATCATAAAAGTGTATTAAAGGTCGCGTCAGATTAATAACCAATATAAGAGCAATGGCCAACAATGAAGTTTTTAAGTAAACGGGATGCCAAAAAATCATATATAGCTTGTCAATAAAACGGGACAAGTAGAGAAAATATAGCAAGGCAATCGCGAGCGGTACCAAAGATGAGCCAAGGGCGAGTCCGGCATGACCCATGGTGGGAACAAGCAGCACAAACAGGAAAATGGCAATAGCTTGGGAAGAAATAGTCACGGCGGCTGAAGCGCGAGTTTCTTGCAAGGCTAGGGTAGCATATCCCAAGACTGCACTGATGCCATTAATAGTTAGTCCAATGACAAAGAATAGTAGAGCAATGCTTGTTTGAGCAGAATCCAGCGCAGAAAATGAGCCGCGCTCATAAAGGAGAGAGATTAGTGGATTACGCAGAAGAGCAATACATATAATCACTGGAACTGTCACAAAGGTAATTAACCTCATGGCGTTACTGATCGTTGTCCGCATACCTCGATAGTCTCTATGACCTGCTTTTTCAGATAAGAGAGGATAAACAACGGTTGTCACCGAGGTCAGAAACATTATGGTCACAAGCTGCGATATTTTTTCTGCGAATTTGAGCGATGACAGACTACCCGCTGATAAGTCAGAAACCAATATACGATAAACAATGCCGGCCGCCTGGGTTACGGCGACTGAGTAGATGAAAGGATAAACGAGCATTGCCAAACGCCTGATTTTGGGATCAAACGGTCTTAGCACAAAGTGGTATTGAAAGCCGTTTCTGCGCAAGGTATATCCGACCATTATAAATTGAAACAAAGAACCGATGAGGGCTCCATAAGCCAGCGAGCTAATACCCAGTGTATCTATGGTGAGTACCAAAACTACGATAGATGTTAAGGGAGCGATAATGCGCAGTAAGGCAGGTACTAAAAAATGTTTAACCGAATGCAACATTGCGGTTGCCAAATCGGCCAGGAAAAGAAACAAAAATGACGGTAGCAGAACACGCAATAGTATAATTGTCTGAGCTGTTGTTGCCTGGTCAAAACCTGGAGCAATGAAATTAATAAATGGATCTGCGAATATGCCAATGGTAAGAATTAAAATAAGAAAAGCGATCGAGGTGAGGTGAAATATGTTTAAACCAAGTGTCCAGGCTTCATGTTTTTGACCACGCGTCAGGTATTTGACAAACATTGGCAAAAATACAGACGTTATTGATCCACCCATCAGGAGTTTACTAACTAATTCTTGAGCTGATTGGGCCATGAAGAAAGCATCCGTGTCTTGACCTGAACCAAAGTAAAATGCGACAAGCAGTTGCAAAAAAAATCCGGCCAAGGCACCGCCAAGGGCACTGGCCGCTATTAATCCAGCTGAGCCTAATGTTGCCTCTGATTCAGTTCTCATCACCGTTATCAAAAAAAAGATAAACAGTTAACAAGATAAATCCTGCCGCGTACGTTAAGACTTCAGTCTCAAAATTAAAGACCGCCGGATGCAACCAGCGAGCAAAAGACACCATTACGCCGGTTAACAGAAACATACTGGCCAATATTGGCCCTAGACTAAGCAAAATCTTCATAGAGCTCGTTCTCTTAGCACAATACTTAGAACGTAATCTATAATACGAACCTTATCTCGAAAACCTGTCAGGGGTGAATTAACAATGTTAGCCTTAAGGTCGTGCAACTCCCAATAACTTGTATCGTCTGCTCTGTTCATCAACCAGGTTTGAACTGCAGCCAAATCAACCTGGTCATCCTTAATTAGTGAGTAACTAAGCTTCTCAGTCGAAGAAAATTGATTCAGGCTCGGGGTCGCAAAAAACATAACATCAATGGATTGATCTTCAGCCTGTATTTTATCAGTCAGCGGAATCACGACGGTCTTCGTTAATCTATTTGCTGTCGTCTTGGTTGATTTTTGGTACAGAACTTCTGGACGATAACTAAGCCAAAAGCTGTTTTCTCGCACGCCAACAGATAGTTGATCCAATATACGGGGTGTAAATGTAATCGTTAAAACAAGATTTTTTCCCATGACTGGCTGATCAATATTAATGTCAGCATGGGCAATCTGCTCTGTAATATGGGTCGTTTCTTGGCGGATAGGATAGGTAATACCGTCAATATTTTCTAGATTACTCACCTGTCGAACCCCTTGCGGCCAAATAGAAATTATATAAATACCACTGGTTATAATAATGGAACCGATGATCGTAATAATTACTTTGCCGATGGTTTTCATCTTTATTTAGCAGTTATCCAGCGTAAAGACGGGTGCAGACTGGCAATATATGTTCGATCTTTGGGAGTAATTTCCTGCAAAGCTAAAAGAACGACGATGTAGATACAGCCCGATAGTAAATATTGAGGAATAAGAGTTAGAGGCGAAGCAATCCAAATATATGTAGGCGCAACAGCAAAGGCACTTGCTGCCAGAATATTGATGGTACTACGCAGCGGTAGCGGAATGGCGAAGGATTTAAAAGTGTAATAAGAAAGTAGACTAAGACCGATTAAACCTGAAATCGTTGTTTGTAAACTGGCACCCAATAAGCCTTTTGATGGAATCAGAAACCAACCAAATGTGGCGCTACTAATTATCAGGATACAAGTAATCACTAAAGCAACTTTTGCTTTACCGGCACCAGCCACTATATTGGCAAGTAGGAGATAGAATGCTAATGCTCCCAAACCAATCATAAGAATCGTCAATGATGGTGCCGCTGGAATGTATTCCCGAGAGAAGAATAAAATGAGAAGTGGCTTACTAGTTGCCGAGGCAAGAGCAACACCTGGTACTATCAACATTATCAAATAACGAATAGTTTCAGCAATAAATGTGACGGCAGCCTGACGTGACTCCCGGGATGAAGTCAGTTTTGAGACACTGGGTAAAAGGATAAAACCGATGGCTTGCAGCAATAGGTATGGAATACGTGACAGTGTTACCGCTGCGTTATAATAGCCAGTTTGAACATTATCGCGAAGCAATGCTTTGACCATGAAGAGGTCTAGGCTAATTAAAACTTGCAAGCCAACAAGTGTCAGGGTGTAAGTTCCAGCAAAGGCCATGAATTTCTTAAGAGATAGTTTCTTTTCTCCACTGCCGCCAACCCTTTGTGTCCAATACCAACCGATAACCGCGGCTATAATTCCACCTAAGGCAAAGCCGGCAAAAGCTCCATAGACACCAATAAAGTAAATCAACACCAGGGCGCCCGCTAACTTGATGATCGCATATATGGCCGTCAATAAAGCCTGCCGACTGAAAAGATGCATGCCGCTAAAGAATTGGACGTACATTGGGTATAGCGACTGCACAAAAATAACCAAGGCTACAAACCAGATAAGCGGTATCAAACTTAAGTCACCAAGTAGTCGACTCACAAGCGGAGCGGTACCGAGAATAATAATTACGATCGCCAAGGCAACGTAAATCTGAAGACGAACGGCCTGTCTTAAGATACTGCGGGCATGATCATGATCACGGGCAACGAACCGAGATATAGCGGCGGGCACGCCAAGAGACAAAACCAAACCAAATATTGATTGAATTGACAGCACCACGCCGTAAATACCATATGGAGCTGGACCAAGAACACGACCAATCCACAAATGGGTAGCATACCCTAAGATCAATACGAGAGCCTGGGCCATGGTGACTACCATGGCACCAGTAAGACGTGATTGTGGCTGATAATCTTTTTTCATAACGTAGAAACAAGGCCCAAGGCGATAATATCAAGACTGATAGGAGCAGAATAAGGGTTAAGCAGTGTCAGTCTAATAAATCCGTCATTAGATATCGGAACATCGTGCGCTGCTATCGTCACCGAATTTTGACCAGATGCAAATTCATAGCGCGCCCCTGTCTCTGTCAGCACCTCTAAACTGTCACTAGGATTTTTTCTAGTCACAAGAAAACGAACATCAGTATTAGGATAACCTGTTTTTTCTTTATCCCATAAAATGGAAACATAATCGCCGACGTTGAAACTCGTGGTTATATAAGGAGAGGTTGTCGTGCGATAGGTACACGTCCCGTCAATCTCAGGGCTTGTTAGTCTTGATACCCGCAGGCTGGCTGGTAAATGTTCAAACGTATCCTCTTGATCGCCGATATCGTTTACTAGTGTACTGGCCCGAAGCATGAAAATTTGATCGTTTTCCGATAGACTGGATGTTGCACATATCACATCTGGAAACCTTGACGTAAAAAGCGTTATATCCTGGTCAGACGTCTCTGCTGTTAAAGCTGGATTAAATGCAAAGTTATCTGAACTCTTCTCGTTAATTCCAGCCAGCCATCTAATGCTATGCTTTTGCAAAAGATCCGAAATAATTTGATTATTTCCCAGCGAAAATATTTTTTCATAATCAAGTTGACGCAAGTACAGCTGATAACGGGTCTCAGATTGATTTGCTTCCAGCATTTGGCGCTGTAAATCTGCGGCTAAACGGTTAAACTGTGATCGGCCTGATAGCGCAAGCCAAGAACTACTGCGGCGATTAAAGTCGTCGGTTAACACGGCCCCTGGTCCGACCTGTCGTTGCAAATAGTCGGATAAAAGGAGTTGCCCTGTCGAGAGCGTTGAGTTCGTCCTGACAGTATGTGATAAATGAAATGCCTGTACTGTTGTTACCCAGCCACTAGCGCCCACCAGGCCGATTAAAGCCAATATTAGACTGCGACGCCAACTGACCTCAACTAAACTGGATATTTTCTTACCTAAGATAATAACAAAATAAGCGCCGCTTATACTCAAAGGTAGAGCTGTATAAAATAATGCACGAACCGGTGGAATATCGATAAATATTCGGGGACCCTGTGAGAGTAGAAGTAGAACGATAGTACTCAATCCAAAAGTCAAAATAAGCGGCTCTCTTGATCTTTCTATCAAACCTTTCCTAAGTATCAAGAGTAAGCCAGAAACGCCTACAAGCAGCCAAATATGTCCCATCAAACGGGGGTAATCAAATAATCGTGGTAACTGGTCAATTAAATGAGGTGTAGTTGTAAATATATCGCCCAGCTTAGTTTGTAAATTGAGTGCTAGACCACCTACAAATACCAAAGAAAAAAGTAATATAATTAATGTGGTGACTTGAGGCGTTAATAGATTTTTAACGCCTCTATTGCGAATAAAATATACAGCAATGACTGGCATCATTATAAAAAAGGCTAAAAAGGCGGAAAACTGATGGGTAAGTGCCAGAGAAATAGCCGTTAGAACCATTAGGACCATATCGGATGATCGCCATTTAGCAATTAAGGATAGACCAAGTAAGAGCAAGCCAAATAAAAAGAATTCACCGATTATGTTTTGATAGTGGTAGCCTGGTTCACGGATGTAACGAAGGAAACGAACCTGCGTCAATAATAAAAAAGCAATGGCTATAGCAAATGATAATTGTGAATATCTAGGAAATATTTTTCTCGCGATGGCGATTCCAATGACGGTGGTTGCCAGCGTCATGGCAATTGACATAAAGCCGATTGATGTCAGCGAACCGTTCGCTAATTCAAGTACACTAGCCGTCATTGTGTGCAACCCAGGAGTAAAAAAATCAACGCGATCCCTATTCAATAGTTCGGATGCAACAGTGTAATCAGCCAATGCATTGTTTTTGATAATGCTTTGTGCCCACAAAATAGCCTTCTGGCTGTCACCAGTTGGCAGACCATGATGGAAGCGAAGATACGGAATACTGAAAATAGAAAAAATAACAACAAATGAAGCACTCAGCATTAAAATATATCGACCGTCTTGGCGATGCTTTTGAGATTTCTTAGGAAGTAGAAAGCAGAAAAGCGTTAAACAAGAAGCAAATAATACAACAAGCAGTCCCGGTAAATGCAGCGCAGCAGCGACCAGTGTTCCAATGATTACAAAGTTAAGGCTCCAAAGAATAATACGGGCAGCCTGGGCCCAAACATCATGATTTCGACTGAATCTAGAAAATCCCAAACCGGGCACAATGATATGCAGAAGAGGAGAGAGAACAACCATCACGGCGTTAAAAAAAAGACTCATATGTTTAGTGCGAAATACTTAGTAATGAAGCTGTTAAACGAGTAGTTTTTCATATTTACTCCCCAGGTACTCCCAGGAATTTTTTCTAGCATGGGCCCTCATGGCAGCTTGATCCGCCGGGCTAAGAGGATGACTAATTAAACTGCGAATAACATTAGCATAGCTTTGTGGATCAGCAGGTTCGGCAAAAAATCTCGGATGTAAATTTTCCGGTATCAAATATGGTCTGATACCAATGTTACTGGTCACTATAGGTAAGCCTGACGCAACCGCGAGGGCGACTCGAAAACTGCTTTTGGCACGATTGACTAGTTTAGCATCGATTGGATCGACAAAGATTGAGGTCTGCGTTAATAACATTGGAACCTCAGACATAGTAAACCGGCCATGCCAGATTACGGCATGGCTCAGTTTAGTATTATCGAACAATTTCTTAAGAGAATCCTGGTCATGGCCGTCGCCGGCAATGAGAAGTTGGACATAGATATTATGTCTGAACAACTCCTGCAAAATTTCGGGTAGTAAATCAATCCGGTGACCAGAAGAAATAGAAAGACTGCCGACATAGGTGATGGTTAATTGTGAATTCACCGCCATTTTACTTTTCCCATATACCGTTGAAACCTCAAATGGCAATGTTATACCGGTTGGAATCATAGAAACGCTTTTACGCTCATTGGAAAGTTGCCGAAAATGATCGGTGAGGAACGGGGTTGCGGTAACAATGATGTCTGCCAGTCTAGTTGCTGTTCGTTCTGACCAATGAAGCGCAGCCCGTTGAGCAAGTGAAACCAGTCGATTAGCAGTTAGTTCAAAATCATCAACATCGAGCACTATTTTGGTGTGAGAGGAAAACAGTAAATAAAACCAAACTCCAAGAACATTGGATGGAAAAGGCTTAACTATAAAGATGAAATCAGGTCTAAGTTTTAGGAGCCGCCAAAATGTCAGAATAGATGTAATAAGCATTGTTACCAGGAGAGCAGCGCCATGTTGACGTCGTTTACCGGAGAGAGAACGAGTGAAAGGTTCTCGTCCCACATAATGGAATCTAAGGTCAGAAACGGTTTTATTTACATTTTTTTGCCTGCCACTAGCTGGCTTAAGTATAAGTAGGTGGCACACATGTCCGCGTCGGGAGAGCTCAGACGCAAAAGGCACAATCCGTCCAATAAGTGTTGACGAATTAACCGAAAGCGGAGTTGCAAAAACTAAACGCATGCATTTTATTATGAATCAGAAATTATGATGGAATAAATGTCGCTTGGCAAGTCTCTACTTCTTACACCCGTTTCTTTCTCGCTTTTTGATCTTTTTCAGGAGTGGCCAAATATTAAAAGCGGATTTCAATAATGTGATTATGTCAAGCTTACTGCCGTCCATACTTGTCCAATTGATGGGGAAATTACTGACGGAGTAGCCCCGACATACCGCTTTATAGGCGATTTCGCTGTCAAAAAGCCAACGTTTCTCGAGAAGATCACTAAATAAATTTCGAGCAGCAGCCCGTCGATAACCTTTAAAACCGCACATAGTATCAACATCTCCAAGCCCATATAATCCCATATATCTTCGGTAGATGTGACCTGATAAGCGACGAAGAATTGAGTGACGCTCTGTCTTGGCGCCTAACATCCAGCGGTTACCAACACCGATATCAGCTTTCGCCAAGGCCTGAATCATGATAGGTAGGTCACTGATTGGCGTTGCCCCATCAGCATCCATGAAAATAATGAGATCACCCTGAGCTGCCATGACACCAGTCTGAACCGCCGCGCCTTTACCTTGATTACTTGCATGCTTAATGACTTTAAGTTTTGGCAGGCGGCCCAAGAAGCTATAAGCAACTTCGGATGTTTTATCAATACTGCCATCATCTACGATTATTAATTCTGAAATTAACGCCTTCGTTTCTGACCACTCAGCCACCGATTTTAAAAATAGGTCCAAGCGCCCCACTTCATTATAGGCAGGAATGATTAAACTAACATTTCTACTCTTTGTCTCATAAAAGTGGTTCACACTTTTACGCTAATACTGTTACAAATTAATTACCAATTATTGATGGCTAATTTCACGGCAGAGTTATGCGAAATACTTACTTAAAGACGCCCTGTAATTATCCGAGCATACTTGTGACCAAAAATAAATCGAGGTAGCGTTGAATAAGCATAATTATGACATTACTTCTTGTTATTTTAGCGGCAAGTTCGTTGATTGCTGCTGGTATTATTTTTAAGCATAAACGGCTATTTAGTTTTATAGCCTCAGCTCTAATCATTTTTGAAGCTCATTGGCTCCTCCTTACAATAATTGATCGGACAATTGCTTTGGCGAGCAAAACATCAAATATCTATTTGGGCGGTTCAATTATTTTACTTCTCTTCTGGATGGCACAGTGGCGACTCTGGACGTTTCCGAGATGGTTAAATTTTAAAGACGTGATAAAAGATATTGGACCTGGTCTTATTCTCGTTGTAGTTTTGGCATCGGCGGCCGGCATCTCGTTCGCTAACGGTTGGCAGCCTGACGGTACTTTTATAACACATGGTTTTTTTAACGGCGACACGGCCACTTTTACCTCATTGGTTCAGAAGTCAATGGGTAGCGTAGGCCTAGTGAACAATAACCCCTTTGCCGGGAATGGATATTTGGAATATCCGACTCTACTTCATGCCGGTGTGGCCGAGTTTTTAACTGCTGTCTTACCGTCGGCAATATTGGGAAGTGGGTGGTTTGCCTTTCTGCCGCTCATGAACTACGTCTTTATTCTTGCCAGTGTGCCTCTTTTATTTTTACTTTGGGATGTTGCAATCCCAGAGCCAAGTGAAGCGTGGCAGGCTTGGCTTGGAACCAAGTCACGACTAAAAGCTAACTTTCTGCAAACAATAATCGTTTTGTATATATTATCTTTGTCCTGGGAAAGCTTTGTATATCCACAAGGCCATTTTTTCTTAATGGGCTTGTTTTTCCTTCTCGTGGCGCTCCTCCTCAAAAGCCAAAATGCTCGAGGGGCTCAACATTGGTTACTGATCGGATTAGCCCAGGTTATTACTCTTGAATTACTAATGTCTAATGCCGTCACGGGAACAGCCGCGGTCGTATTGACTACATCATTTTGGCTACTGGGTTCAAATAGTAAAAAACTTCAAGTTCCTGAGCGAGCACTATCATTATTAGCCGCTTTATTTTGGATTGGTCTGTTTCTTGTTAACGTGCCTGGTGAAAGCGCGTTCGGCCGTCCTGGTTTTTCATATACTGCGGCTCTTGATATGTTGCGGCTGGCACCAGTCCTACTATTGATTTTTATTGGACTTTTACAGAACGTCTCCAAACACACTTTAATGGCTGTTATGGTAACAGCATTAGTATCAGTTTCATATATAACTTTTATTTTTTCGAGTCGAGATATAATTGTCGCTAACGCTTCTCGTTTTCTCTATCACGCCATACTGGTTGGCTTCCCTTTAGCTATTTATCCACTGACACGGGGAATATGGTGGTTGCGGCGGGAACTTCTTCAGACATCACACACCTTAGCGGAGCTTATAACGGGATGGGCCGTTGTTACGGCAGTGGCCGGATTCTATTTATTGCCAGCTTTGGCCAGTGTTGCTAGCACCTTTGACAATTTACTTTGGCAGGACGAGCAGCGTATTTCGTCCCTTGAGCAGGGAGCATTGCAGTGGATCAATAATAACACTTCGGCTGACGCCATTTTTCTTGCATCGCCGGATGCCCCTTGGAGTATTCCGATTTTCACAGGTCGAGCAATCGTCCGCACTAATTATTGGCTATCACCAAAAGATGCTTTACTTGATGATATTCGGCTTGCCTATACTGGAAATAGTACGGCTCAAAAAAAAGTACAGTCAGAGGCTGACTACTTATACTTGCGAGCTCAGGATAAAAACTGGAAAATCTATCCAGCCACACAGCCGGTATTTAAGAGCGCCGCCGTGACGATTTGGAAACTAAATTAAGCATCGCCCTACTAATCACAACGCTAGCTATGTTAGATTCGTTACTTGAGTCTGTTGACCCAAGCCTTAATAAAGTCGACACGATCCAATTTGGTAGCTGGGTAATCAAATTATTTATCATATCCGAATGGCCGAATAACATCCCAACAATACGGCAGGTTCACGGAAGTTATATTATTTCAGCTGATGATATTTCAGGAAATCTTCAGGAAGCTGATGGTATAGGTATTAGGTTGAGCCACGATAAAAGATCAAGTAATCCTCTGATAAAAGAAGTCGGTATCAAGACGGCTGATTGCCTGCCATTGGTCTTAATGACTGAAACGGTAGCCCTACTTCTGCATACCAGTCGCAAAACTCTTATCCATGGTTTGCTAAATCAAGTCACTAGGTGGCTTGATCCCGCCATGATTAAGCACGTGTATGTTGGACCGCATATCTGTCCTGAGCACTTCACATTTGAATGGGTAGGTCCGGATTTGGCGAGATTCATCGAACTATTTCCTGCGGCAGTTGATGAATATAAAGGAATCTACTCGCTATCGCTACGCGATGCGGTACAAGAATATTTCAACACTTGGCGTGTTCGCGAAGAAATTATAGAGGAGGATTTACGTTGTACTTTTGAAGCTTCAGAGTTGGCGTCTTATGTCCGCAGTCTTCGCAGTGGTGAAAAACTTAACTCTCATTTGGCAACAGTTGTTGCAAAGAACTAATAAAAGCCTCAGCTTGCTTTGGCCAATTAAAACGTTCGAGTGTAAAACGTCGAGCCTGAAGATTTGGTTTTGGATTTTGTAAAAATTCTTTCAAAACGCTAATCCAAGCCGGAGCATCTTGCGGATTTAGTAACGTTCCATTCTGACCGTCATGGATAGCGTCAACGATGCCGTCAACTCGACTGGCAAAAATCTGCCGGCAACAAACAGCTGCTTGAAGTAGTACTAGCCCAAACCCCTCAGCATCATTTTCTGTAAAATTATTCGGCTGTATAAAAGCATCCACCGTGTTATAAAGAATACTGAGATCATTCTCTGAGACTCGACCGAGCATAATAACACGTCTACCTGAGCTAAGTATTTGTTGCTGAAGCGCCTCTTTTTGGGGACCATCACCAGCAATGACGTATACGACATTGCTGGACATAGCCGGTAATATTTTCTGGATAAACCAGGCATGTCCCTTTCTTTTAATTAGACGTCCAGCGGTGAGTAAGACAAGATCTCGGGACAGTAATTGGTAACCAGCAACATGCATGAGTAGTTTAGTCAGCTTGTCACGACTAGTTGAGGGTTGATAATAAGTGTCATAAATGCCAGGATTCAAAACCAAAACTTCAGATTTTGTTTTACTAAACTTGGTTTTAAGAAGACCACTCACATAACCGCTGATGGCTAAATAGAGATCGAAATTTCTGAAAAATAATTTTAAATAAAGCTGATATATTGTTAGATCATAAAGAATGTCCAGACCATGAACGGTGACAGTGATTGGCTTCTTATAAATCTTTTTAATAAGCCAGCCAATTAGGGCAAGAGTTGGATCACCTAAATGCACTACGTCTACTTGTCGGGAAGCCATCAGTGCGCGAGGTATTGTAAACAATACAAAAAATAGCGCCGTGGCTCTCGAGCCAGCGTGCGTAATCGTCTTGACTATTACACCAGGTTGCTTTTTAACCTCACTAATTAGCTCAAAGCTCAGCCGTTCCATTCCACCGCTGTTAGTTCCATAGGCGCGGGTGATAAACAAAATTATCATATAAGACTTACTTAAAAAGTGGAGTCAAATTTTCGTGAAGACTAATGGTTCAACTTTGTGATTTGTCCTTAGAATATGCCTGCTCTCTAGCGTAATAAACTGCCTCTTCGGCAATCAGGCGGTTACGATGCAGCATATCGGCCAGCATAGATAGAAATAACAACAAAAAACCAACAATAATAAAAATACCCGAGACTGACACTAAGGAGCGATAGGGGGCGGTTTGGCCGGTCTGGATATAATGTGTTAGTAAAAATATACCACTGACAATACCAATCATAAAAAGTGTGAGTCCTGGGATGCCAAAGAAATAATGAGGTAAATAATCTCGGGCAGTGCGAAAAATTATGGTGCTGGTTTTAAGACCGAACCGCCACAAATTACCAGCGACCCGGGATTCACCAAATTCCCGCTCGCCGCGAACCATTAGTGACACTTCGGCCATAGTGATGTTTTTAAAAGCGAGGTCAATAAATGTCTCCTGTGTATATGTAAAATGTCCGAAAAGAGTTAGGCGCAACGCCGCCTCTCGCGAGTAAGCTCGAAAGCCGCATGAAACATCAGTAAAATTCTTTTGAGTAATAAGATTAATGATTCTGACCATCCATTTATTACCCCAACGTTTTATGCCGGGCATAACCGGCTCGAACTTCGCACTGGCGAAGCGTGTAGCCGTAACAAAATCAGCCCGTTCTTGTTGAATAGGCTTAATTAAGGAAGCGATATCCTGGGGATTGAATTGACCATCGCCGTCGATGTTAACGATTATTTCAGCTTGTGCCATCAAAGCCTCACGTAACCCAGTATGAAAAGCGGCGCCGACGCCGAGATTATCGGCATGACTTACGACTCGGGCGCCCGCCTCACGAGCAGTCTGGGCAGTTGAGTCGTTTGAGCCATCGTCAATCACAATAGCCTCGACCGATGAAACTCCTGGCAGGTCACTTGGAATGGCACGAATAACGGACGCTATAGTTTGTTCCTCATTAAGTGCTGGAATAATTACAACCATTTTTCTATTTTGAGCAATCGATTGTTTACCAGTCGAGTGATTCATAGTCATAGTCTAACACTAAATTGCATTGAAACTGCAGAATAAATCAAACAAATGAATTGTCAATGGCTGGCATCAATGTTACTCTTCCCCAATGAAATTGAAACTGATATTTTTTATCGTCTTTATTATTGGCATTGGGCTAGTTCTTTCTGGTTCGATCGAGGCAGCTGGCTTGAATTCGAGAATTAACGAAGCATTCTCCGCTGTGTTTGGTAGAAATCCGACGGCGACTGAGAATTTATATTGGACGACGAGAACTGTTGATCGAAAAAGTTTTGCGGCATTGCAAGACACTATGCGGTTTTACAAAAGCCAAAATAAGACAGTTGGCGCTGCAGCTAAAGATTCTAGAAGTATATCGCAAGCCGTTAGGGCTTCTACTAAGCAGCAGTTAATCCGAGATGTATTACCTCTCTTTGTCCAGATTTATGGTAAGGACCCCTCAAATGCAGATAAAATATGGTGGCGTAAGCGAATCTCTTGTGATGAAATTAAAGACAAGAAACAACTTGAATCATCAATGAGATTTCACAAAAACAAAGGTGTGAGTAAAGGCGCCAATACAATCTGCGGGCAAAAAGCTACGACGCCCAGCGGAGTAACAGCTCGTTCGGTGACTGGTTTTTCAGACCACCCTCTGGGCGATACTGTCCGCGTTGGTATATATAATGCAGGGAGTAAACCGGTCGTCATAGCTGCCAGCGGCAGATACCAAGTTAGAGAAGGTTCTGACACGAAAGCTACACTTAGCGAAGGGGACGCAGTGACAATTACCTATTCGGGTGGTCTCTATCATGTTCGAGGAGCTGTTGAAATAGAGGCAACAGAACCGATTCGGCTAGTACCGGTAGGTGGAACAATCATGCAGGTGAAGAGCTATAATGACCCCTCCGCCACGATACCAGGTAAAAATTATAATCGTTTTCGCGATACCATTGTTGTTACTAAATGCACTAATTGTAGTGATGTGTGGGTGGTTAATGACGTTCGGGCTGAACATTACGCCAAGGGCCTCGCCGAAACGTCGGCGTCTGATGCGGGAGCAACCGAATTTTATAAAGCCTTAGCTATAGCTGCTCGTAGCTATGCCCTTTATCATCGCAACGTCACGGGCGGTCGTAGGCCAGCAAAAGGCTATGACATTGGTCGAACAGCTGATGATCAAATCTACCGTGGCTATGAATATGAAATTCTGGTCCCTCGCCTGGCGTCTGCAGTTGATCAAACACGCGGCGTTATTGTGACGGATAAAGACGGCGATAAACCTCTCATTACGACATATTTTTCAGATTCTGGCGGAAAGACAAAAACTGCCCAAGAGGTATGGGGGACAACTGCTTCACGTTTCAGCCACCTTCAAAAAAATGTTGATGATCCTCATCACGTTGCTGCCACCTGTCGCGGTCACTGTGTTGGCATGAGTGCGCAAGGAGCATTTGGGTTCGCTAAAAAGGATGGCTGGAGTTTTCAAAGGATTCTGCAGCATTACTACCAAAACATTCGTTTGGTTAAAGCATATTGATACGACCAATACTGCCCAATATTGCCGCTTGTGATGACTTCTGATAAAACGTCAGTTGGCATCTTAAGATATTTGGATATTTGGTAAATTAGATTCGACCCGTATAGTAAAAAAATGAAGCTAACCCTCATCACTGAGTATTGGGGAGAGCGCGGTGGAGCGGAAAACTACCTTTGGAATATAGGTCACTTTCTTGCACCAGGCAGCCTAACAGTTATCGCGCCTCGCTCTGGCCATAGTAAATTGCCTATTGGTAGTGGCATCAATAACATCTCTATTCAGCGTTTACGCTGGCCGCTACTTTGGCCTAGTTGGTTGCCACTGTTTTTACATCTTTATCGTCAAGCTCGCCAGGGTGAGCTGGACGTTTTGCTTTGTGGCAAAACATTATTTGAAGGACATCTTGGATATTTCTTGAAAAAATATGCCGGTGTGCCCTATATAGTTTTTACTTATGGTATGGAGATTGAATATTGGAACCAGCATAGACGGTCCTTTAAGAAAATGTTGAAGGTGTTGCGCCGAGCTGATCTTATAATCTACATCAATGAAGTAACCAAGAAGAAACTCATTGAATTTGGTATCGCCCAAGATCAAATAATCAAGATACAGCCTGGTGTTACTGCGAGACATCTGAACAAAACAAGCCGGCCAATGATTGAATCACGGCTGCGCTACTATAATATTAAACAGCCTTATGTCCTGGCAGTAGGTCGGCTGATTGCTCGTAAGGGGTTTGATGTTTTAATCGAGGCTTTCGCTGGTCTTGATCAAACTATATTTAGCCAGCACCGACTGGTGATTATCGGTGATGGTCCCGACCTTCGGCATCTCCAATCTGTTGCCGAGAGAAATTTTATAGGTACCAGCATTACCTTTTTGACAAAGGTACCTGATAAAGACTTACCATCCCTGTATGCCGGCGCGGAAATCTTTGCACTCACCCCATGTGAAATTAGTGGTGAGCTAGAAGGCTTCGGTATTGTTTATTTGGAAGCAGCCGCCCATGGTATACCAGCTATTGGTACAAAAACTGGCGGTGTTCCTGAAGCAGTCCTCGACAATAAAACAGGTTTAATTATAATGCCAGCTGATACTTCGGGGTTAACTAGGGCTCTAAAGCGATTACTGGTAGATGCCGAACTTCGAGCTAATTTTGGTCTTGCCGGACAACAACGTGTGTTAAAGCAATTCCAATGGGAGACAAAAAGTGCTCAATTGCAAACAGCTATTGAAAAGATCCTCGCGCACACGCAGAGTTATTAGCTAGTTATTTAATTATGGACCTGGCGCGTACACAACTCTTATCTCTTATTACCAAGGCGGTCACAACGTCATTTGGCATTATCCAGTCGATTATTATAATTCGGCTGCTTACTCCTGCTGATTACGGTTTGGTTGGATTAGTATTGTCGATCGGAGGCGTCATTGGTGTAACGCAGCATCTTGGCATAGTTGATGGGGTAATTCGTGAAATTGCTATTCTCAAAAACAAAACGGAAGCCGGTAAAGTATTTTGGGTGTCACACTTAGTTCGTCAGGCAGTAACTATTCCGCTTTCAAGCGCTTTATTTATGGCAGCACCATTCGTGGCAACAAAGCTTTACGATCGTCCGGAGATTATCCCATATATTCAACTCTTCGCGGCCGTACTCGTTTTGCAGGGTTTGCAGGATGTACTGGGAGCAACGTTAACTGGCATTAAGAAATTCGGGGCTTTGTATATAACACAAATAGCGACGGCAATTATAAATATTATTGTTTTTGGGTATCTGACCTGGCAATTTGGCATCAGCGGTTTTTTTATCGCCATCATCGTTACTACCTGCCTCATGGTGGCGATAATGTATTTAATACTTTCTAGACACAGCATTGAGTTTGCGCCGCGGAGCATCAGCAAAATTGGCCTTGATAGTATTAAAAAATATTTAAGGCGTGTTATGAGGATCGGCGCCTACATGTACGTGGCGCGAATATTTTTTGTTGTCTGGCAGCGTCTGCCACTACTCATATTAGGTGCTGTTGTATCTGCCGAGGAACTTGGCTACCTCAACGTGTCGCTAACTTTCGGTTCGCGTCTAACTATTATTGCGATGGCATTATCGGAAGTAAATTTATCTTGGATGAGTTCTTTGTACTTAGATAAACGCCCAGAATTTAGTCGCGTTGTTACTCGTAACATGCAGCGAGTGCTTGTTGTCATGTCTTTTCTGACACTTATTTTATTGTTCTTTACTCCAGAAATCCTGCGCTATGTTATCGGTTCAGAATATCTTCCAGCCAAACACATTATATTGCTGATGACGTTGGCATTTTTTCTGTATTCGCTTATGGATATCGGCACCAGTAGCGTTTTCGTGCCAGCGGATAAACCACGATCGCGTGCTCAAATTTACGCCGTGATGCTTAGCATTACAGCGCTTCTCACCATCTGGCTAGTCAAGACACGCCCGGATGCCTTACTCGCCTCCCTCGCAGTACTTTTTGGGGCACTGGTCGCCTACGTCTGTATGGTTATTTTAGTAAAACGTCAGTTTAACATTTCTCTTTTAACCAGGCCTCTATTAATTGTTCTCTTAGCCCTGTTTACTTCAGCTGCTTGGTTATTTACCGACCCGCCGGCTGAACAAAGAACTCTAATCTTTCTCGGTCTAATAGCCTACACCTTTTGGGTAGCGCGACGCAGTCAGCTATTGCCCTCATTTAATTTAGCTATTGATCACCAGCCAAACAGTTTATTGCCACGTCGAATAATTTGCTTTTCCGGTGCTTCATATGACGCGCCAAGCTGGACTAACCGTCAACACATAATGAGCCGAGTTTCTAAGCGAATGCCGGTTTTATACGTCGAACCTAGAGTATGGATTATGCGATATTTCTGGCAAAATTGGCGTCATCCTAAAAGACTGGCCAACTTTCTTTGGCGTCTCATCGGATATGAGAAAAAACATAGTAAGCTGATTATTGTTTCTCAGTGGAACCTTTTACCAGGATCACGCGAAAATAAACTTGTTGCCTGGTGTAACCATTGGTTACTTAATCGTTGGCGGATTATTCTTCTCGCTAAACTGCTTGGTTTTTACCCACCTGGCAAGTTTAACAAGCATCTTATTGTTTGGATCTACGACACTGAAGCTGCCGAATACCTATCGGCCTATCGAGATAATTTTGTTTTGTACGATTGCGTCGACGACCACGCGGCTCAGGCTGGACCAGACAGAAATCCGGCGAAAGTACGTGCCGAAGAAAAAGCCATATTACGCCAAGCTGATCTTGTGACAGTAACAAGTCAGAAATTATACGAGCAAAAAAAGTCTTGGAACAAAAACGTCAACCTAGTTATCAACGCAGGTGATGTTGCTTTATTCATACAGCCATCAAAATACAAGCCAGCCTTTGATTTCGCTGACGGCAGGCCGATCATTGGAACAGTTGGCGCCCTTGACTCTTATAAAATTGATTTCGATTTATTGCAAACCGTAGCTACTAAGAAACCGACATGGCATTTTGTCTTTGTCGGTGCGCCGGTTGTCGAGCGTATGAGTCGGGAGTTATGGGCAATCATGAAATTGCCAAATGTGCATATATATCGCGAAGTGCCTCGTGAAGATGTACCGGATTATGTATACAAATTCGATGTGTGTATGATTGCTTATAAAAATAGCGCTTATAATGCGGCCAGCTTTCCCTTAAAATTCTGGGAATTTATGGCGACAGGCAAGCCTATAGTTGTCTCCGGAGTACCAGAACTAAAAGTTTACTCACATTTGATCACATATACTGAAACGGATGAATTATTTATAAATGGCATTGAAGCTGCTCTGCAGTCACCGGACTTGAGCAGTTTAGCGCGGCGAACGGAGGCACGTATCCACTCATGGGATAATAGGGTAGAGCAACTTTTTGAATTAATAAACATTAAAGTTGTTCAATAAAGAAGAAAGGCTCCACCGCAATGCGGTGAAGCCTTTAGTTTTTTAGTGGCGCAAGTTATCGAGAATAGTCCTAAATTGCTCCACTCCTGGGTCGACAGATTCAGGTATGAAGATGATATACAAAGGTTTTTTTCCATCTTCATCTACAATCGTACAAGTCCACCGAAGTTCGATTTTGGCGTTCTTGTAAGACGGCATCCCTATCTGTGGTACGACCACGACTTGGCAACCAAGCTGCTGAAAATCTTTTATTCCGACTTTCAATTTTTCGTAGGAAGTAAATTTCATATTACACCCTGGGTATCTGATCGGATAGAGACGAGGTGGATCAGTTCGGTTATCTCGGCCATAACCCGTCCAGACATGCTTGGCTTTTAGACCGGTGAATTCCGCCTGCAACGAAGTCCAAGCGGCCTCTCCGTACCTGGTCTTAAATTCCCTCATGGAAACAACCTCACCAGCTTTCAGTTCAGATCCATTTGTTTTATCTGACTTCAGATTTACCACTGTTGTCATTGTAAAGTACTCCAAAATCACGTCCAATACTATTTACAAAACTGCAGATCATTAGACGTTTAGGATTTGCAGCTAACCCGTTAAAATATCGAGCTAACATAACAATATGATGTAATCTTATAATTGTCAAGTTGACATTTCGTAGGATGTACATTATTGTTCACAGGCCATATCTTGCGGTTGATACCGCATTAAACGAATTCATGGCAAATGTTCACTTTACAAATTTAGAAGGAGCATTAAAT
>CAYJQW010000005.1:0-64080 GCA_964372635.1 uncultured Candidatus Saccharibacteria bacterium
AAGGGGTAAGGGTGAGATGGCGTAAAATTTTGTTATCTTGCAACTGGTCTTATGATAGGCGAAACAATCATTTTTCTGATTGGAGTAAAAAAATCGGCACCGATTTAAATTTGCATTTAGAAAGCGTGATCTGTGCTAATTGTGCTTTCCTAACCCAGAAAATTGAGGAGCAAGGGTTGTCTTTAAAGGAGCTAGTTGCGCGCCGTAAAGCCAAGCCTGATCCAAAAAGGGACTGATCAATTTGTTTGACCAGTCCATTTTTTTAGTTTGCGAACTTTACTTCAGCCGGAAAGACAAAGATTAAACACTTTAATTTGTCCATTCATTTTTTTTACCATTTTATCCAGTTCTTCATTCAGGATATTTTGCTCAGCAATCGCCTTATTAAAGTCGGCAACTTGCTGATCAAAGGAAGATTTTTTAAGTTCAAATTCAGCTCGTTTGTCATTAGCTTTGGCTTGCAAAGCTGCACCAGCCGTCCAATATGGCTGGGCAGCGTCATTGCCTTGTTCCTGTGCAACTTTGTTTCCCTCATTAATTTTTTCATTGCCTTGGTCGGTAAGATCTGAAATTTCAGAGGCGAGAGCCTCGAGCATGGCTTTGTCACGATCTATTTCAAGGCGTCGCGCTTCAATTGCCACTGCATTATTCTTGAAAGAGGTCTTTTTCTGGTCGAATGTTTTTTGTAAGTCGGCATCAATACCAGGGCAACTAGACAATGGCAGAGCAAATGTCTGCACGGCCAGCCAAGTGTCACGTCCTTCAAACTGGCCGCGACCAACAGCAATACCAAGCTCGCTCATGCCGGCATGTAAAATATTGGCACGATGACCTGGTGAATCCATCCAAGCTTGAACAAGGTCGGCATCATCTTTGAAATTTCCCAGGGCTAGATTTTCACCGACTCGGATATATTCATAGCTCACGGCCTCTACAACATCGGCTGGACCCTCACCGGTTGGTGATTCGTGGGCAAAATACTGACGGCTAAACATATCAGCCATTTTATTGGCGGCTGCTTTATTAAGTACACTATTACCCGTTAATGTTTTTAATCCTGCCTGAGTACGATGCTGATTTGTTTGTGCCAAAACACCAGCCACGGTGAGGGGAGTCTGCGCTAATTTAAGAGTAGACGCTACCCGGAGCGGTCCAGGAGTTATGACTTCTCTAGCTTGTTTAAGCGTCTCGGCAAAATCAACAACACTGTTTGGCGTCGTATATATATTTTTCTGTCCAATCCAAAACCAAAGTCCACCGACCGCTCCCGTCAATAAAAGTAAAAGAAGTAAGGCGTAAATAAATCGCATAAACCTACTATAAACCAGATTTTATGAGTAATAAAAACCCCCTACGTAACGGCTGTGTTTGTCTTACAGCCATAAGCGTTGAGGGTTTAAGAATCAGTGAATCTTAGCCGGCGATATATTCATGCCAAACAGGTGGAACAAATTGGTCAGGTTCGCGCAAATATTCCACTAGGGAGATGGAATCAATAACCTTTGTCGGCTCTGCAACGGTTAAACTGTGTACGTCATGAATATCATTGATCAGCACTAAGTTGCCGTGTCGGCTGACAGTCATAGACAAGAGTAAGAAACCTCGCTCAAGTTTTCTGCGCAGCAGTTTTTTGGCCGGAGTCTTCATAAAATGAACCTGAAAAGAGTTCCAAGCTGGAATAGTAAGCCCGGCATATGTCCGAATGTTTTTGACCTTCATGGCGTTAGCTCTCGGACATAAATACATAATCACTCTTTTTGTAAAGTACAATGGCCGGTCAATTTTCAGACCGACGGCCGTTCGGATATCGGCTGTGCAGTCCGAACCTACCCCCTTCCATGCCAACTCATCAATGAAATTTAGATCTTGGTCAGGCTGAATGTGAGAGAACATTATTGCGATCCTCCTCAAAAAAAGACCGTGTGACATGTGCTGAAAACCGAATCAGCACCCGAAATTACCGTACTGCGGCTTGAATGAAGAATGCAAATAGATATGAGAGTAACTGCACAAAATATGTTGACTTTCACCACGCGGCCATATTACGTTATGAGTCGTGACATCGTAAGCTTATTGTGCTATCGCGTTGTTTGGTCTGCACCTTTCACTTCCTATATTAAGGAGTCTAATATGGATACGGAAAATGTGGGTCCGAATATAACTGTTGTCGTGGCCGAACTGCAAAAGCGTTTTTCTGTGCGGAATGCCCAACTGGTAGTTGATCGAGAATCAATTGATGACATCGAAGGATTTGATTCTATCGGTCTGCCGGTTGCCGTAAAAATTGCTGGGTCCGATGTACCTATAACACTAGAGGAGAGCCTGAGTCCCGTCGACATTCCTTCCTCTATCGTTATTCCAAAAATGCCCTTGGCGGTTTTTTTGGATCCTAATCCGTACGCCGACCAGATAATTTTGGAGATTAATGTTGCCTTGAAGCATATTCAGGTCTTAGTCGAACTTACAGATGCCGATAACTTGAATTTTTATCTGGAAAGAGATGTGTTTTTTGTATCGAGGCAGGTCGGTGACGGTGTCTCACTTGGTCAAGCAACCATCCAGCTTGATGTCGCAGTTCCAGATTTTAGTTTTCAAAGTTTCACCGATGAAGTGGCTCTAAAAAGTCTGTTTGCAGCTAACGAACTTCAATTGATTTATGAAGCTGCAGCGCCCAGGCAGGGCATCAAGTTTCGTGAGTTCACTTAAAGGATTTATTTCCATAGAAAAAAAGAATATTGCGTTAGGTTTTTTTCACCTAACGCTTTTTTTATGATCTTATTTTAATTAATGGGAGGGACATGTTTTTATGTGGTTCGGATTATTGACCGAACTAGCAAGTATTAGGGATTGAAGCCCTGTGTCTAATTTATGGGGTCAGATCAAGGACGGGATTGATACCTGTGTGGCTGAGTCAAAACGTACCTGTGAGCTCTAGTGTTTTTTAGTCATTCTCCGCTCTGCTTTGGATGACAGTAAGCATATTAAGTATATTTAGCTAATAAATAGGTTCATTTTGGTAGTTGCAGATCATTTTAGAACCAGCCTGTCTTGAAAATTCCGCTTAATTAGGCTGATAGAGAAAATTTTAAATAAATTTGCTGGCTTATTTTTGCAACATCTAAAAAAGTGTTGTCAGGACCATAAAATTTCCATTTTGTAATGTTTATCTGTGGATATGTTGTCAATAATCGCAATTGTTTTACTACAGAGAGCAGGTATATTAAAAAGCTATGTTTATTTGGGGGAATCGTTTTTTGCCTGCTCTAGTAGTAATTATATCTGTTTTATTTTTGGGTACAGCCGGCGCAGTGGAGGCCTCACATGTAGACCGGGAGCAGCAGCGCCTTGAACGGGAACAGCGCTCTGCCGAGCGTGATGCCGAACGGGCTCTCAGACGTGCTGAGCGTGAAGCTGAACAAATAGCACGGGAAGAAAAAAGAAATCAGGAAGAGGTAAAAGTGCCAACCTGTACTTGCCGTGCCAGTATAAGTTTTTCCCGGCCACAACAGCTTACTTTTCTTAACAACATTCTGACTTTTAAGCCGAGGCTAGATCTTAGAATCAGTTCCCGTGGTGATGCTGATGCACCAATGTGGCAAGCCAACATGTTGTCTTCAGGTCGTGCCACTTTTTCATCTGGAGACATAGCTACGCCGCCTGATTCTAATTTTGAATTCAATAACAGTACAAATGAATTTCCATGTGGCACTACCTATAACCACAGTGGACTTGCTCTTGGCGGGGTGTCTTTATCAGGAGTTATGCGCACTCTGCTGGGTTTTGATAAAAATCTCAAGGGCACGATTATTATGAGCACCACACTGACAATTCCATCTTGTCAACTTGAAGAAATGGTAATGAAGCAGTTTAGCTTTTCACTTACGGGAGCAAACAGCGCGCGGTTGGGTAGCTGGCGTTCGGTGCGCTAAATGTGCTTATGCACATATTGTGGATAACGAGTACCTTGTCAGGCTCTTGTGCTGTGTTATCACTAAATAGAAGTCAAATCCGTGTGTTTTTAGGGGGAAGGGACTAGAGGCACAGTATTAATATCTGTGTTTTTTTATATCCATGCGAAACATGCGTATCTGTAAAATGACAATCATCAATACTCTGAAACTTTTGAAAGGAGGTGAGTACAGATGATGACTAACCTAAAGAAGATTCTCTTCAGTGTATCTGCGCTCGCCTTTGCTTTTGCCATCACGGCTGCGCCAGTTATGGCTGCCGAGGTAGACGTAGAAGGGAACAACACGAACACTGGAGCTGACTCAGACAACGACAACGACTTCGATATTGACAACGACGTAGATGTTGACGTTGATAATGACGCTGACATCGATAACGATGCTGACGTCGACGCCGATACTGGTGATAACGAACAAAATGAAAACACTAATGCCGGCGACCTCGAATCCGGGGTTGTGGACTTGTCAGGTGAGTGGGAAACCATCGTAAATGGTGGTGCTTCACTCTTGAGTGCTAGTACTGGAGATTTAGATGTCGAAGCCGACTTCGTAAACGACACAACTGGTGCTGACTCAGACAACGACAACGATCTTGACGTTGATAACGATGTTGATCTCGACTTGGACAATATAGCCGACATCGTGAACGATCTCGACTATGACGCCGATACTGGTGATAACGAACAAAATGAAAACACTAATGCCGGCAGTCTAATGTCGGGTGACGCTTCATTAATGTTTGACATCTTTAACGAAGCTAACAACGATGCTGGATTCGCTGGCGCCGCTGGTAGCGACGTGATAATTGATGTCATTGGTGAGAACAACACCACAGGTTCCGATTCAGACAATAGCAACGACTTCGATATTGACAACGACTTCGACTATAGTGTCGATAACGATGCTGATATTGATAATGATGTTGATGTAGACATCGACACTGGTGATAACGAGCAAAACGAAAACACCAATGCCGGTGACTTAAAGTCTGGCAAAGCCGAAGTGGTAGTGTCTCTCAACAATTCCGCCAATAACGGAAGTAGCGCCTCTAGTGCATATACAGGAAATCTCGGTGTAAAAGCCGACTTCTTAAACGACACAACTGGTGCTGACTCAGACAACGACAACGACCTCGACGTTGATAACGACGTAGATGTTGATGTTGATAATGACGCTGACATCGATAACGATGTTGACGTTGATGCCAACACTGGTGATAACGAACAAAACGAAAACACCAATGCAGGCAGTACAAAATCAGGAGATGTGAGCATTGAGCTCAACATTTCTAACGAAGCTAACAACAGCTAGTTTACTAACTGTAAGTGACCTTCGTGTCAGGAGGGTAAGTGTCTACTTACCCTCCTCCACGAGCGTCAAATGGTATAGTAGGGCGCTTTAACAATGAATTAACTGTAGAAATCTAGTGTAAGAAACAGGATCAATAAAAAATAATCTTCCTATGATTCACCTAAAATTAAAAAGAATATATCTGAAAAAAACCGCAGCTGTTTTTATCATACTATGGTTTAGTCTACTGCCAACTGTCTCAGCTCTGGCTCAGGATGCCGTTGACGCCAACGGTAATCCAACTGGTCCAACGGGCCCAACTGGTCCAAAAGGCCCAACTGGTGCTCCAGCATGTACTGGCGCTGGTTGTGGACAAGGAGTAGGACAGGGTGAAAATCAAGGCGGGCCGAGCTCGGCTGATTTAGGTGCGGATGAAAACGGAAATTTACCTGAAGGTGTTGTCGACACAAGACAAGGCGCAAATCAGGGTAAATCTCAGGGCATAGTCAATGGTACGACTGCCACTAACAGTAATACTGGTTCAGGATCAAGCAATACAATTGACTCAGACACAAATAACTCGTCCTCGGCTACAACAAATAATACTGTCGCTGATAACACTGCGGCGACGGCAACGGCTACAACTGGCAGCAACACACAAAGCAAAAACACTAGTGCCAACGGGATAACTTCTGGGAACGCCAGTATCAGTGCGACGGTTGTCAAAACAGATAACACGGCAACAATTGGCGGAACTGCTGGTTTATCTTCACAGCAATATGCCGGCACCTACAATGGTGATTATGCCGTCGGTTTTGGTGCCGGCACGGCGGCCCTGACTGGTGCCAGCGGGCCAAAATCATATCAGCTGACAAATCAGGTGACCGGTTCTAATTCAACTAATGACATTAACGTTTTTACTACCTTAGAAGAACTGGTTGAAGTGCAAAATGATGGCAAGATAAATAATGATCTTAATGTTACGGCCGACACTGGTAATAATGCGGCCAACGAAAACACCGGTAATGGCTCGATCGTCACAGGCAATGCTAATGTGGCCGCAACTTTGGTTAATTTACTGAATACAACTATCATCAACGGCGACCTCTGGATAACGGTCGCGGACATTTTCGGCAATTTGCAAGGCAATATCAATATTCCGGCTATGGCCAGCTATTTCTCAGGAGTTGTCGGTGGCGGCCTGGCTCTTGATGCCGGCAATTTAACCACCGGCTCAGACTCGCTTAACACGATTGCTGTTGATATAGATGATGTTGAGACATTTGATGTTACCAATGATGCTAAAATAAAAACAGCCGTTAATGCCACAGCGAATACGGGTAACAACGACACTATCTCTAACACCGGCGGCGGCTCGATCAATACCGGCAATGCATCTGTGGCTGCCAGCAATGTTACGTTGGCTAACACAACGATTGAAGGCGGCAACTGGGGACTGTTTGTGGTCAATGCTCTGAACGGTTTTCTTGGTTTTTTGGTCGGTGACAACGGCAGTGTTAAAGCTCTCTCCCAAGATGAAACAATTCGTGAAATTACCGCTTATAATGACACTACCGGCGCAAATTCTGTTAACACCATTGCAGTTACTGATGAACAGACACGAACCACAACCGTCGACAATGACGCTACAATCACCAATACAATCACGGCACTAGCTAATACCGGTGATAACGACGCTAATAGAAATACCGGTCAGGGAATTATTTCTACTGGGGATGCCGCTATTACTGCTTCAGCGATAAACATTGCGAATACAACAGTTAAAGATGGTTCTCTCTTTATTGCGGTTGTCAATGTCTTTGGTGATTGGTTTGGTGAACTTTTCTATGGTGGCAGCTCGCTGGCTCAAGCTGCAGCCAGCCAAGCGGCTGCCAATCAGGAAATTTCCCTAAACGTTGAGAATAATTCCACAGGATCTGAATCAACTAACACAGTTGATGTTGATGTTGATCGCTCGCATACGACAACCATTACTAATGATGCTGACCTAGAATTTTCTCTTACGGCGGATGTGAATACCGGTGGTAATCGAGCTAATAAGAATACATTAGGGGCTAGTATTGATACAGGTAATGCATTCTTAGCTCAGTACTCCCGAGCGGTAGCCAACGTGACCGGCGTGGCTGGTCCGGGCGGTCTGATTGTAAACGCCGACTTCACAAATTCGGAAACTGGCTTTGATTCTAAAAATACTATCCGTGCCGATATTAATGACGAGCGAATTATCACTATCACAAATAACGCCAATCTCAACACCCTGCTTGGGTCATTAATTACTCCGGCGCTTGTTAATACCGGCCGCAATGAAGCCAATCAGAATACAATTGGTGGTGGTATTCAAACCGGCAACGTCAATGTTGATGCGGTGATTGCTAATCTCGTGAATAAAGTCCTAATCGCCTTGTCCGGAGAAGGGGTCGAGATCGATGCTACTTTTGTAAACACGTTGACAGGTGCCTTATCAACCAATCTTAATGATCTGAATGCGGTGCGAACAGTACTCGCCACAGTGCTCAGTGATGCTGTCATAGACAATATTATTAACCTGTTGCTAAACACCGGCGCCAATATGTCTAATGAAAACACTAGTGCCAGCCTATCTGGTGCTGACGGCTTTAGTGCTCAAGCGACAGGTAGCGGCTCATCAATTGCCACTGGTGATATTTGCGTAAACGGTGTGGTCACTAATAATGCTAATGCGTTTGGTATAAACGTAGATATTTCACAGAATGTAGATAATAACACCATCATCAATAATGATGTGACCATTGACTCTACTACGGGCCAAAACGAGCAAAATAGAAATACTAGCGGTGCTCAAAATAATTCGACTGGAACCTGTGCGAAGTTAGCTCAAGTGCCACCTGACAATAATCCACCAATGACTGGTGGAACGATCACACCACCACCTGTCGGTGGTGGTTCGGTAAATAGCACTGAGGTAGAGGCAGAAGACAGCGTCAGTGAAAGTGGTGCAGATAGTCAACCAATCGTGGCTGGTGTGTCATCGGCAAAAACACGGGTCGGATCTAATAGTATTCTTAAGCGTTTTCCGGTGGCGGGTAGTGAATCAATAGCTAAGTGGCTCTCAGGGTATCGAAATCCCGCTTGGCTGTATTTTTTAATTTCAGCCTTAGCTCTAGCAATCGTAGCCTCTTACTGTGACAAAAAAGCACGGCAAGCCTTAGTTCTACCTGTGCCGATTGAAGCTGTCTAACTGATATTAGATAAAACTTGTCAGGAAACTTTGGGCGTTGTAAACTGATGCGTTACCATGAATAAATTGACTAACAAACAATTGAGTTGGATCTTAGCAGGAACTGTTGTCACTCTATTCATTGTGTTAGCGCTTGGTTTTCAACAAAGATCACTCCGTCAGGGACAAGTAATTCGAGCTGCCTTAGATAAATTAACGATTACTGAATCCCTCCACGCTAAAGCCGATTTTACTATGCATCTACCTAAGCGATTACGAAATATTCAGCGGCCATTTCGAGAAGTGCATGTAACTATTGAGGGGGATGTTAAAAAAGATGAAACTAATTTTCCACAGATAACCGGTAAACTAAACGGAGACTTGACGGGCCCCGGTAATACATTCTTCTTTAACGGTGATGTACGTATTTTCAATGACGCCGTCGCTTTTCATTTGGTTGACTTTCCTGCTCTTTTAAATCCTCGCGGAACATTGTCGAACCGATGGACATATGTACCGACGAGTCTGCTCTCGACAAAAAATGGCAGTGATGTAACAAGAGAACTCAAAGACCTAGCTTCAAACTTAAAGTATAAAGGCACTAAAAAAATATCAGGTATTTCGGCCTATCATTACACCGGATCATTTTCAGCTGAACAAGAACAGACTTTAAGTACTATATTGGGCCGGGCAATATCAGGGAATTTGGCCCTTGATGTCATCGCTCGACTACTTGCCGCAAATAATGTGAAATCATTTGACCTTTATGTAAATACTAAAACCAATGAAATCACCCGACTGGCAATTAATTTTGTGCGACCCCTGACTAACGGTTCTGAAGTTTCAGTTGTCGATCTTAACCTTTCTTTTACGGATTATGGAAAGAAGGTTTCCATTGACCGGCCAGAGGAACAAGCAAAGGCCAGACCAGAAATCTTTGCCAAGCTGTTTGGCACGTCGAATGTTGGTTCTGTAACTGTTGAAGCTAATTAATTTTAAGTAATTACCTGATCTCATGACCTATTTGCCGCGCGCTTTTTTTCTAGGCTTAAGCCTTGTTACTTTGTTATCTGCCTCTATCCCACTGGTACCAATTCAGGCCGAAAGTACTGATGAGAATGTATATCTCGTTGTTGAATTAAAAGATACTACGAATGATCCGACAACCGATAAAGTTTTACGCCGACAATTAAGAGACGTCCGAAGTCTAAGTGACCGTTTGCCGCGCAACTATATAGCCGATGGAAAAAAATTGCGCACGCAAGATTTACGTCGCTGGCGAGTTGTTGCAGTACCAAGCAGCCGTGCCGATGTTTTACTAGCTGAGCTAAAAGCCAATCCAGCCGTCATTTCAGTTCGCCGCGAAAATATCTATCAAACAACTCAATTAACTAACGATCCATTGCTGCCGCAGCAATATGCGCTGAGTGGTAGTCCTGGTATTTCTGTTCAAGCGACATCGGCCTGGGATAAAACGACAGGGTCGGGTAATACCGTTATAGCGATTATTGACGGCGGGGTCGATCTAACTCATGAAGATTTGATGGGAAAAATTTGGAAAAATCCTAAGGAAAGTCAAAACGGTCGGGATGATGATGGTAACGGCTTCATTGATGACATCTATGGCTGGGATTTTGTCACAAACCAGCCGGTCAGTTATGCGCACAAGCACGGCACACACGTGGCGGGCATTGCCGCCGCCAGTGGTAATAACGGCAAAGGTATATCTGGCGTGAATCACGGAGCGCGAATAATGTCTGTGCGGGTTTTAAACCAGTCTGGACTTGGTCGTGAAGAATGGATCGTTCGCGGAATCGAATACGCCGTGGCTAATGGTGCTAAAATTATTAATCTTAGTATTGCCGGCTCAGTTTCGGCACCTATGTTAGATGCCATTGAACAAGCTTATGCAAATAATGTCTTGGTTGTAGCCGCAGCCGGCAATAGTGGTCTTGATACAACTTTGCGCAAAGTATATCCGGTTTGTGCTGATCGTAATGGTATCAATATGGTCCTTGGTGTTGGGGCCACCAATAGTAAAGGTGAGCCGGCGCGTTTTAGTAATTATGGAAGTTGTGTTGATGTTTCTGCTCCCGGGGATGATATATTAAGTACAACGCCGGGTAACCGCTATCAAGAAATGAGCGGTACTTCTATGAGTTCACCCTTGGCGGCCGGCATCGCCGGTTTATACCTGGCACAAAACCCAGGAGCGAGCCCAAGCCAGGTAATCGGGCGTTTGCGCGATTCGCTTGATTCATTTTCGGGTAGTAAGGCAGCTCTCTGGAACGCGAGATATAAAGGTAAATTAAATGCTGCCAAAGTGGTTGGTGCGCCGGCAGTGTCGGTGCCCTTGCCGACAATTTCGCCACAACCTTCTACCTCACCGGCATCTCCGCCAGCTACTCCCCAAGCTAATAATCCGGCAGAATTATCGATTGAGCTAGCTGGTCCCGGTGAAAATAAGCGCGGCACATCTTTCGTTTATACTATAACTGTTCGCAATAGCGGTGGTAGTTCGGCTACCAATGTTCAAGCGATCGCCGATATTGACCGCGACACTAATTTTATCTCTGGAGCAGACTGCAGTTTAGATGGCCGTGATGTAGTTTGCAGTCGCAACAGCCTTAGTGCTGGCAGCACCACCAGTTTTGCGATAACCGTGGACGTGGCTGATGGTGCGCGTTGTAACTCGTCTTTACGCAGCCGAGCCACTGTCTACATGGATGAAAGAGGACGCAGCCGGCGGCAAGATAATAGCGAACGACTAAAAACAACCGTGACTTGCGAATAGTTTCCTTGTATATAATTAAGCGGATCAAAAACTTCCGCTAGAACAACTGAGTGCTACACTTGGAGGATATGGCTGAACGTATCCCGTCTGAAATGTCCGATCAAGATTCGGTATTAGATGAACCAAGTATTGCCAGCGACGAAGACACAGTTATCGGACAGGGTGACGTTGATACAGAATTAGAAAACATAGCCTGGAAATTTACTGGTGAAACGACACTTGGTCTTGCCGAACAACATCAAGAAGCTAATCGCCTTAACAGTTTTCTAACAGATAAATCAAATAAATTGTCGCAGCCAGCGCTGGAACGCGCTGATACTTTATTAGACAGACTGCGGGACACACGATGGGATAAGGAGGATTTTAATGCAACCTTTGGCAGTGAAGCTCGACATGTGGACATGGTATTAAAAAGTCCGGCAGGATTTAACCAAGTTGAAAAAATATTAGAAGATCTAAAAGAACGATCTTTTTCTGAAGTTTGGCGGGATGCCAAGGAAAGGGTAAGCCATGCCGAAGATATTCGTGCCTTATTAGTGGCTGGCGTTTTGCTCCGTGATGCCAATCGAGCCCATGCTAATAGTCCTCGAGATATAGGTCAATTGCCAGATATGGATTCCTATAAAAAACAGCATGATAATCTTGAAACTGTCTTGTTAGGCGATTATATATGCCGTCTTGCCGAAAGCCATTATTTTCAAGAAGCAGGGGACGAGCAAATCGCGCAGCTAGCTCTAAAAAGAAATGGTGCAGAAGATATTAATCACACTATTGATCAATTTCGGCCTTATTTGTTGAGTGAGCGGGTACCAAAAATTGTTAAGCAGAACATAAAGAAAACAGTGGCGACACTTCGTGTTGCCCGCCGGAGTTTAGAAACAGCAAGAGATGCAATTGATTTAGGGGCAAACAATGCAACAGCCATACCAAAAAGAGGTCAAACTTCTCCTGAAGATATATTTATCACGCCGGGTAAATTAACAGAGGCTGATGTAGTCGCTGCCACAGCGATGGAACAAGAACAAGCCATGGTTGAACTGACACGTGACTTATCTTATGCGACGCTGCAGAAATTGAGTGAACCGGCGCGAACACAGCGTCTGGAAAAATTAATTAATGAGCAGCACAATCCCGATTGGCGGCGAAGACAAGCGCAACAAGAATTGGCTCGATGGCGAGAAGAAGACATAAATATTGCCTATATAGACTGGATATATCAAGTTGTCCACACCGTATCAATTGAGAGTGGTAATTCAGAAAAACTACAGACATCAGTCGACAATAATAATTCAGCGAATCGGGAAAAACATCGAAAGAAATATGCGGAACTGATGCAAAATGAATTGGGCTATGGTGATACTTTGCAGGAAGGTGGCTTCTTAAACAATATAACGTCTAACTGGCTCGAACCCTTGGCAGCCAAAATGCAAATGTTTCGTAACCCGCTCAAGTGGTTTAGCCGTCATGGTCAACAAGAGCTTCAGGTGGCGCGCCATGATTTAGCTGATACTTATAGACAGGCCGCTGAGTCAGCAGAATCTAATCTGGATGGTATTCAGCGGGAGATATTACGAGAGCTGGCTGATCGTCTGGAACAAATTACGCTGCGAGAGATGCAGGGTGGATTTGAGCCACAGCGGGATTTAGTGGAGCCTTGGAAACAATTGTTGCCCATATTGCCTGATACATCGGTAGAAGAAGACGATGACGATTTGATAATTGACGATGCTGATGAGGCAGAGAATAAGTACCCGGTACCTCCAATGTTGCCGATGCCTGATGGCACCTATGAACCAAAGCGGCGGGGGCGCTCTTGGTGGCGAATTATCTTTCCATTTCTAAACTGATATCATATTTACCAGTTATGAAATTTCCTCGCCGTGAAGCGTCATTTGTGCGCTATACTACTTTAATATGGCTTCATTTACCGAACGCTCTCCAAATGAGAAGGAAACATTAATTTTTGATTCACCGGATAAAGCGCGAGAATTCACTGAAGCAGCCCAGGAAAAGATTTCTAAAGAGAAGCGCAATGGTATGCGGCGTGACCGTGAAATTGTTGCCGAAGCTGTAGCTAACGAATTTGCACAATCTGGTCACGCTGTTCATTCGCTAAAAAAGCCGTGGCAGCATACCCCAGAAGAGCATGTTGAAGTAGAAGATCTGACTGACTTGGCATTTTCCAAAGACTTAACGACGGCGCTCCGCAAAGCAAAAGTTAGCCGCCACTATCCGCGCAATCTTGACCTTTTTCACGATGTCTTAACGGGGGAGCTTTATGAAGCTTTACGTGAGCACAAGCTTCATAAGCAACCCCTGATTGGCTGGACTATACTAACACTCAGTGTGGTTATAATCTTCTTTATCATTTTTCTACTCGTTCTTCTAACCTTATAAATAATGAATGGCCCATGTCGAATATATAGGGATAAAGAATAGTAATGATTGGTTCTACTTTGTCCAAACTATTTCTGCTCGAAGTTTTTCTCCTTGAAACATAGATACTTATCTTCATGTCTTTCTTATTTACTCTAATTTTAATTTTGTCGTCGGTTTTTGCCACGGCCTTGTTCCTTTGGCTTATTTGGCAGACAATTCGCGAGCATGCCCGCCTGCGACGGACACTGGACATTGTCATGATGCAGGTTATGGTTCCAAAAGACTTAACAAAAGAAGAACGTGAAGAAGGCGTGGGGCAGGCCATTAAAGAGCGTATTGCGGTGGCAGAACAGTGGTTGTCAACTCTGGCCAATCTGCCAATAAAGTCACTAGATCGCCTGATATATGGCCGGCCAATTCTCGTTCTTGAAATAGCCGCTCGTCAGGACGGAGTAATCGCTTTTTATGCTGGTACGGAGAGACGCTTTGCTGATCATCTTGAGAAGCAAATTTATGCTTTTTATCCCGAGGCTGAAGTGGCGTTAGTCTCTGACTATACTATTTTTGAGTCAGGGGACACGATGAAATTTGGCTGGTTGCAATTACAGGAAAAACATCACTTGCCCTTGGCCACATATAAGGAGCTAGAAGCTGATCCGATGCAGGCTATGACAGGGGCACTGGCGAAACTACAAGATGGTGACGCGGCGGTGATTCAATTTGTCTGTCAAGCTGCGGGTAAAAGAGTTCACAAAAAAGGTCGGCGGGCGGCCCGTAAAACCATGCAAGGCAAGCAATTTGATGTTAGTGGTAATGGTCTTGGTATTAGATCAATCCGCGATGCCCTCACCAAGACAAAAGATGATAAGGCGGCAGCTGAAGCCCAAGCTGCCAAGCTGACACCGCGTTCTCAGGAGAGAGTTGAGTTAGTCGAGCAAAAGGTAGCTCAGCAGCAATTTTCTGTTAATATTCGCCTTGGCGTCTCAACAAGGCAACCTGAAGATGCGGAACGTGCCTTTAATGCAGTTGTCGGTGCCTTTACTCAATATGATTTGCCAGATCTAAATCGATTGCGGTTACGGACAGTTAAAAAACAGTCACCATTCATTCGTAGTTTGATTTTTCGTATCCCGCGTCCAAAAACAGCTAGCGCCTTGTCGACGACAGAGCTCACCTCGCTGTTTCATTTTCCGTTGCCAACAACGGCCACTCCCAACATTCAATGGCGAGGTGCAAAAAATGCTCCCGTTCCAACCGACATGCCAACTGAAGGGATGTTGCTCGGGCACAATGTTTATCGCGGCATTAATACACCGGTCTATTTACAAAGTGATGATCGCCGTCGTCACTTGTACCTTATTGGACAGACAGGCACCGGCAAAACCACATTATTTTTCAATATGATTATTCAAGATATTGTCGCCGGCCATGGGGTTGGTGTGGTTGATCCGCATGGTGACTTAATTGAAGACATTTTACTTCATATTCCAAAGGAGCGTACCAAGGATGTAATTCTTTTTGATCCGCGAGATACCGAAAGGCCACTCGGTTTCAATATTCTGGAAGCACGCGATCCGGCTCAGAAAGATTTAGTGGTCAATGAAGTTGTTCAAATCCTGCAGAAACTTGCTGCTCGTCTTAATCCTGAGTCTATTGGACCAATGTTTGAGCACTATTTGCGCAATGCCTTATTGGCGCTCGCGCAAGATCCCAATGCTACTTTAATTGATGTACCGCGAATGTTTGTTGATGATGGCTTTCGTCAAGCCATATTGAAACTAGAACAAGATCCTACCGTCAGGCAGTTCTGGGAAAAAGAATATGCTCAATCGCAACGCGGCCAGATGTCAGCGGATATGTTGAGTTATGTGGTGAGTAAATTAGGGCGTTTTATTGGTAATGTGGTTGTTCGCAATATAATCGGTCAATCTCATTCTAGCTTTGATGTCCGAGAAGTCATGGATCAACAAAAAATATTATTATGTAACTTATCCAAGGGCCATCTTGGTGATATCAATGCTGACTTGTTGGGCTTTGTTCTGGTCTCAAAAATACAGATTGCAGCTCTTGGCCGAGCTAATGTGGCGGAAGATAAACGTCCTGATTTTTACCTTTACTTAGACGAATTTCAAAACTTTACAACTGATAGTATTTCAACAATTCTTTCCGAAGCTAGGAAATACCGTCTTAACCTCAATTTGACCCACCAATTTATCCAGCAATTAGAGGAAAATATTCGTGAGGCAGTTTTTGGCAACGTTGGTACAGTGATCAGTTATCGTATTGGTGTTGAAGATGCTGAATTTATAGCACCGCAGTTTTCGCCAGTGTTTGCTGAATATGACCTAGTTAATTTGGAGAGGTTTACAGCAGTTGCTCGGCCGTTGGTTAATGGCACTCCAGCACGATCTTTCAGTTTGCGTATTGCGCCGCCACCGCTAAGTGGTGATCCCGAGACCAGAGAATTAATTCGTGAACAGTCAAAGCAACGCTATGGACGCTCCAAGGTTTTGGTTGAGGAAGAAATCATCAAGCGGTTTCAAATTGGTGATCCTAAAGCCGCGCCAAAATCGGGGGCTGGCGGGGACTACTTAAGTGAGTCTTTGTTCGACATAAAGTGAATGAGTTCTGGATGTTAGAAAGGGGCAATATACTGCAAATGTTGAATTTAATTTTCTAGTACTTGCTCAATCTGCAGTCCTTGTTACGATGATAATCATATGAATTATGAAAAAAATGAAGAATCAACGAGTAAACATTCAGCAACTATTGAGCTCAGGTCTGATGTTAAATCGGATATAGTTAAACCGGTCAGCGGCAGTTTGTTAAAGACAATTAAAGGTCCTCACTATATTGGCTGTATCGGCCTTGTATTAATTCTTATCCTTATTGTTGTTTTTGGGGTGTATGCAGCTAAGAGAAATGTTACCAAATCAACCGAAGAAAGGACTGATAACGGTATTTTTGGACAATTGCCATTTGCTTCTGAACAGGAAAAAGTTGCCACGACGAGCGGGTTGTCAGGTAAAACTTGTGATCACCCGACCCGGCGACCAATTGGCGTAATGTTGGCCGGGGATCCGATTAATCGGCCGATATCAGGCTTTAGCCAAGCCGATATGGTCTGGGAATTACCAGCCCTAGTCAGTAATGTGACCAGATTATTAGCTGTGTATCAATGTGGTGAGCCGACTGATATTGGTTCCGTTCGTTCAGCCCGGCATGATTATCTTTTCTTGGCGGACGGAGTTGATGCCATTATCTCGCATTGGGGGGGTAGTTACCACGCATTAAATCGAATCAATGCTGGGGAATTTCAATCATTGGATGCGCTGGTTAATCCCAGTCAGGCATTTTTCCGGAAGTCCAACTTACCGGCGCCGTATAACGGTTTCACTACCTATGCCAACCTATGGCGAGCTCTGCAGGACGCTGGTTATAGGACTGAAGCTAATTTCAAGGGATATGAGTTTAAAGATGATATTAATCCAACTGAGCGGCCGGCCGGCGGCAAGCTATCTATTAATTGGCCAGGACAGTTTCGTGTGCATTATGAATATGATCCACAAACGAATCGATATGTACGTTTTTGGGCTGGCATCAAGCAAATTGACGCTGCTGATAAACAAGTTGTTGCCCCAAGTGCTGTTGTCGTGATACGTGCCACGAATGAGTTTGCCGATGGTCCTGGTGGATATAATGATGTGGGTATCCAAGGCTCAGGCACAGGAACAGTTTTTCAAGATGGCCAGTCGATCAATATCACTTGGTCAAAGAGTACAACTAAGTTTAATGATCCTATGATATTTACTAATGCTGCCACCGGCCAACCTGTAATTTTTACGCGTGGACAGGTTTGGATAATGACACCAAGTTCCAACATTGATGTCACCTGGGAACCATTAGCTACTACAACTTCCCCTTAAGCAGAAGACCGGAATATAGTCATTCCCAAAAAAAATCACTCTTAAGTTTATTTGCTTATTAATGCCTGATTCACGATGCTTAAGAGATGCAATATTTCTATGGTGAGGATACATATGGTGCCCGGGAAGCAATTGTTAAAACTGCTCATGATAAGAACGCAACCATTGTTTGGCTAGATCGTGATTCTCTCTTAGATCATGCTTTAACTGACATCTTCTCTGGTCAGACCGGACTCTTTGGTCTAACCTTAACAATTTTTCGTGATCCCTCAACTCTACCCCAAAATTTATTAGGAGAGTTAGTTGAGTTGATTAAACAAAGCAAAAACGCTAACACCATATTATGGGATCGTACCAAGCCTGATCGGCGATCCGTGTTTTGGAAAACATGCCAGAAATTTTCCCGGGAGTTTCCAGCTTTATCATCGTTGCAGCTCTGCTCATGGCTTGCCATGTTAGCTAAGAAACAACATGGCACTATTGACTTAAAGGCGGCACGACATCTTGTTTCAAGGATCGGCCCAGACCGTTGGCGTCTCTTATCAGAGTTGGACCGGCTATTATTGATCAATGATAGTGTGACCGAAGAGTTAGTAAAAAAAGAAGTAACCGACCAAACTGTTACCGATATCTTTCCACTTCTTGATTTTTTATCAAACGGAGATCAAAAAAATGTTATCAAGCATCTTGAGCTGTTGCTCGAGCAAGGGGATAGTGAGCTATATATTCTCTCTATGCTGGCGTATCAGTTTCGGGTTCTGCTCATGGTGAATTATGGATTACGTTTGGGAAAAAACCTGCGGGAAATTTCAAGTGAAGGAAAGCTTCATCCGTATGTTGTCGAAAAAAATAGTCGGGCGGCCGCAACATTCACCAATCAATATCTGCAAGATACCCTCACTAAAATCATGGCTACTGATGTTGCTATAAAACAAGGCAAACTTGATGCCAGAACAGGACTTATTATGCTCATTTCTGGTCTGCTTAAAGAAAAAGCTCTATTGACTGATCAATAGAGCTAGGGGAAAAGCGCACGGATGACTGGCGATGCGGCAGCTTTCGTCAAATCGGTTGGTGATCTTTTGACACGGTGTTTGAGCCGCTGAACTGATGGTATTCAGACTGTTCATCATGACAGTGCTCGCGTTACCGTTCTGGTCAACCATGAGACCAGGGCCGTTCTATGAGGAGGGAAGGTTGAGTGAGGCTTCCCGAAAACTCCTACGGAAGAACACACGCTTCTTGCGAATGCAGATCCATACAACCGCTATGCATCTCATTTTTAGTCTTACTCGCGCAGGACAACACAAGTAAGACTCGCCGGGTCGCGAAATGTGCGAAAAAAAGTGGGCACGCCCGGTAAGGAGTCAAGCGCCGCAAAATCGCTTACTACCTTCGATGCATACTACCAGTCTTGGCCATTATCATGCCCGTTGCCTCAAGACCGCTATTTTCTGGCCGCGCACGCTTTAGATAATTATCAAAGAGCAATATAAGATACTATTTTTTTGACATATTCGTCACCGCTTTTTGCAATCGGGATTTTTTTCTGGCCGCCGTATTAGCCGGCAAAACATGGTGGCGGGCCGCTCGATCAATATTTTTTTGAGCAATCTTGAGCAGTTCAACTGCTGTCTTCACATCACCTAAAGTCACAGCCTGGCGGACGCTTTTAATACTGGCGCGAAATTTC
Organism: uncultured Candidatus Saccharibacteria bacterium; assembly: GCA_964372635.1. GTDB lineage: Bacteria > Patescibacteriota > Andersenbacteria > UBA10190 > UBA10190 > CAYJQW01. The sequence continues at coordinate 19,268 of CAYJQW010000005.1, forward strand.
CGCCGCCATGAATCATTTTTGACTCGTCTTCTTTGGCTGGCCCGGAGAGCTTTCCTTGCTGATTCAGTTTGTGGCACAGATATCTAAGATGCGTAAATAATTAGTAAAGCCAAGTATGAATGATTGTCCATAAAGTGTCAAAAGACGATGTTTGGCTGCAAACTAATAGGAGAGTGCTCAACAGTACCGACGCCAATTAAAGTTTTGTCCATATTAAATACTGCCGCCAGACTATGCTCTAATGCCGAATTGCTATTGTTTTCTATGATTAGTTCGTTAATTGTTTGCCCCTTTCTATATTTTACGACATTGAGAGGTGATAGAGTTATTCTTGGCAGATGGCCAACAAGCGTTTCAGGAGAAAGCAGGGCTTGTGGAAAAGTTTCTTGAGTCAAATCATCTAACGAATGAACTTGCCGTATGTCAAGATGACCTATTCTAGTTCGGCGCAATTTTGAACAATAAGCGCCAATTTGTAAAGCTTCACCAATGTCACGAGCCAAGGCGCGTATGTAGGTTCCAGTGCTACATGTTATACGCAACACAATATTCGGGTATTCATATTTCAAAATGGAAATATCCGAGACATGCACTCGTCGCAGGGGCACTGTCACAGACTCCCCTTTTCGAGCATATTCGTACAATTTCATACCAGCGACTTTGATTGCAGCATAAGCAGGTGGAGATTGCAGATATGATCCTTCAAACTTAGTTAGAACATTTTTGATTCGAGCGTAATCTATTTGTAAGTTTCCCTTTACCTTAATAATTTCGCCGGTGCTATCATCAGTCGAACTTACTGCCCCAAGCGTGATTGTAGTCTCATACTCCTTTTCCCAAGCGTGCGTAAAGCGAAGTAACCGCGTCGAGGATCCAATAGCTACAATTAAAACACCTGTGGCGAACGGATCCAGGGTTCCCGCATGCCCAACTTTTGGTCGCTTACGATCAATTGTTGTCGCTTTCTTCTGGCTATGAGCTTGGACTCCACTAGTGGCGTAAGTGGATGACATTATCAAATCTCTTACCCTATCGCACACATCATGGCTTGTCAGGCCGCGAGGTTTGTCAATAATAATAACCCCGGAAGTTGTTGCTAGTTTGGACATCTGTCGGATGATAAGATAAAGTGGCGTTGTTATTTTTTCTTAAGAACCTATAGCGTACAACCTATGGCAAAAAATGCACTAATTACCGGTATTACCGGACAGGACGGCTCTCATCTCGCCGAGTTGCTTTTAGAAAAAGGCTATTCTGTCTACGGCATTGTTCAGCGCTCGGCCACTGATCCCTATGACAATATTCGCCACATTCTTAGCGATGTGAATGTCTTAGTTGGAGATTTATCGGATTCCTTGTCTCTAGTCAGGGCTATCGAAGCATCGCAGCCGGATGAAGTCTATAATTTAGCCGCCCAGTCATTTGTCAAGAGTAGTTATGAAGTACCTGAAATGACGGGAGATGTAACAGGCATAGGGGTGGCCCGCATGCTTGAGGCTGTTCGTCAGGTGAAACCTGAAGCACGTTTTTATCAAGCCTCAAGTTCGGAGATGTTTGGCAAAGTTATAACTACACCACAAACAGAAACTACACCCTTCTATCCACGTAGTCCCTATGGCGTGGCTAAGGTCTACGGTCATTGGATTACTGTAAATTATCGGGAAAGTTACAATATGTTTGCGTGCTCAGGTATTCTTTTTAACCATGAAGGACCGCGGCGTGGCTATGAATTTGTCACTCAGAAGATCGCTAGTACCGCTGCTTACATCAAGGAAGGCCTAGTTAGTGAACTACGTCTTGGTAATCTTGAGGCCAAGCGAGACTGGGGATATGCTGGCGATTTTGTCGTCGCCATGTGGCTAATGCTGCAACAAGACAAACCTGATGACTATGTGATTGGTACAGGTGAAAATCATTCGGTTCAAGAATTTTGTGAAGTAGCATTTAAACATCTGAATCTGGATTGGCAAGACTATGTAGTTAAGGATAAAAAGTTTATGCGGCCAGCTGAGGTTGATACGCTGCTTGCTGATTCCAGTAAGGCCAAGCGACAACTAGGGTGGCAACCAAAAGTTAATTTTGAGCAGCTTGTTATTACCATGGTTGAGGCGGCGCAGGAGAAAATCTCTAGAGCTAAATCAGGAGAAATTCCGAGATTACCCGTGGCCTGATTAAAAAATGTGGCGCAACCGGTTAACTATGAGTGATTCTATAATTATTACCGGCGGTCGAGGTTTTGTCGGCCAGCACTTAAAATCCGAGTTACAAAGGATTTTCAAAAATAGAGAAATAATTTCTTGGGACTTACCGGAGGTTAACATTACTAAACCTGAAACCTATCAAGCTGAACTACGGGCTATTAAACCGGCTTGGATTTATCACTTGGCGGCTTTTAGTTCTGTCGGAAAAAGTTTTGCTTTAAAGGAACAGGCTTTCAAGATAAATGTTGAAGGTACGAAATCGTTGCTTGAAGCAATGACTCACCTCACACCTCACACCGGTATTATTGTAGCAAGTAGTGCGGACATCTATGGGCAAGGATCGAACATTCCCCTGCCTGAGTTGCCGCTTGAACAATGCCAGCCAAAAAATCCTTATGCGGCCAGTAAATTGGCTATGGAGAGGCTGATCATTGACGACTTTAATAGCATGGTTATTCGGGTTCGGCCATTTCCGCATATTGGCCCAGGCCAACAGACTGGTTTTGTCACGGCCGACTTTGCCTCGCAGATAGCTGCGATAGAGAAGCAGCAGCAGCCACCGATCATGAAGGTTGGCAACTTAAAAACTCAACGAGATTTTACAGATGTTCGCGATGTTGTTCGGGCCTATTGTTTACTAATGGAACATGGCAAACGCGGCGAGGTTTATAATATTGCTTCCGGTCAAGCTGTTAGTGTTCAATCTATTCTTAAACATCTTTTAACATTGACTGATTTGGCGATCAGCGTTGAGCCGGATCAAGCGCGGCTCCGTTCGGCTGATATTGCCATATCTCTTGGTGATGCTACTAAATTGAAACAAACAACAAACTGGCGACCAGAAATACCGCTTGAGCAATCGTTAAAAGATATCTTAAATTTCTGGCGGACTAAAGTTTGATGGCAGTTTATTGCACTCGATATAATTGGTACGAAGAATTTACTGCCACCAGTTGCCAATTTGGTTGAATGACAAGTTGCGGAAATTGTTGCCGCTCAACTGGTCCAATGACGACAAAACCTGGTTCAATTTCCGGTAAATCTTCGCGTCTCCCCTCATAGAAATCTTTTATAGCTTGCTCACGGGTAAAATATGGCAAGCCATGACTCCAAACATGACCGGGAAATCCCATATACTGAATTCGGCCTGACAGGGCGACCGGACTATTATGATATGGTGCAGTTAAAATAACAGCATTAGTTTCGGTTAATTCTTGTATTTGTCTGGCGATGTTAATGGCCTCGCTATTCCACTCTTCATAGGCTTGAGCAGAAGGCAAAGCAGTTCTAAAGAGATCCAAAAATCCTGTTTGCATATGAATAATCATAAAAAGAATAACTAAAGTTGATAGAAGCAATCGATTATAACTCAGTAATTTATTCAGCAGCCAACCAATTGAAGGCAACGTCAGGATTAGCCACCAGATCAATAGCTTATAGTTGTCCCAGGCCCAAGGAGCAAATATAAATAGATTAGCGCCGGTGAAAACAAGCAAACCGGCCGCCGTGATTGCTTTAAGAGAACGAGAGCCGGGTATAAGAATACTGAGCAGGCTAACGGGAATTAGTAGGCCGGCATTTTTAAACCAAAACCACAGCCAGTTTTCTTGAGCTGTCCAACCGGGGGCAAAACGAAAGAATTGCCCAGATGTGCCCGCTACACCATTAATAAAATATAAAACTTCTTGGAAGCCGACAATGACTGAGACACCAGCAAAAACTAGCCACGCCGCCACGGCTTGAGATCGATGGTTGCGTTCACTAAAAATATGGACAAGCGCCAGGAATAAAATTGTCGGTATCATGACTAGCACGGTATGAGCATGGGCCAGTGGCATAAGACCGGCGACAACACCGGCCAGAACGAACGGGACGAGAGATTTTTTTTCAAAAGTTTCCAGTGCAGTGAGCAAGATTATAAGTAAGCTCATGGCTAAGGGTAAGCCGAAAAGCAGTGATCGCTGAGGCAAGAGTCCGGCGATGATAATATTTAAAAATTGCCAGCCGGGGAGTTCGCCGCCGCTGCCGGTACCAGCGTAGTCGCGAGGCAGATGAAGGAAAAAATCAAGCACTGGTCGAGCACTATTAGCAAGGTCAGACGTCAGCTGAGTCCAGCCTAAGGTGCTGCCTGAGAATATGAGCAACAGTATCGCTATAGCAGCAGCCGTTGTGTTCCCTGTAATCGTGCGGGCAAAAATAAAGAACAAAGTAAAAAATATTGGCAGAAGGATAAGGACGGGCGTCGTAACACTTTCTGCGATGGTGGCACCAGCGATGACGAGAAGACCGCTGAAGAAATTTATTAAAAATGGATAAAATAATTTACTGCCGGCATAGATAGGATCCTGCGGTGGCACAGCTTGACCTTCAGCAAAACCAGTAATATTTGCCACATGCCAGCCGAGATCACCCCAGGCATTTAGGACGTTTGTACTTAAGGCAGTACCATCAAAAAAAAGTAACTTTGGGGCGAGAAGTAGAGCCAATACCAGCGTCAGAATCAGAACGGTAGTGTTAGCCCGATCCCACAAATTAAAATTTAATACTGATAGTTGCAGTCGGGGCTGAACAGTCAACAGAGCTATAAAACCTAAAATTGTTAAAGTAATCCAGATGACAAGCGGAGTTATTTTTATCACTGCCGCTAGAATATAGAAACCGGTTGTCACACTAACTAGACCAACAATTGTTCCGATTAATAGATTTGTAACAGTGTCGCGGGCAATATTATAGCGATTAGTAAGACTGCTACCGATAAAACCGGGGATGATAAAAAGTAAAAGGCCGAGGATTGTCATAAAAGTCTAACTAATTACTTTCAAAAAAATATTGCGCTTCCTATCTTACTATTGGCAAGGTCTATGTATAAGCTTCTCTTTAAGCTTTAGCTTATGATGGAACAAAATAAGGTCCGAACACAAACTCATATTATTAGCCACGCCGAGCTGGCTGATCTTTTAGCTGAAACACCGCCCAAAAATTATGATCGTGTGCACGGGTATAGCTTGGTCAACGTTTCTCCTTGGGAGCAATTTGCGCGGATACATATTCCGGGTTCAATAAATATTACGGAAGGTAGTGAAGAAGAGTTTGAATATCTCTTTGATAAGAAAAAGGAAATAATCGTGTACGGTATTTCCCCGCAGAATCGTCTTTCCTTATCAATTGCCGAGGAGCTAACTCGGCGTGGTTTTCACAATGTTATGGCTTATCAAGGTGGCTTGGCAGACTGGCGCTCACACGGCGGCCAGGTTCACCAGTTTCATGTTGAAGGTGACTATTGAACTTTCTCGTGGCGATGTAAATGATGGCCGCCAAAAATATTAGCAGTAATGCGTTTCTGCTCAGAGCTATAATAAACCAAGATACGTCAACCGAATTATCATAATACCAGTCCAGAGAGGCCGTATAATTTAGCGGGTACGTCAATTGTGTAAAAATCAGCGATACAATTACCGTGATTAAAATAACCATATGTAATGTTTGCGTCCAGACCTGTTTTGGAATCAAGGGTAAAAATGATAGAAACCACCACAAGTACTGCGGATTAAGAACTTTGGCCGTTAGCGTAAATACTGTGAGGACAACCAACGGGATAAGTGGATTCCTATAGCCTTCCAAGCGATATCGCCAAAGAAGCCAAATGAAAACTACACCGGTCGGTAAAATCCAGATCAAGTTATAGAAGGATAAAGAAAAAATAGTTGTTGGTTCGACTAAACCATGAATGCCGTGGGCATTATCCATTACAAGGTTTTGGCCGGTGCCAATGGCTAAAATAGTAGCTGCGCTTCCCCACATACTGTCGAGACCAACTGGTTTAATTTGATAACCTCGCAAACTTTCACTAACGTCTTGGATATTCCCACCAAAGAGTAAAAACGGAATCAACACCAAGGCCAGGCCAGTGCTAAGTCCAATTAAAAAATTTAAGATTAGACGACGGTTATTTATACGAATGAATTCGAAGACAAGAATGGGAACAATCACAATTGGGTATAACTTAATTGCGATAGCAAGTCCAAGCAACAACCCTGCCCCAGTAACTTGACGCTTCATAAATAAAATCCAGCCCGATATGGTCAGTAGGGAAACTATTAGATCAAAACGATAAAGTAAAATTGGACCCATGGCAGCCAACATAATAAGTAGCAGCCACGGCTTAGCATTAGGTCTAAAGCGAGCGTAAACTAAACCATGGCTTATAAGCAGAAGCGCGTTAATAAACAAAGTTGCGGCGAGATAAACAGAATAATTATTTTGAAAAGACTCTAGGAAGTAAGACACCATAAAAAACCACAAGGCTCCAGGTTGATATTCTTGAAAGCTAATATTTTGCCAGGAACCAGTTTGCCAATATTCTTGCACCTGCTGCTGATGAATAATTACGTCGGTTTGCAAATGTGATTGCCAGGCAGGATGAAAAGCTTGAATAAAAAGCACAATAGCCAAGACAGTACTACTAACAATAAAGACAAGATTCTCATCAGCTAGTAGATTGGCAAAAACATTTTTATTCATACCAAACTATTTCTTCGGGCGCTCTGCCTGACGCAAGTCTGAGATAACATTACGTAGTTGCGCGGCCTTTTCAAATTCAAGATTTTGGGCTGCTAATTTCATTTTACTTTCTAACTCGCTCATAACACGGCGCCTTTCATCGGCTGGAATATCGGCTACCTCCGGCAGATGTAGTACCTGGGCTTGGTGAGCCAGACGATCACGAATTTTTTTTGTAATCGAACGGGGCTTAATTTTGTGATCCTTGTTGTACTTTGTTTGGATTTTGCGTCGACGCTTAGTTTCCTTTAACGCTTGCTGTATTGATCCAGTTAAGGTGTCAGCATACATAATAACATGCCCCTCAATGTGACGGGCAGCTCGCCCCATGGTTTGAATCAGGGCCGTGGTTGATCTTAAATAACCTTCCTTATCGGCATCCATGATCGCGACTAGAGAAACTTCTGGTAAATCTAAGCCTTCTCGTAAAAGATTGATGCCAACTAAAACATCATAAGTGCCAAGTCGTAAGTCGCGTAGGATCTCTAGTCTCTCCAGTGTATCAACTTCACTATGGATATAGGCAGATTTAATGCCCATCTCAACTAAATATGTTGAAAGTTCTTCAGCCATGCGTTTTGTTAACGTTGTGACCAGAACACGTTGTTTTTTCTTCGTGACTTTTTGAATTTCATCCATAATGTCGTCAATCTGATGCTCAGTCGGCCGGACTTCAATCGTTGGATCAAGCAGACCTGTTGGTCGAACAATTTGTTCAACAATGACATGACTCGTATTATGTTCATAATCCCTTGGGGTTGCGGAAACAAAGATCGTTTGACCAAGCCGATCCTCAAATTCGTTGAATTTGAGCGGACGATTATCCTTTGCGCTCGGTAACCGAAAGCCGAATCTAACTAATGATTCTTTTCTGGCAGCATCGCCAGCTTGCATACCGCCAATTTGTGGAATCGTCATGTGTGATTCATCAACAAATGTTAAAAAACCATCACGTCCGTAGGCGTGAATAAAATAGTCGATCAATGTCGCCGGTGGCTCGCCTATGCCACGTCCGTCAATGTGTCGTGAGTAGTTTTCAATACCTGACACGTAGCCGATTTGGGTAATCATCTCAAGATCAAAGGTCGTGCGCTCCAGAATGCGCTGGGCTTCTATGGCCTTACCGAGCTTTTTAAAATACTGGACGCGATCTTGTAGTTCAAGGCGAATACCAGCCATCGCCTGATGCATGCTTTCTTTATTAGTAATAAAAAAAGTTGCCGGAAAAATGTTTGCCTCCTCAACATAGTTTATTACCTCGCCAGTCAAATCATCCAAACGAACAATTTGTTCAAGCCTAGAGCCAAAAAACTCGAGACGCAGTACTAAATCTTCGCCGGCCGGGTGAATGTCTATAACATCACCACGGACACGAAAACGACCTCGGCTAAGATCCGTATCATTTCTTTCATATTGCAATTGCGTCAATTTGCGCAAAACTTCTTGTCTTGACAGCCCAGCACCTTTTTTAAGAACCAATCTCAAGTCCAGATAATCAGTTGGCCTGCCGAGACCATAAATACATGAAACTGAAGCTACAACAATTACATCGGAACGAGTTAATACGGCTTCCATCGCGGCGTGTCGCAAGCGATCAATTTCATCATTAATCGCTGAGTCCTTGGCAATATAGGTATCGGTTCTGGGAATATAAGCTTCGGGTTGGTAATAGTCATAATAAGACACAAAATAATTCACCGAGTTATCAGGAAAAAACTCTTTAAATTCCGCAGTTAGTTGGGCCGTCAAAGTTTTGTTATGGGAAATTACAAGCGCAGGTTTTTGAGAAGCGGCGATCACTTCGGCCATCGTGTATGTTTTACCGGAACCTGTTACTCCTAACAAAGTTTGTCTATTGGGCTGGGTATTTTTTTTAATTTCCGAATCAGCACCAGATCTGATCTTATGGCCGGTCTTGGTAAGACCTTGCAATAAATGTTTTATAGCCTGCGGTTGGTCGCCCGCGGGCTTATATGGCGATTTGAGTGTAAACTGGTTTGGCATGAGTATTCTTAACACTATAGGCTAAAGACATGATCGCAAGTTTACAGGGGATAATTTCCAAACTAGAGCCAAAGTCACTTATTATTGATGTGCATGGCTTGGGCTACCGTGTGGGAGCATTAGGGGCGCTTCTCGCCGATGTTACCATCGGCCAAGAAATGATTTTGTTAATTCACCATCATGTCACTGATAGTGCTGAGACTCTCTACGGGTTTAAGACGCAAGAGGATCTTAATTTCTTTGAATTATTACTGACGGTGCCGTCTGTTGGGCCACGCACTGCTCTGAATATTTTAGATATAGCCCCACCGGCGACCTTAGCTCAAGCAGTCATTGAGGATGATATTAAGTTGCTTACTAAAGTATCTGGCATTGGCCGCAAGACAGCTAACCGAATAATAATTGAGCTCAAAGGCAAGATTGATGAAACATTAATTTCTGGTGCGCCCAGTAATGTTCAGACGGAAACTGTTTCTGCGTTAGTCAGTCTTGGCTTTACCAGGGAGCAAGCTCGAGCTCTAATTAAGGAATTACCGAAGAACGTCACAACCGTACAAGAGGCAGTTAAGGCGGCGCTTAAAGAAAATAAGTAATTCATTGAATAATTTTTAGCCGAGCGGAGTGTTATTTAGAAAATTTTTTTGCTCAGATAGTTTATCAAATTGGCAAAATTATTCATTTCATCTAAATGGTGCCAGATAGATCACAATGGAATAACTTGGTGGAACAAGCTGCCGGAGGTTCATTTCTTCAAAGCTGGGAATGGGGGGAATTGCAAGGCAGTATGGGTCTCCCCTACCGACGCTTCTTTTCTAATGAGAATGAAGGGGCTATGGCCTTGGCCATCAGGCGGCCACTCTTTAGTAATCGATCATGGATATATATCCCTCGCGGCCCTCTTTGGCACAAGAAACCAGCTTTACTGAAGTTGCTGCCTGATGTGCAGGTATGGGCCGAAGAACAGCGGGCCGTATTCATTCGTGTTGAACCGCCAATAGAGGTGGCACATAGTTTAGACAAATCATGGCGTAAATCTGAACGTGATGTGCAGCCTAGACATACTCTTATGCTTAATCTCACGGACTCGCTTGAAGACATGCGGGCTGACATGCATCCCAAAACACGCTATAACATCGGTTTGGCTGAGCGGAGTAAAGTCGCAGTTCGTTTCTCAACCGCCAAGCGTGACATTAACGCCTTTATTACCTTGTCAAAAGAAGTGAAAGAGCGTTCCGGTTTTCGATATCATCCTGATGATTACTATCTGTCTCTGCTGCGATCCCTTGCCCCGGCCAATATGATTGAGCTGGCTGTGGCTGAACTCAATGGCGTGCCTTTAGCGATCAACCTTTTGATTTCTTGCAAGGACACTGTGACTTATGCTCATGGTGCAAGTTCATCAACTCAACGTGAGTTCATGGCCCCTCATCTTCTGCAATGGGAAACGATTCGCCGAGCTAAAGAAAACGGTTATAAGTCTTATGATCTTTATGGGGTAGCTCCACCCAATGCCGGAGCATTACATCCCTGGGCCGGCATTACTCGATTCAAAAAAGGTTTTGGCGGGCAACTATCATCTTATGCTGGCGCTTATGACCATGTTATTGATCCTGTCTTGTATTGGTTCTACAATATGGCCCACCGAATTAAACAACTGCCAAATAAGATAAAAAACTAATTAACTTAAACCCCCATGTTATTAAAGTTTACTAACAACATTTACCTTATTAACTGCCTTAGTGCTTGTGTAATGTGATGAATCTGAATCGTTTGTTTCAACAAACCAAAAACATCTACCACGGCCTGCAGTCGCAATGGTGGCGGGCATGGTATCGGTGGCCTGATCTTGGCCTGAATATATATGGCGTTACCGGTACTGACGGAAAAACTACCACGGCGATTTTTCTTGCTGCTATTTTGCAGGAAAATTTTGGACGCGCTTCGGTTGGTCTACTCTCAACTGAACGTATTTATATCGGGGATGAGGTAAAAACCAATTCCACCCACATGACAACACTAAACAGTCATCTTGTTTATCAATATTTACGGACGATGCATAACCGAGGCGTGAAACACCTGGTGCTTGAATTGACCAGCCATGCTCTGGATCAAAACCGCGTGGCCGGCATACGACTATCTGGAGCAATAATTACAAACATTACCCATGAGCATCTTGATTATCATAAGACGATGTCAGCCTACGCTGACGCTAAAGGCAAAATTGTCAGATATTTAAAATCAAAAGCACCACTTGTCGCCAATGCAGACGACAAATGGACATTACGCATAATTAACAAACTCAGATCTCAGAATGAAAATTTGAATGTTATCGAGGTGACGGCTGCCCAAGCGGAAAGTATTCATACTTTTCTGCCCGGTGAATTTAATCAGGCCAACGCGGCCGCGGCGAGCACACTGGCCCAAGCCGTTGGAATCAATCATAAGAAAATTTCTGAAGGCCTAGCGCGAGTAAAGCAAGTGCCTGGGCGCATGGAATGGATTGAGCTGCCTAATAAAGCACGGGTACTAATTGATTTTGCTTTAACGCCGTCTGCTTTGGAGCATCTCTATCGTTATTTAAGATCTGAGGTGTCTGGCAAAATTTATGCTGTTTATGGTGCCGCCGGTCGTCGAGATCGCACTAAACGTCCATTGCAGAGCCGTGTCATTGCTCGTTTTGCCGATGAAATTGTCGTCACACAAGACGAACCATACACTGAACCGGAAGAACAAATTTATACTGATCTTGAAGCTGGTCTTGAAGGTTTCAAAGTTCCCTGGCAACGTATTTCTGATCGGCGTGAGGCTTTGCGCTATGCTTTAAAGAAGGCTAGTCAGGGAGACGCCGTTGTTATCACGGGGATGGGGAATTTTACGACAAGAGTTGTTGGCACCGAACACATACCGTGGAATGATCGAAATGTTGTTCAGCAGCTTATATCTGAGCTTACACTTAAATAAAAGAAGCAGGGGGCTTACTCTATGAATATAATTGTCATTGATACTTCACAGCGTGAGGCTAGCGTCTTCGTTGCTTATAATACAAAAGTCTTGGCGCAACAAAAATGGTCGGGCGATAAACACCTTTCTGTAAAACTGATTGAAAGTATTGATCAAGTCTTAATGCAATCCGGAATCAGTCTAAATCAGATAAATCGAATTGCTGTTCACGGCGGGCCTGGTAACTATTCTGCTCTAAGAGCCGGTATCGTCACGGCTTCAACTTTAGCGCAGGCACTTGGTATTAATCTTGTCAGTGTCAAAGGTATGGATATGGTTCAGATACTTAATGAGGCAATTGATGCTGATCCTGTCGCAGTCGTCAAGCCACAATACATCTAGTGCCTAAACATCGTTTTGCCATTAATGTAATACAAGCCATGATCGTTAAGATTGTGAATTTAATTAACAAACCAAAAATGCCACTAGTTTGTAATGTCATATATTCTTGACATGTCGGTATAAAGCTTCGTATACTCAATAAATCGTCTTAGGACGAGCTCGATTTGTGTGCAAAACAATTTAAATGGTGCGTCAGGCTAATCGCGCAGAGTAACATTATAAGCTCTGTTGACAGGATTTATCCTCGCGGTTCTCCCTGGACACGCATAGAGTAAGTTATACACAGGTTCTCATGAACTTGGCTCGCGACGGCATTAACAGGGAATAAACACCCTATTGAGCAAAACACACCCATTTATTCACTTAGGGATTTTTCTTTATTTATATGCCGAAAGCGAAAGAGTCAGAGGGATTTTCTAATAAATCTTTACGCGAGCGAACAACCTTTTCAAGTGAGTCCACCGCTTTTTCCAAAGCGCCGGATCTTCTTTTGTTACAAGTAGAATCATACAATTGGTTTTTTGAGAAGGGTTTAGCAGAATTATTTAGCGAGATTTCTCCGATTGAAGACTATGGTGGTAATTTAGAATTACAATTTCTTGATCATTATCTAGATGCACCAAAACACACCGAGGAAACCGCTCGGGATCGCAATGCAACCTATGAATCACCCTTGCGAAGTGCCGTTCGACTGATTAACAAAAAAACTGGTGAAGTTAAGGAGCAAGAAGTCTACCTCGGAGAATTTCCGGTGATGACGCCGCGCGGTACGTTCATTATTAACGGTGTCGAACGAGTGGTGGTTTCACAGCTCATCCGTTCGCCAGGAGCATTTTTTACAACCAACTACAATAAAGGCCGTAATTGGTACGGAGCTAAAGTAATCCCCAACCGTGGGGCTTGGCTTGAGCTTGAGACAGCCGCTGATGGTGCCATCTATGTCAAAATTGATCGAAAAAGAAAAGTTGTTGTAACGGCTCTGCTGCGCGCGTTCGGTAAGGCATCTAACACTGAAATCAAGAAACTATTTGCCGATATCGATACTGACGAAGAACTTTCCTATATTGATGCAACTATTGCCAAAGATACATCAACCAATGAAGAAGAAGGCTTAAAAGAAGTTTATAAGCGATTACGGCCTGGTGATATGGCTACAGTTGATAATGCTCGTCAAATGGTCAAAGACATGTTTTTCCGTTTTGATCGCTACGATTTTGGTAGAGTTGGTCGTTATCGTGTTAATCAACGTCTCGGGCTTAAGATTCCTTTAGATGATCCAGCTCACCGGGTCTTAAAAGTTGACGACATTGTGGCGGTCATTCGTGAAATTATTCGACTTAATATTACGCAGGATCTAGCTGACGATATTGACCATCTCGGTAACCGCCGTGTCAGGGCCGTTGGGGAACTTATTCAAAATAAATTTCGTGTCGGCTTGATGCGCATGGAACGCATCGCTAAAGATAGAATGAGCACGCTGGACCTGGAAGCAGTAACTCCGTCACAGCTTGTCAACGCTCGTCCCATCATAGCCGCCATCAAAGAGTTTTTTACCAGTTCGCAGTTATCGCAGTTTATGGATCAAACGAATGTTCTGTCTGAAGTTGAGCATAAGCGACGCTTGTCCGCCATGGGTCCAGGTGGACTGGAAAGAAATCGAGCTGGTTTTGAAGTTCGAGATGTCCATCGCAGCCATTACGGTCGCATCTGCCCCATTCAGACGCCAGAAGGACCAAATATTGGGCTAGTTGGCCACATGGCTCTATATGCCCGAATTAATGAATACGGTTTTTTAGAAACACCTTATCGGAAAGTCGTTGATGGCAAAGTAACAAACACTATTGAGTACATTGATGCCTACACTGAAGATACTAAGATTATCGCGCATGCGGCCGAAAGTCTGAAAAAAGACGGATCGTTTGTGAGTAACAGAGTTGAGGCCCGTGAAAAAGGCCAATTTGCCGAGGTGACGCCAGGTGATGTTGATTATATGGACGTTGCGACTAATCAGTTAGCGTCTATTGCAGCCAGCTTGATTCCTTTCATTGAACATGATGACGCCCAACGTGCTTTGATGGGATCAAATATGCAGCGACAAGCCGTACCATCAATGGTGCCTCAGGCGCCGCGGGTTGGTACTGGTTTTGAATCTAGAGCTGCCGCCGACTCAGGACAGGTGGTCGTTGCTCTTAGCGATGGCATCGTTACTGAGATTGATGGCCAGCACATAACGATTGTCGATGACAAAAAGGAAAAACATTTTTATAGATTACAGAATTTTTTACGCAGTAATCAATCAACTGCTTTATTGCAACGTCCCATTGTTTCAAATGGTGACCATGTTCGCAAAGGGCAAGTTATTGCTGATGGTTCCTCAACTGATCGAGGAGAATTGGCCCTCGGCCAAAATCTGACGGTAGCGTTTATACCTTGGTATGGTGGTAATTTTGAAGATGCGATTGTGGTTTCGGAAACCATTGTACGAGATGATCGTTTTAGCTCTATCCATATCGAAGATTTTATTATCGATGTCCGGGACACAAAATTAGGTCCAGAAGTAGTTACGCGAGATATCCCGAACGTCAGTGAAGAAAAACTTCGTAATCTTGATGAAGACGGTATTGTTCGCATTGGGGCTGAAGTTCGCTCTGGTGATATCTTGATTGGCAAAGTTACCAATAAGGGTGAGACCGATCTCACTGCCGAAGAGCGACTGTTGCGAGCTATATTTGGTGAAAAGGCTAAGGATGTTAAAGATACCTCACTGTACCTGCGTCATGGTGAGAATGGGAAAATTGTTGATGTTAAAACATTTTCTCGTGAAGAAGGCGATCGTCTGCCGAGCGGCGTTATTCGCCAAGTCCAAGTCAGCGTGGCACAAATACGTAAGTTACAGGTTGGCGATAAATTTGCCGGCCGACATGGGAATAAAGGTGTCATTTCGATGGTTGTAGCCCAGGAAGATATGCCGTACCTGGCTGACGGCACGCCAGTGGATATTGTTTTAAATCCCTTAGGTGTAGCCAGCCGTATGAACATTGGTCAGATCTTAGAAACACATCTTGGTATTGCCGCGGAAAAACTTAATTTGTTTGCAGCCTCCCCACCATTTGCTGGTGTTGCTGAAAAAACTGTCCGTGAGCAACTTATTAAAGCAGGACTTCCCCCTGACGGTAAAGTGGATCTCTATGATGGCAAATCAGGACAAAAGTTTGATCATGCAGTGACAGTTGGCGTGATGTATATATTAAAACTTCATCACTTGGTGGAGGAGAAGATCCATATGCGTTCCACAGGACCATACTCGCTTGTAACGCAGCAACCGCTTGGTGGCAAAGCCCAATTTGGTGGTCAGCGTTTTGGCGAAATGGAAGTATGGGCTCTAGAAGCTTATGGTGCAGCCTACACGTTACAGGAAATGTTGACGATCAAGTCTGATGATGTGATTGGTCGAAGTAAAACATATGAAGCAATCGTGAAGGGTGAACCAATCCATACGCCGCATTCGCCGGCCGCCTTTGATGTGCTTGTTCAGGAGTTGAAAGGTCTAGCTCTTAATGTTGACCTAGTCGGCCAAAACAAGGTTTCAAACGAGATTCAGCGAGAGCATGTCGGTGTTGATAATAAACGGGAAAAACATCGTGTCGACACAAAGACAAGAATTCGTTCATAAATTTTCTTATGCAAGGCAGACCACCACAATCAATTTTTAGTTCTATTCGTTTAGCCTTAGCCAGCCCTGAGCAAATCTTAGACTGGTCTCACGGCGAAGTTACAAAACCTGAGACGATAAATTATCGAACCCAAAAACCTGAGAAGGAAGGGTTGTTTGATGAACGAATATTCGGTCCGGTTAAAGATTGGGAATGTAGTTGCGGTAAATATCGCCGAATTCGCTATAAAGGTATTATCTGTGACAAATGTGGTGTTGAAGTTACTCGTTCAATTGTTCGGCGTGAACGCATGGCCCATATTAAGTTAGCCACACCAGTATCACATATCTGGTTTTTGCGCGGGGTGCCATCAAAGATGGGACTACTTTTAGACATTAATGTCTCACAGTTGGAAAAGGTTATATATTTCGCCTCATACATAGTGACTGAAGTAGATGAAGTCGCCAAAGAAGAAGTTTTAAAGAGGCTTGATTCTGAAGCTGATTCCAAGCGAGCAGCAATCAAACAAGGTTATAAGCAACTCCGTAATGAAATTAAAAAAGATGCCAAGAATCGGGAGAAGAGAAAAACTAAATTGTCTGACGAGGAAAAGGTTCAATTGAAGAAACTTGATGAGGCTATCTCAAATGCACGCGATCAGCTCAAAGCCCTTAAAACCTATCATATTATTTCTGAAGTTGAATATCGTGATTTGTCCCTCAAATATGGTCATGTGTTTAAAGCTGGTATTGGCTCGGAAGCCATCAGAGCGATCTTTGAGAAGATGAACATTAATACTTTGATTTCAGGACTGACCGAGAAAATGAGTACGGCCAGTGCCGCCGAACGCAAGCGTATTGTTAGGCGCTTGGCGCTATTACAAGGCATGCAAGCCTCAGGTGTCAGACCAGAATGGATGTTTCTAGCTGTCTTGCCGGTTATTCCTCCGGATTTGCGTCCGATGGTGCAACTTGATGGTGGTCGTTTTGCAGCCTCAGACTTAAATGATCTCTACCGTCGTGTTATTAATCGTAATAATCGGTTGAAGCGTTTACTTGAGCTTGGTGCACCTGAAGTGATAACACGAAATGAAAAACGTATGCTCCAAGAAGCCGTTGATGCCCTCATTGATAACTCAGCTAGACGAGGCTCAACGACAATGAGCACTACCGGACAGCGGCGACAACTAAAATCAATGGCCGATATGCTTAAAGGAAAACAAGGTCGCTTCCGTCAGAATCTTCTTGGTAAGCGTGTTGACTACTCTGGGCGATCAGTCATTGTTGTTGGTCCTGAGTTAAAATTACATCAGTGCGGTTTACCGAAAACAATGGCTCTCGAACTATTTAAGCCATTTGTTATTCACGAATTAATAGAGCGCGAACTGGCCCACAATATTCGTTCAGCCAGTAGATTAATTGAGCAAGGTATTCCCGAAGTCTGGGATGCCTTAGAAGAAGTTACTAAGGTCCACAAAGTTCTTCTTAATCGGGCGCCAACGTTGCACCGTCTTGGTATTCAGGCTTTTCAACCTGTGTTAATTGAGGGTAAAGCTATCCAGATTCATCCTATGGTGACTGTGCCGTTCAATGCTGATTTCGATGGTGATCAGATGGCCGTTCATGTGCCACTTTCATCGCAAGCCCGCTTTGAGGCTGATGAGATCATGTTGAGTAGTCACAACTTATTGAAGCCAGCCGATGGTAAGCCAGCAACTTCGGCCTCACAAGACATAGTTTTAGGCTTGTACTACATTAGTTTACCTAAGCCAGGTATGAAGGGTACTGGGCATGCCTTCTCTTCCATTAATGAGGTGAACATCGCATATCAATTAGATGAAGTTGCCATTAATGCTCTGATAAAGGTGCCGGATCCTGAGACGCGTTCCAAGAAAAAAAGTGGTCAGATCATCGAAACAACAATCGGGCGCTTACTGTTTTACGAGATTTTGCCAGCGGGGTATCCCTTTGTTAATAATGTTCTCGATAAAGGACGACTGAAAAAGATCATTGCGTCTGTGTTGCGAGATTATGGCCGTGATGCTACCGCCGAATTTATTGATAAAATGAAAGAACTTGGTTTTAAGTTTGCGACTCGCAGTGGTTTGTCGTGGGGTATGGGAGATTTAGCAGAACCTGCGGCCAAAAAAGATATTATTACCCGCGCGGAAAATGAAGTTACGACCATTCGTGAACAATTTGCCGATGGGTTATTGACCGACGAGGAACGATACCGCATGACCGTCGCCGTGTGGGATAAAGCCCGTGAAAGCATGAGTGAAGCAACAAAGCAAGCTCTTGATAAAGAAAGTTCAGTCCATGCGATGGTTAGTTCCGGTGCTCGTGGCTCCTGGGGCCAGACATTACAGATGATGGGCATGAAAGGGACTGTGGCCGGACCAACTGGCCGGGTAGTTGAACTGCCAATCAAGAGTAGTTTCAAAGAAGGATTTAATGCCCTTGAATATTTTCTCTCAACCCATGGTACACGCAAAGGTATGGCCGATACCGCTTTGCGGACCGCCACGGCTGGTTACTTGACACGGCGTTTAGTAAACGTGGCTCAAGATGTTGTCGTTCGTGAAGAAGATTGTCAGGATGTTGAAGGTGGCACTTTCACTAAAGCAGATAGTGAAGAAGTAGGTACAACCCTTGGCCAGCGGGTATTGGGACGTATCTTAGCTCAGGGAGTTAAACATCCGAAGACGGGTAAAACATTATTCCCGCGCGGTACACTGATTACAGAAACTGAAGCGGAAGAAATTGATAAGCGAGAAATTGCAGAGCTGACCATCCGTTCCGTTGTTGCCTGCCAAGCAAAAAACGGTATTTGCCGGCAGTGTTATGGTTGGGATTTGGGTCATAATAAATTAGTGGAAATTGGTGAAGCGGTCGGTGTTGTTGCCGCCCAAGCGATTGGGGAACCAGGAACACAATTAACGATGAGAACTTTTCATTCCGGTGGAATTTCAGGGCAGGATATTACCCAAGGTTTGCCACGTGTTGAAGAACTCTTTGAAGCGCGTGAACCAAAAGGTGAAGCATTGATGAGTGAAATTGATGGTTTAGCAAAAGTCAGCGTAGGTGATAAAGAGGCCATCATCACGATTTCAAGCCAGGGGAACAGAAGTGTTGAATATAATGTGACGGGCGCCATAGTTACTAAAGGTATTAAAACAGGCTCAAAAGTAAAAGAGGGTGATAGCCTTTTCGTCAATGTTGAAGCGGAGAAAGTCAACGCTCTATTTTCAGGCGATATCAGTCTTAAAAACAATATCTTAAAATTGCGTGGACGCGGTAAGGATGTTCGTACCTATACTGTGCCGTCGACGACATCTCTTGAGATAAGTGATGGTGACACATTGTTAGCAGGACAGCAGTTGACCGAAGGACATGTCAATGTTCAAAATTTATTTTCAGCTGCCGGAATTCGTGCTGTGCAGCAATACATCTTGCGTGAAGTTCAGCAGGTATATGCTATTCAAGGTGAAACAATAAACGACAAGCACTTGGAAATAATGGTCAGACAAATGTTGTCACGTATTCGCGTACGCGATGCTGGGGACACAAACTTACCGCCCGGACGTATCATTGAATACCAGGAATTTAGACGTGTTAATTCTGCCACAGAATCTCAAGATAAACAGCCGGCTCTTGGCGAACGTATGCTGCTTGGTATTACCAAAGTCGCCTTGACTACCAACAGCTTCCTCTCCAGCGCCTCGTTTATGGAAACAGCCCGGACCTTAATCGATGCCGCTGTGATGGGACGTGAAGATACGTTAAAAGGTTTGAAGGAAAATGTAATTATTGGCCGCTTAATTCCAGCAGGGACGGGCTATCATGGTGAGTCAAAAATTGTAGCCAAGGTTAAAGAAGTTGTTGTCGCTGAAGCAGCTGCTCATGTTCAAGAGCGGGTTACAAAACCAGCCACTGTGACACAAACGGGCCTAGCCCAGCAAATTATTAAGTGAGCTATCATATTTGATCGCTCTGCGCAAATTTAAAAGTTTGTTTGTGCGATTTAGAAACAACATAACACCAGTATAATATATAGCTTAACGCAGCTATTAATCGAGACTAGAAGAAGTAAATCTTATACTTTTTAAGAAGTCGAATTAACGGTCATAGCCATGTATACTTTATAAATCCTCAAAATTAGCGGTCTAAAAGAGGCTATGAGGGTATATTTATTGTTTGAATAAGCAACTTCATATTTTATGAGATTGAATCCTTTCAGGCGCCGGCAATATAAGCGCAGGCGATCTTCTTCAGCCGGTTGGCTAAAACCAGCTACGAAGAAGGCAATTGTTGGCGTTGTTCTCCTGCTTATAGCAATCATCACAGTTTTTAGCTTTTTTGGACAAGCTGGCAGCATTGGTATTGTCATTTTGAGAATGTTACGTTTGTCATTTGGCTGGCTAGCTTACGGAGCACCCTTTCTATTTGTTTATGTTAGCTATTATTTACTTCGACCGAATTTAGAGCCGTTGCCACGTTCGCGGGTGATAGGCGTTATTCTGCTTACTATAGGTTTACTTGGCACATTCCATTTAATCGGAATAGCTCCTGACGACGCCTTACAAGTAGCCTCTGAAGGTAAAGGCGGCGGTTTTCTTGGGTTCACTCTAAGTTATCCCTTAAGCTTGGCCTTATCAGTAGTCGTATCTATTATTGTTTTCCTAGCTGCTCTAATAATTGGTATTTTTATGACGTTTAATCTCTCGCCAGCTGAAGCGGTTGAGCGTCTGATGGGCCTCTGGCCCGAGACCATATCCGAAGATGATACTGACGACGAGGAAAAATTAGACAATGATGAAGAAACACATACTGCTGTCTCCCCTCCTCGCTTTCGCATTAGATCGATGGGCAATGCTGTGCCAAAGATTGATCCAGCTCAATTAAAGCTTGATGAAGAACGTGCTCAAAAAGAGAAACATCAAAAAATTATGCAGCAAAAACAATTAAAACAAGCAAATCGAAAATACGTGCCACCACCACTTGAATTATTAGCTACCAGCACGCGCCAACCCGAAGGAGGAGATATTGAAACGAATAAAGACACTATTAAAACGACTCTGGAGAATTTCAATATCACTGTCACGATGGGTAAAGCTAAGGTTGGTCCTACTGTTACGCAATACACATTCCGTCCAGATGAAGGTATTCGTTTATCACAGATTACTGCTCTGCAAAATGATCTGGCGCGTGCGCTTAAGGCTCATCCGGTTCGGATTGAGGCGCCTATTCCTAATACCGATCTAGTAGGTATAGAAATACCTAACAAGGAAGTGGCCTCGGTACGTCTGCGGGATTTGCTTGGCAGTAAAGAAATGAAACGGGCTGAATCACCTTTATCCATAGGCTTAGGGCGTGATGTCTCAGGCATAGCAGTAACAGCAGAACTAGATCGCATGCCCCATTTACTGATTGCTGGCGCTACGAATTCCGGAAAATCTGTCGCGATCCACTCAATTCTCATGTCGCTCTTATATCGAAACTCGCCGGCAATCTTGCGTCTGATTCTCATTGACCCAAAGAGGGTTGAGCTGACGGCTTATAACGGTATTCCCCATCTCTGGGGGGATCCAGTCATCGTCGACATGGCTAAGGCACTCAATGCCTTGAAATGGGTATTGCGGCAAATGGATAAACGCTACAAGCTGCTGGAAGAATCAGGCTCACGTAATCTCTTTTCATATAACGTGAACAATCCGGAAAATGCCATGCCTTTTATCGTGATCGTGGTGGATGAGCTGGCCGTACTTATGGCCAAGCACGTCCGTGATGTTGAGGGGCCGGTGGTGCGTCTCAGCCAGCAAGCTCGGGCTGTCGGAATACATCTGATTTTGGCCACGCAGCGGCCAAGTGTCAATGTTATCACCGGTCTGATTAAAGCTAATATTCCGACCCGGATTGCTCTTAAGGTTGTCTCTCAAGTTGATTCGCGCACGATTCTTGATATGGCCGGCGCCGAAAAACTTGTTGGCACTGGTGATATGTTGTTTCTCGCCAGCGACAATGCCCGGCCGCGCCGGTTACAGGGTGGCCTAGTTTCTGAGGAAGAGGTCAGCAGAGTTGTCCAGTTTATTATTGAGAATAATGACGCGTCGGATTTTACCGATGAGGAATCAATTACTGAGGGAGAAAGTCGAGTAATTGGGAGCAGTGGCATTATTGGCGACGATGTTTTACTAACCGAGGCCAAACGTGTCGCCAACGCGGCTGGCAAAGTGAGTGCTAGCTTACTCCAGCGTCGCTTAAAAGTAGGCTATTCTCGAGCTGCTCGCCTACTTGACATGCTGGAAGCAGCTGGGATTATTGGTCCGGCTGATGGTAACAAACCCCGCGAAGTCTTAAGGCGTGAAGCTCAAGATAGACACGAACCCGACCAGAAAAATAGTGACCTTAGTATGACTGATGAAGATAGTGCTGATGATGACGATGATAATGATACCGAGGACGATAATTCAGTTATCAATGAAAATTAATGGCTAAAAAACAGGTCGGAGAGATCCACCATTCAAAGGCAGTAGCAACACGACCTCAAGGGCCTGGTGTTCGACCTGGTAAGACACGATCCGACGTAAGTGTTGGTAGTCTCTTAAGAACTGCGCGTGAACACAGGCGCTTGACTCTTGATGATGTTGTTACCGAACTACACATTCCGCGTAAACATCTCATTGCTTTAGAGCAAGGTAATTTATCAGTGTTTACCGCTGAGATCTATGCTCATGGGGCGTTTACAAAATATGCTTCCTTTTTGGATGTCCAAGCTGATCATACTCACCATGCTTTTATGCGGGTTCTTTCCGGGGCCCGTGAATTCGTGCCGTTGCGAGTGCACACACCGCGTCCGTGGTTACATGCAATGTTCACACCCCATTGGATTTTAGCCGCTGCTCTTAGCTTTGTAGCTACTATCTTGGGTGGCTATATTGCTTGGCAGGTTAACTCTTTCTTTCGTCTGCCTGGGTTGACTTTAGCCGAACCATCAGCCGGGGTTAGTGAAACCCAGAACATAACAGTGCGGGGCACAGCCGGTGGTGATGCTGACATTACTGTTAATGGCGAACAAGTTTTATTAAATCAAGACGGTCTTTTTTCCTATGATCTAGTCTTAAGAAAAGGTGTCAATACGATACGTGTTGAAGCAACCAACGGCGCGGGGAGAACCAGAACCATCACTAGAGATGTGCTTGTGCCACGACAATAGACGGGGTATGTTGTGGTGATGTCTCACCTAAGAAAAATTAGCTTTTAATTTATTGACCAAACCTATGAATAAGGAAGCAACTAGAGAAAAAGTAAAGAAAGATACACCGGAGACAGTAAAGCAACAGGCCGCTGACGCTGCAGTTGAAGAGATTAAAGAGCGATTCGGTGAAGGAGCGATTATGAAATTGGGTGAAGCCAGAAAAGTTGATATTGATGCCATCGCTACTGGTTCTATTTCACTCGATATTGCCTTAGGTATTAAAGGAGTTCCCAGGGGACGTATTATTGAAATCTATGGTCCTGAGTCAAGTGGAAAATCAACCCTGGCGCTCCATATCTCTGCCAATGCTCAGAAAAATAATGGTACTGTAGCGTATATTGATGCGGAACATGCTCTCGACCCGCAATATGCTAAGCGCATAGGCGTTAATATCGATAGTCTACTCATTAGTCAGCCGGATACGGGTGAGCAGGCGCTCGAAATTGTTGAAACCTTAGTTGAGTCTGGCGCTGTTGATTTAATTGTCATTGATTCGGTCGCTGCCCTTACTCCGCGAGCCGAGATTGAAGGTGAGATGGGTGATTCACATATGGGCCTACAAGCTAGGCTGATGAGTCAAGCTCTGCGTAAATTAACAGCCATTGTGGCTAAAACGAACACCACCGTCATTTTCATTAACCAGATTCGCATGCAGATTGGCGTTATGTTTGGCAATCCGGAAACAACTACTGGCGGCAAAGCACTTAAGTTTTACTCTTCAGTTCGAATTGAAGTTCGTCGTCGTGCCAATATTAAAATGGGCGAGAAGATTATTGGCAATCGTGTGTTTGCGAAAGTCGTTAAGAATAAAGTTGCACCGCCATTCAAAGTGGCTGAATTTGATATTATGTATAATGAAGGCATTAGTTATGAAGGCGATATTGTTGACAAAGCACTCGAGTACAAGTTAGTTCAGAAGTCAGGGAGCTGGTTGTCGTATGGTGATATAAAAATCGGGCAGGGTCGGGAAGCGGCCAAAGCATTTTTAAGGGAAGATAAAAAAATCGCCAAGGAACTAACCATGACGATTTGGAAAAAGGTTGAAGCCGACAACTAACTAACAGTCCGAAATTGTGCCTGCACGCAAGCACAAATTGACAGTAGTACTTGCCCATTCCAGTCGTATCCTCTCGGGCCTCGATAAATAATATGTGGCCTCGTATTTTGGTGTACTGAAATGAGAGTAATATATTCTTGACCTATGACTTGTAGACGCTGGCGTAGACATGCCATCTCAGCTGGACTTAGAACAGACAGAATCGGGTAGTAAAATGTATACTTTCCCAGTGTTTTACTAGAGTGAATCTGGTGAGATTCAACGCGACAAGACAATAATTCAGCCAGTGATTCCAATCGTTTGACATATAATGCTGGTAGATCAAATGAAGTGGAAAGTAAATTAATGGCGCGTGATACAATCTGCTCCGTTTCAATGTTACTTGGACAACATAGGCTTATTTTTGTCCCTGTAATCCATACATCACTAACGATTTTCGGATCGTAACTATTTAGTAATCTTTGTGCGATCCGGTATCTAAGACTTGGCTTACTGTATGGTCCAACGTAATAGATGTTAATCTGATTGATCAATGGATTCAAGCGACGAGTAGGCAAAACGACGTATTCCATTGCACACCTCCATAGGTTAAACAGGCAATTGGAAAGAACGATTAATAATTCATCAGCCTAGCTTGTTACTTTAAGGATGACAAGAGTTTCTCCCAATCATCATCGGCGGCGGATCTATTTCTTTTTGTGAGTCCGCAGCGTCGACATTTCTGCGTCAACTTAAGAGTATAGGGGTCTGAACCTTCATACGATATGGTTGGCATAAGGCCGTGGCAAGTTGCCGCCCGATCACCTGGCACTGTAGCATCAACGTGTTTACTAGTGAAACAGCTTGGGCAATGGTTACGACAAGTACCTTGAGCCGGTGGTACAGTCTGACCACAAGACTCACAATTAAAGCTATCGTTACGAGGGATGAAGCTCATAGTTCAAAACACAAATATTAAAACACAAAAAAACAAACAAAGCCTAACGATGCACAGCCCAAACCACATTGTTTGTGCATTTGTGAGTTTGGAAACTGGATTTTATTTAGACTTTGGATAAAGTGATTTGGTGATTTTCTAGGCGACAATGCGTTTTGAAAATGTTCTTTGCTTGGACTTTGTGCACGTCTGTGTTTTGTGCTTTCTCTAACTATTGACCTCGATAGCCAAGTAATCCCATCTCACGAGCTCGCTTAACTTCTCTGGCAACATGGCGCTGCGCTTTTGCAGACAGGCCAGTTTTCCGGCGAGGATAAATTTTATTTTGACTGCTGATAAATCGACGCAGAATATCGGTATCACGAAAAGTGATACTCTTCAAAATTTCATCAGGGATATAAATTGGTTCACGACGTTTTCTTATAGGCATAGATTACATTATTGACATAAAAATATTCTTAAAGTTTACTATGATCTTCAAAATTAGCTCCGCGAATTTCCGGCAGCTATTTTCAAATTCGTTACATGATTGTTTATCAAAAAATTACTAAAGTCCATAGGTGTGTTGTGCTTAGAAAGGAATATCCTCAATTCTGATTTCTTCATCACTTGTGGCCGCTACGGTGACGACTGGTGTGGGTTTTGGAGATTCGATGGCCGCCTGTTGAGTTTTTTGATCAGATGTTTTTACAGACCATTCACTGCGACTACCGAGCATAATCATATTATCGGCTACTATTTCAGTCCGATAATTTTTCTTGCCGTCGTTGCCTTCCCAGTTGCGAGTCTGGAGGTGTCCTTCAACATAAATTTGCCGTCCTTTGCTTAAGTATTGAGCACAGATTTCGGCCAGACGACGCCAGGCGACGATATTGTGATACTCGGTTGCATCACGTTGATTACCCTTATCATCTTTCCAAACTCGGTTAGTGGCTATACTAAAATTTGTTACACTAACACCTTGCGGTGTAGTTTTCACTTCAGGATCGCGAGTCAAGCGTCCGATGAGCATAACTTTGTTTAGATCCATATAAGTGTTTACTTTACTTCTTCCTCAAGCGCCTTTTTAATTTTGGCCTCGACTTCTTCTTCGGACATTTCTTTAGCCGGCTTAGCTATTGCTTTTCTTGGTTCCGTATAGGCTTTTGTTGCCGCTTCAAAGGTGCTTAAGGCAATTTCTTCGCGCTTAGTGGTCTGAAGAATGGATGTTCTGATAACTCCCTCTTCTTTCTTAAGCAGGCTGCGGATATCGGCAATATGAGCTGGATCAATAGAGGCTTGAATCGTGCGCAAAAAACCCGCTTGCTGTTTCTGGATAGGATAAATTAGTCTGCGGCGAATACTGTCTGAATTCCAACTTATAGCCCCTTGTTTATCTTCAATGATCTTATCAATCTTATTATTAAGTTCACTGCGAATCTCGTCAGTTAAGCCAAGAGCCGAAACGTAGCTAATTTCATATTCCTTCATAGAGTCTGAACAGAATACAGTATTCCCTTAAATTAAGCAAACTGACGTGCGGAATTGATAATTGACCATAAGAGAGTCGGGTGTAAGCTTTAGAATACTAGTATACTTTCGTTTAACCGGTAAGCAAAAAATGATCTGCCATTTATGGCAAGCGTCCTGCACCTTAAAAATCAATTTTTTGGAGGCTACCGTTATGTCTCATCAAAAACAAAAGTTGGTACTAAAAAAGACGTGCCAGCGCAAGAATCGGGATCGTTTCATCTTTGTTGATCCAGTAACTGGTCAACAAGTTGGCAGCGGCGATGGTTCTGAAACCACAGTTCGAAAAATGTTGCTTAAAAAATTTCCGCATTTATCCGAAAACCAAGTTACTAATCTGTTTAAGAATGCTCGCATGTGCTACGACACGGAGCACAATTTAGATGTCCCAAATCTTGAAATGACAGCTGAAAACGATGATTGTGATTTTGAAAGCGACTTTTTCACTGATGATATGCCTGACGATGATGATATGATTGGCTGAAGCATTGCAACTTATTTTCCCTTGGTATTAAATACCAGGGGATTTTATACAGAAAACTTAAATAGCATAATGTCACCATCTCGCACAATGTACTCTTTACCTTCATTCCTGACTTTGCCAGCTGAACGTGCTGCCGCATAAGATCCGGCTGTAATTAAATCATCATATGCCACTGTCTCAGCCCGGATAAAGCCGCGCTCGAAGTCAGAATGAATTTTTCCAGCGGCCTGCGGGGCTGTGCTGCCCGAGACTACTGTCCAGGCACGGGATTCAGTCGGGCCGGTAGTTAGAAATGTAATTAATCCCAAGAGTTGATAACTGGCGGCGATCAGACGATCAAGACCAGTTTCTTTCAATCCGTATTCTTGTAAAAAAGTAAACCTATCCTCGTTTGAGAGTTCTATAACTTCCTGTTCAATCTTTATACTTAAAGGAAGTACGGGAGAAAATATTTTTTTAAACTTCGCAATAGCCTCATCTTTTTTTATTTGGGTTTCACTGACATTGGCTAAATAAAGCGTTGGCTTAGCTGTTAAGAGAGAAAATGAGCGAATAATCTCTTGTTCTTCTTTCCTTAATGGCAAATCACGTGCTGGTTTACCAGCGGATAAATGATCCTCAAGTTTTTTAAGCGCCACTATTTTAACTTTCCAGCGTAGTCCATTGGGTGAAGTGGGGCTGTTTCCTTTAGCATCATGTTCTGCTTGTTGCTTAGCCTTACTCACTAATTCCAAGTCTGCCAAGGCTAATTCTGTTTCAATGGTAGCCACATCAGCTTGGGGATCTACTTTGTTATCTACATGAATGGTATTGAGATCTTCAAAAAATCTCACAACATGAACAATTGCATCAACTTCACGAATGTGTGAGAGGAACTTGTTGCCCAGACCCTCGCCTTTATGTGCCCCCTTGACCAACCCGGCAATATCAACAAACTCGATAGTCGTTGGTGTAATTTTGGCAGATTTAGACAGCACTAAAAGTTTTTCTAAACGTTGATCAGGCACCGGCACCACACCCACATTTGGTTCGATAGTGGTAAAAGGAAAATTCGCACTTTCGGCGGCTTGCTTAGTGAGCGCATTAAATAGAGTACTTTTACCTACGTTAGGTAAACCGACTATTCCTGCTTTTAACATTCATTATATGTAGCTCGACCGTCATCTTTCGGCAAGGGTGCAATGGAAAATCAAGGCGCCTATATAAGCCAGTTTGCTAGTCAGTAGAAGTAAGAAAGAGATTAATTGTACTTGACCCCTTTTTGACCCCTTTTTGTCTTTTTGTCATACAACTTTTAACATTTCTTATATGTCGCGGCGGTGTCGTTTCGGCAAGAATCGGAACAACATCGACCAATGGGAGCAGTAACTACTATTGCCGTCGAACTATGTTGGCTTCATTCTTCGTAAATATGTTGCGGCTGGCGTGACTGAAGCTGGGGTTGACGTGGTCTAGAAATATCGCTGCTTTCTGGCTCCTGACGATCGTGTTGGCCGTAAGTGTGTTATTGCGAACGTCGTCTTTTAGGTAAATGCCATAGCGGTTTCCGACCAACTTGTTGTCAAGCACTATGTTTTTGTCCGTTCGAAGGTATACGCCACCACGACTGTTAGTGATTGTGTTGTTTCTGATAATCGTGTTTCCCGCTCCTTGATAGAGATACACACCGTAGTCGCGATTGTTTGCCAGTGTGTTGTATTCGACGAGGTTGCTGGTGGCAGGATCGTTAATGCGGATGCCGTTATTGTTGTCGTACGCCGTATTGTGGCGGATGACGTTGTTGCTAGAACGATACACAGCGATTCCGTCCTGGTTGTTGTAAACCGTGTTGTCTTCTAACAAGTTATTGTGTGAGTCTTCATGAATTATAATCCCGTGGCCTTGGTTATCATAGGAGATGTTGCCGCGGAAGGTATTACCGCGGCAGCGTTCGGAGACAATGATTCCGTGCTTGCCGTTGTGGTGAGCGCGGTTGCCGACGATCAGAGCGTAGTTAGAATCATTGTACGGATCGAGACCATAAATCACGTTGCGGTATAGCTCATTGTTAAGCCAGTTCATACCTACAGCTCCGAAAGTGTAGGTGCCGTAGTAGTTATGATGGAAGGAGCTTCCTCGTACCTCACCGGTCAAGAGGTGTACGCCCGACGTATCATCCGCTCGCCAACTAACGCCGTAGTGGCCGCTTATGTTCGGCTGCGAGGCGTATCCAAGATAGGCAAGCTCGGCATCAATAATGTCCATGCGGGCATCCTGACCGGCACGGACATAGGCGCGGCCATCCTGCCAGCGGTAGTCATAGTCGCGCGCCTGCACGTCCCACGAGGTCAGACGCACACCTTCAATATAGATGCGACCTTGAACGACACGAATCCAGACAAATTTTTCCGGTGTGCTGGTTAGCTTGAGGTCGGTTACCTCGGTAACTGTTAGTTCCAGCAGCACATCGCGATTAATCAGCAGATTAGTTTTTAGCAGCCAACTTGTTAATCCCAGCTGCTGTACGTGGTCGGGGCCAAGTGCGCGGGACAGGTCGGACATAGTCACGCTCGTGCCGGGGCCGCTGACGCTGATCCTATCTTTCTCCGGCTCGTAGACAATTGTCGGTTTAGCCGACTGGTTTGTGGTGGCACGCAACGCCGCATCAGTGATGTCGTAACGGTGCAGCGGCACGGTGATAAGTTGGTCGGCTACAAATTGCTGCCTCTGATTAACCGCAGTGAGATCAGCCACAGTGGTGTGGTAGCGGCGAGCAATCAGCGACATTGTATCTCCGTTCTTCCAGACGTAGGGAGCATCCCAGGTCTCGGTTGTGCGGTAAGCAGGCGCGGTCACCTGGAAAGCGGCCAGGTGGTGGGTGGGTTACTAAGTGCGGATTCGTCAATACTCTCTGCTCTGACGGTTGTCGGGGTTAACTGGCTTGTCCCGTAAACCACCCCACTTAAAACCACAATAATTACGGCGGTTGCTCCATAGGCTGCTATTAACTTGAGCCAGGTGTGTTGTGGCAAGCGGTTTTTATCCCAGCGAGTGATCCAACCTTGCTGGTTCATAGTAATAAGTGCGTATATGCGCACGAAAGCTGTAATAAAGGTGTACAAGATGTAGATTGGCAAAAGGACGATGTCTGCCGGCCGACGCCGCAGGTGCGACCAGAGGCGAATTAGGCGGCTGGCGTGCCACCACACCAGCACAATTCCGGCAGCCAACCAATATTCGCGCAGCAGTGCAGCGGCAAAATAAAGTGGTGAGAACAACAGCACAAACGGCTGAATCATTTGATCGACAATAAAGAACGCCAACGCAGGATGTCGCCAAACCCAGCCCTCCCAAAGGGCCCGCAGGTTGGCTCGCCAACTGTTACGAGTCCAGCGCAATCGCTGCTTCAGTAGTATTCCCAGTCGGTCAGCGCCCGGCGTAAAGACGCGGGCAGTTTGCTGAAACGCCAGGTGCCAGCCTTTTGCGGCAACCAGATAGGTGAGACGTTTATCTTCGCCGCTTATGACAGGTTTGCCCCAAAAAGTTTCGTTGACCATATCCGGCAGCACAGGCAAGAGCGTCTGGCGGCGGTACAAGGCGGTGCGCCCTGACAAGCAAGTCAGTACGGTGCCGCTTCCGGCTAGATACGGCATTTCATCGGAGTAGCGCAGATCGAGTTGAATATCGAATAGGGCCTGGGCGACTGTCGTGACCGCTAGCACATTTTGCCGAGTGGCCACGCCACCCACACGGGGGTCACTAAAAGCTGGCAGCGCTTCGGTTAACATAGTTGGATCCCACAACGTGTCGCTGTCAACTAGAGCAATTATATCGCCGGTAGCCGCCCGCGCGCCGTCGGCCAAAGCCTGTCGCTTACCGGGCGTGGTGGTCACAATCAGCTTCGCGGCCGGGTATTGGGCCGCAAACTTACGAAACACCTGCTGGCAGGATTTATCCGTGTGGTCAATGACGGCAATAATCTCGAGTGGGTCGTTCGCCTGCCAGGAATATAGAGCTTGCTGAAATAATGTAGGTTCTTCGTTATACACTGGCGTGACGACAGACACCGAGCCGCGATACACACCGCGCATCGGTCGGTAGCGCCGGCCCATCACTTTCTTATATAACCAGACACTCCAACGCCAGATGCCGACAACACTGAGAGGAAAATAAAACGCGATCAGACCTGGGATGTCGTGCACTTCAATTGAAAAAAAGTCAGTCACGGTTGGCCACCAGATTGACTGATAACTCTGCGTCCACCAACTGGGTATTGTGGACTCTAAGTTCTGGTTGTGGAGCCGGTGAGGCCGCCGTATGTATAGAGTCGTTCAGCGCAATAGTGGCCGCCAGGACGGGCATGTCATAACCATTCTTAGTCGCCCAGGCATAGAACGCCTGCGTGTCCTTAGGTAAGCACATGCCGTCGAAAGCTCCAAAGTCGCGTGTCCCATAGGTCGCATTCCACATCCCTTCACAGCTAAGAGCGGTTAGCTTGAAGATGGTCTCATGATCCAGGCCCCGCACCTGACAAATCCGTCGCATTTCATTAAAGAAACTAATCTTAGTGGCGTTGAACAAATTGTGAGCATATTTTTGCAGTTCGGCTTCCTGAATAGAAACTCGAACCAAAGGACAGTCGAATCCTTGGTAGAGATCAGCCAACAAGTCGCCCGAGCGTTGGTCAAATTGACCGATCACGATCAGCCACGGTTGTCGAAAATCTTCCGCAGCGCTCTTTTCACGTAAGTACTCGGGATTCATGCACAAGCCAAAATCACGTCCTCTAAGTTTGCCCGACTCTCGCTCAAGAATCGGTGCGATCACTGTCTCAGTAGTTCCGGGCGGGACTGTGCTACGCACGGTTACTAAGTGATAACGATTCATAGTTTTCAAGCGCTGCCCCAGTTCATATGCCGCCGCTTCGATATGCGCCAGGCTAATGCTCCCCTCGGCCGTGGGTGTGGAAACGGTAAGAAGAGAAATATCTGAGTCGTCACCAGCTTTTCTTAGCGACTGCGGCAAGTAGCAGCGCAAACCTCG
The DNA here is from genome assembly GCA_964372635.1 of uncultured Candidatus Saccharibacteria bacterium. Classification (GTDB taxonomy): domain Bacteria; phylum Patescibacteriota; class Andersenbacteria; order UBA10190; family UBA10190; genus CAYJQW01. The sequence goes on from CAYJQW010000005.1 coordinate 51,294, forward strand.
CTGCTGGAGGTGTGTAACCGTGGCTGCATTCACGTCAACGAACTGAACAGTGTAGCCTTGTCCTAGTAATCCCAGACCAGTGGCCTGGCCGACGACACCAGCACCGATAACGGAGATAGTTAGTTTTTTTGTCTGGTGTTTTCTATGCATAACAACCGACTAATTTAACATGGCGGCTTTAAAACCTCAAGTATTACTCTTAAATGGATAGGTGTTGCAGGTACTACCCTATTGCCTCAAGGCTTCAATTGGCTCCAACTTAGCCGCCCGCAGCGCTGGATATGTGCCTGATATCAGACCGATCAGGCCACCTAAAAGAGGGGCGAGCAATGGAATACTTGGATCTAAAACAGGTGTCCAGACTTGGTAGGCTCCTACAGCTACTACTACCAGAGTGCCTAGACTGGCGCCAATGATACCTCCGATGATTCCCATGGAAGTACTTTCGATGAAAAACTGTGTCGCAATATGACGGCGCGTGGCACCGAGCGAGCGGCGCAGTCCGATTTCACCGATGCGCTCAATCACAGATATTAGAGTTATATTTCCGATACCAATTGCTCCCACAACAAGGGATAAGCCGCCTAGTAAGAGCATTAGTATATTTAATTCACTTTGGATGGCCTCGCGCACGCGTTTGGGCTCAGGTGGCGAGACAATCTTTAATGTTTTTGGATCATCCGGTCGTAGAGCCAGCGGAGCTTGGCGTGAAATCAACGTTGCGGCACCAATTCTGGTTTCAATGATTACCGAGCTAGGACTTGATAACCCAAAATCACGCCTTGCTGTTTCTTCGGGAATAATGACTGAACCGAGTAGGTCTGGCTGTCGACCGACACCGTCCAAGATTCCCATCACGAGGTATATCTTATCCCCAATGGCGATCGCTGGCAGATGCTCAACACCGACAATATTAAGCCGCTCGGCTGCCGAAGGACCCAGCACGGCAACACGATCTCCTCGCTGGGAGTGACCCTTATCCGGCAAACGACCATTTTTCAGGTTGGCTCGTACAGTCGCAAACAATTCAGGCGACGCAGCTTGAACAGCCAATTTGAAATCCGTCTGACGGCGCGGGTCAGTAATAGTTGATGCACTAACCAGGGCGTCTTGGCTAGCTACCGGGCTCAATGTTCCGGCGGTAACTACGCCATTAAGGCGAAGCAGACGCTGAGCAGCATCCCAAGGGATGACTTTATTTTGTTGGCTAGCCAGACTGGCGCGAGGCGTCACCATGATTTCAGTGGCAGCTAGTTCATTGAAAGTTCCAATAATACGATTACTTGCTGTGCGTGATACTCCAACGGTGGCGACCAAAGCAGCGATACCAATCACTACCCCCAGGCTAGTCAGTGCGGTGCGAGTTGGATTGGCGAACAGACCGGCGATTGCTTCACTTACGAGGTCATGAATAGTTATGCCTGAGCGTGAAACCACATTCGCCGACCGGCTAGTACCGGCGGAGTTCATGGTGGTCAGCATAGTTTTTTCGCTCGACTGCTCAATTGATTTGCCATCTATGATTTCGAGACGTCGGCCAGCGCGCGCGGCCACATCTTCATCATGAGTAACGACCACTATTGTTAGCCCCTGTTGATGCAAGTTCTCCAGCAGCTCAAGGAGGTTGGCGGCTGACTTCGAATCTAAGTTACCAGTTGGTTCGTCACACAATAACAGATCCGGAGTACCAATCAAGGCGCGGGCAATGGCAACCCGTTGTTTTTGTCCACCTGATAATTTGGTTGTCAGAAAATCAGCCCGGTCACCTAGGCCGACTTGATTAATAGCGGCTAAAGCCCGTTCACGCCGGCCGTGGTGCGATTGCTTTCGGTACACTTCTGCTAGCATCACATTTTCGACTACTGATTTGTGTGGCAATAGGTGAAACGATTGAAAGACGAAGCCAATGTGTCGACTGCGCAGTCCAGCCCGCTCGACTTCGGTTAACTTCGTGGTATCGATGCCGCGGAAAAAATATTGACCGGCTGTTGGCCGATCTAAGCAGCCAATAATATTTAAGAGTGTTGATTTACCCGAGCCTGATGGGCCAGTGATTGCTAACCACTCGCCTGTCTCAAGCCGAAAATCAACCCCGGCCAGGGCTTGGACAGGCGCGTCAGTACCGAACTGACGACCAACGTTACTGAGCAAAAGTATCGTTTCAACGGGTGAACTTTTTGATGTTTTCATTATTTAAAACCAATGACAATCAGCTGACTTGGTGTCAGCGTTCCGGTGACGGGAGTGACTTCCACAAAACCATTGGCCGACAAACCGGTTTTCACAGTGACATACTGTAGAGATCCATCTTCGTCTACTTGTACACGCGAGGTACCATCAGCGGCCAGGGAGACAGCACTGATAGGTACGGCGATCACTTCATCCTTAGTTGATTCAATCGGAATGGTGAGTCGTAGTGATGTGCCTTCCAGAGTGGTGGGAGTTGTATCAACTGTTACTTCAAAATAGACGTGGAAGCCATCCACTCCGTTGGTGCCGGGCGCAGCGGCGACTTTAGTCACGATACCGGTTGCTTCTATGCCTAAGTCCGCCTCGTCTATCTTCACTTTCATGTCGGGTTTTACCAGCGCGGCTTCGGCAAGCGGCAGAGAAGCATCAATCACGACTTGATTATTAGTGACTGTTAACACTGGTCCTTTCGCAACTGCGCCAACGGCAACGTCAACTTGTTTGATGCGCGCTGGCAGCGAGTTTACAAACATGACTTCATTGGCAGGTACTTGAATACCCGTTTTGCTTTGGACACGACTTAGATCGGACGCAATGCGTGCGGCTAACGCCTTGGCCACTACGGCTTCACGTTGTCCAATCTGCTGCGCATTCAGGGCCGTCTGTACGGCAATAGTGCCTTCTTGCCGTAATGCTTTAGCAGAGGCTTCAGCAGCCTTAAAATCGGCGGTGGCTTTAGCTTTTTCTTCATTAGTTGCACTTAAGTCCCCAGTGACTTTAAGGTACGTCGCCTTTTTTGCTTCAATGTCAGCAGTCGCGGCGATATTAGTGCCGGCTGCTTTATCACGGGTAGCCGCAACTAACTTAGGCCCAGCGGCCAGTGTGGCGATGAACTGATCTTTCTCTGCCACGGCCAACTCCTCGATTAGGGTGTGAATTTCCTTGAGTTGCTCTGGAGTTGGCTCAAATGGTTGCCAATTGGATCTGGCGTACCATGCAGCTACAGCGGCGGCGGTTTGGGCATCGTACCGCCCATCGATGATTCCGGGATAAAAACCCAGTCGTTTAAGGCCCTGTTCTAATTGCATTATATCTTCACCAATAGTACCTGGAGTCATATCCCGAAACGCGGGGATGGCACCTTCCATGACAAACACCGGACGGTCACCAATAGTGAAAGCGACCTGACCTTCTTTAAATTGCGCATTGGGCAAGGGAAGGGTAGTGATCAGTGTCTCGAGCGGTTTGGCGGCCGAGTGAGGCAGCGATATTGTTTGTGGCAGACCGAAGCGAGCCGTGCCGCGAGTCACAATATCAGAGGTAAGCACGCGTTTCTCGATCGGAACCAGAATCGGCGAGGCTAGTGGCGGGGCCACTTCGGCAGCGATTTCGGCTGGCGATTTAATACGTGATCCAACTAGCCAACTACCCAGCGCCAACACAACAACTGCTCCGAGAATTAGACTGATGAGCTTTGACCTTTTTTGCGTGTGTGCCAGTTCAGCGATAGGTTTCGGTATCAGACGAAACAATGTCAGTTTTATATTCATAGCCCCGATGTACCCCTTTTACTCCACCTGTCTTTAGTTTTGTGGTGCGCCGTAAAGTTCAGTTTCAACCTGAACTACAACCGGCTCAATGAATTCCTCCGCGCAGTCAAAATCGGCGACGGCGATCGCTCGTTCCTCGCCTTGCAGCTCAGTTAACACCTTTTGGATATCAGGAGCTAAAGTGCTTGGATCAGCCTCACCAGTAATACTAGTCAGGCGATCTTGAAGGTCTTTTTCAATTTCTTCGGGGTTATTGTAGTTAAAACCTGCTTTCCGGATGCAACTCGCCCACTTGGCAGTGGCAGCGATTACTCGCGAATCTTGCGCAATCAGCACATCGCCTGGGTTAGTGTAAGCGCCGCCTAACTGATCGCGGTTAAACACTTGTTCGATGGCGGTGCGTGTACAACCACCCACTTGCGAGAAGTCTTCAGCTTCAAGAGAGACGGCAAACGTGGCAGTCGTGTTTTCACCAAAGAGGGAACGGTTGTAAGCTACCTGGTTACTGGCCGACAAGTTAATAAACAGTTGTACATTCTGGCTACCTAAGCCAATAGTGGCAGCGTGGTCAGCACCAGAAAGCTGGGGGGCAGTACCAAGCTTAGTATTCTGCGTGGAAATACCGTAGCCGAATTGGGAACGGAATTCATCATCAGTTAATCCGGCAATTTTTTTATCGGCGTCCATGGATTTTCGCACGGTGAGATAATCGGCCGGGATATATTGAAAACCAGTGGTCTTCATACAACTGGCAATACCTTGTTCAACTGCCTCGATATTCTTCACCAACTCGGCTTTGGTCAAACCAAATTCTTCGGCTCCTGGCAATATAGCTGCAGGGGATTGTGAGATAGTGGCGGGCGATGGTTTGCGGCTAGGCCAAAGATTATCGTTAGGACTGACAATATAGGAAATACCAGCGATGGTGGCGATCACGAGCACAGTCAGTAATAACGGTTTCTTTTTCATCTCTACACATCTAGCACAGACCATCTGACTAGTCAACGTACAGAACTTGTGCTACTTTTGTCGATAAGGAGGGGTCCTTCATGTGCATAGTTGTATGATGCGTATCTCCTTCTTCATTATTTCTATTACTCTAACCGCAGTTAGTCTGGCTGGGGTTTTTTTATATTACTTTCTACAGTTGCAGTCGGCGTCTTTGACAGATAGTTCCTTTATTCAGAGCGATACTAAATCAGCTCAGATTATACCGATTAAAGATACTGAGCTAAATCATGTGGTGTTGACAGAGCGGGCGACACAGCGACTGGCCATTGCGACTGTTCCAGTTCAGGTTGCCACTTCAGCTCAGGCTAGACAGGAAAATGGCCGCACAATTATTCCGTATTCGGCAGTGATTTACGATCCGAACGGAGCTACCTGGACATACACGAATCCAGAAACTTTTGTGTATGTCAGGCATCCCATCACGATTGTCTATATTGAAGAAGACTTTGCTGTTCTCAGCAGCGGTCCACCATCTGATACGAGGGTGGTGACGGTCGGGGCGGCTGAACTGTTTGGAGCTGAGTTTGGTGTCGGCAAGTAACGGATATACGTTGTGGCTATACCAGTGATCCGTCATATAGTTGAGACAAGTTTGCGGCTTCGGTTTCTGATGGTGGCGATTATTATTGTCTTGTTGCTAGTTGGCGTAAGTGAGTTTCCGGAAATACCAGTCGACGTGTGGCCTGAACTCAACCCGCCGTTAGTAGAAATTCAAACTGAAGCACTTGGGTTGGCTGCGGCTGAAGTGGAATCCTTAATCACCGTTCCGATGGAGGCGGATTTACTCAACGGTATTGCCTTCCTAGACCACATCACGTCGGAGTCGGTGGCTGGTTTATCGTCTATTCGCCTCATTTTCGAACCTGGGACTGATCCGATGATAGCCCGGCAATTAGTGGCTGAACGATTAACGCAAGCGTTTGCATTGCCCAACGTGTCAAAACCACCAATGATGCTGCAGCCTCTGTCGAGTACAAACCGGGTGATGATGATTGGTCTTTCTTCGCAGGATTTATCGTTAATTGATTTATCTGTGCTGGCGCGATGGAATATTAGGCCACGCTTAATGGGTGTTCCGGGAGTTGCAAACGTGGCAATTTGGGGTCAGCGGGAACAGCAGTTACAGGTACAGGTTGATCCAGAACGACTTTATCGGCAAGGCGTCACTCTCCAACAAATCATTGAAACTGCTGGCAATGCTCTGTGGGTATCGCCACTTAGTTTTTTGAATTCCTCGACACCTGGCACGGCTGGTTGGATAGATACACCCAATCAACGACTTGGTCTCCACCATGTCTTACCCATTAAAGGGCCAGAGGACCTATCTAAGGTATCAGTCGCAGGTAGCAGTGGGCTGCGTTTGAGTGATGTGGCCACAGTAGTGGAAGATCATCAACCGCTAATTGGTGATGCGGGGTTAAGTGATCAGGCGGGTCTCCTGCTGGTCATTGAAAGGTTTCCTGAAGCTAACACATTGGAAGTAACCGATGATGTGGAAGAAGTACTCGACGCTCTACAACCTGGTCTTACTGGGGTCGAGATCGACACCATTTTCCGCCCGGCCAGTTATATCGAGCTAACGATCTATAATTTGGTTGTTGCTGCGCTGTTGGCTGGCGTGTTTATTGGGCTGGCGTTATTTACTTTTCTTGATGCGTGGCGCGTGGTGTTCATTGGCGTTCTGTCGATTCTTGGAGTACTACTCATCGCTGGGCTGATTCTGTTACTACACGGGACGAGTATCAATGCGATGATGATTGTAGGAATTGTAATTGCCATTACTATCGTCATCGATGATGTAGTGCTTGACAGCGAAACAACGGTGCGGCGACTACGTGAATCAGCTGATATGAATCGTGATCAGTCGCTGCAGTCAGTGATTGTATCTGCCACGCTGCAGCTGCGTCGTCCGTTAAGCTATGCGACAATAATCATGTTACTAATTGTGTTGCCGGCCTTCTTCTTGCCTAATCCCGTCGGCGCATTTTTCCGGCCACTAGCGTATGCATATATTTACGTGTTGCTTGCAGCTGTAGTAGTGACACTAGTTATCACGCCGATGTTAAGTCTGATACTATTGTCAACTTCGCGGCGTACCCATGACGCACCGGCGATCATCATACTGCTCTCACAACGTTACCGAAATTTACTCACGCGTTGGCTTGGTGTCCCTCGCCGCGTGACTAGCGCGGTTGTGATCACTGTACTTGGAGGTCTATTACTACTGCCACTTATTACCGTGTCTTTGCTGCCCGTGTTTAAGCAGACGGATCTACTAGTGCGGCTGAAAGGTATACCTGGCACGTCGCAACAGGAGATGAACCGGATGGCAGTTTCGGTCAAGCAGGAGGTGCGATCGATACCGGGCATTCGGAATGTCGGATTTCAGGTCGGGCGAGCCATAACCGGGGATCAAGTCGTTGGTATCAATTCAGGTGAGCTGTGGATAAGCCTTTCTCCTACGGCGGTGTATGAGGCAACAGTGGATAGAGTTCGAAAAGTGGTTGATGGCTACCTTGGTTTTGCGAGCGCGGTACAGACCTATCAACCAGACAAAGCCGAACAAATATTATCTCGCGCTGAGCAAGACCTGGTTGTGCGCGTGTACGGTCATGAGTTAGATGAACTCCAGCGTCAGGCCGAGATAGTACAGCAGCGCCTTGCAGAGATTGAAGGTATCAGAGATGTACATGCACAACTGTCGGACCTGGAGCCGCAAGTGGAAATAGAGGTGGATTTAGCGGCGGCCGAACGCTATCAAATTAAACCTGGTGATGTCCGTCGGCAGGCGAGTACGTTGTTGTCTGGTTTGCAAGTGGGTAATCTATTTCAAGATCAGAAAGTCTTCGATGTTGTCGTCTGGGGTGTACCTGAATTACGCCAGAATTTGACTAAACTACAGGAACTTCAGATTGACACGCCGGGCGGCCAGGTGCGCTTGAGGGAATTAGCCGATGTGCGCATTGTGCCCTCACCCACCATTATTATACGTGACGCTGTCTCGCGTTATATTGATGTTGTTGGGAGCGTGCATGGTCGGGATGCACGAGCGGTGAAACGTAATGTCACCAAGGTTCTCTCAAGTCTAGTGTTTCCCTTAGAGTACCATGCAGAAGTACTGGATGAATCGGCTATACAGCAGCGAGCCGAGTGGCGCACCTTAAGCGTGGTGGGTGCGGTCTTAGTGGCGTGTTTACTTTTGCTCCAGGCGGCTTTTCAAAATTGGAGGGTAGCCGTACTCTTTTTTATCAGTGTGCCGTTAGCACTTGTTGGCGGTCTGGCGGCAGCGATACTTGGTGGCGGTACGCTTACAATCGGTTCAGTAGGTGGATTCTTGGCGGTGTTAGCAATTGTGGTTAGAAGTGGTGTGGTGCTGCTCGATCACTGGCAACAACTCGAACAGCAGGCAGGCATGCCTTTTGGCTTAGCCCTTGTCTTGCGTGGTAGCCAAGAGCGACTCACACCAATTCTCATGTCTGCCAGTGCGATCGGTCTGGCGATGCTACCACTTGTGCTGTTTGGTACTATTCCTGGGTACGAACTACTGCATTCACTGGCGATTGTTACTATTGGTGGCTTAATTACCTCGACTCTCTTTCTTCTCTTTCTTCTGCCAGCGTTGTACTTGCGGTTTGGGAAGTCTTGAACCTAAGTTATGATTCGTCGGAAGATTATTGACAGTACTAATGTCACATCGACCTTGTTCTTGCAGTGGGTCATTCGCACAAGCCTACAGTTTCGCTACCTCGTCATATTTATAGTGGTGGCGCTTATTGTCTTTGGCATCGATGCGATTCGCCAGATGCCAGTTGATGTGTTTCCAGAGTTTGCGCCACCGCGGGTCGAGATTCAGACTCCCAGCCTGGGCCTTTCCGCGACTGAGGTGGAAGCACTGGTAACAACGCCATTGGAGGAGATATTTAATGGGGTGCCGCAGCTGGATATCATGCGTTCCAAATCAGTGGAACAATTATCGTCCATAGTGCTTATCTTTGAACCCGGCACTGAATTGATGAAAGCTCGGCAGTTGGTAGCCGAGCGGTTAGCTATTGCGATACCTATCTTGCCAACCTGGGCAGCCCCTCCGGTGATGATGCCGCCGCTGTCATCAACGGCACGGACGATGAAAATAGGTATTTCTTCGAACGACCGCAGCGTGATCGAACTGTCAATGATCACATATTGGAAGATTAGGGAACGATTGTTGCGCGTACCTGGCGTGGCCAACTTAGTGATTTGGGGCGAGCAGATTCAAATGCCGCAGGTGCAAGTTGATCCGGAGCGTCTTCAAGCAGAGGGTGTGTCGATTGATGAAGTTTTGCAGGTTACTTCAGATACGCTGGACTCTGGGATGATCCAATACTCTGACGGATCAAGAATAGGCGCGGGCGGATTTTTAGTGACGCCCAACCAACAGTTGGCGATTCGTCACGTGCTGCCTTTTCTTGAACCAAGTGATTTGGCGCGTATAGTAATAAATGACCGCACCAAAAGTGACGGCACACCGCTACGATTGGGTGACGTAGCGAATTTAGTGGAGGGTACATGGCCCATGATTGGTGATGCAGTAGTTAACGATGGTCCTGGACTTCTGCTGATTGTTGAAAAGTTTCCCTGGGGTAACACGCTTGAGGTGACTCGAGGGGTCGAAGCAGCGATCGATGAAATGCGACCTGGATTACCAGGTATCGACATTGACACCACCATTTTCCGGCCGGCAACGTTTGTGCAAGCCGCGCTCAATAATTTGGTAACCTCTTTACTGATTGGGGCAGGCCTGGCGGTAGTGGTGCTTCTCCTTTTTCTATGGGACTGGCGGATCGCGCTGATTTCCGCCGCGATTATTCCAGTGACGGCGGTGCTTACTTTGCTGGTACTGTCTTGGTTGGGAACAACACTTAATGTGATGGTATTAGCGGGGTTGGTGATCGCCATTGGCGCGGTGATTGACGATGCCATTGTTGATGTCGAAAACATTGTGCGGCGACTCCGCCAATATCGCCGGCAAGGAAGCACTAAAGGAACGGCTGAGATTATCCGCTTAGCGTCAGTCGAAGTACGCAGTGCCATTATCAATGCGTCGCTGATTGAGATGATCGCGCTTATTCCAGTCTTCTTTTTACCTGGGCTATCGGGCGCTTTTTTTCGACCGCTGGCCCAAGCTTATGTAGTGGCGACTATAATATCCCCGTTGGTTGCGCTCACGGTTACACCAGCGCTGATTTTGATTTTGTTGGAGAATGCGCCAATTCGTGAGCGCCTGTCTCCAATTATTCCGTATCTTCAGCGGAGCTATGACAGGTTGCTGGCGAGAATTATTAAAGTACCGCGGCTGGCGTATGCGGCCTGCGGTGTGCTGTTGGCATCTGGTATTGTGGTATGGCCACATTTAGGGCAGGAGTTACTACCCTCGTTTAAAGAACGAGACTTTCTGATGCATTGGGTGGCTAAGCCTGGCACATCGCATCCGGAAATGGTGCGAATCTCCACTCGGGCTTGTCAGGAACTACGCACTATACCGGGGGTTCGTAATTGTGGTTCCCACATTGGGCAAGCGTTACTAATGGATGAGGTCTACGGCATTTATTTTGCTGAGAATTGGGTGAGTGTTGATCCCGCGGTTGACTATGACGTGACACTCGCCAAAATCCAGGAGATGGTTAATGGTTATCCCGGGCTGGTACGTGATGTACAGACCTATCTAAAAGAACGCATTAGAGAAGTCCTGACCGGGTCAAGTCATCCGATTGTCGTTCGCATCTATGGCCAGGACATGGGAGTCTTGCGAGGGTTAGCTCAAGAAGTGCAGGAGGAACTTGCTAAAATTAGTGGCATTGTTGATGCACAAGCGGAGCTTTTAGTTGATATTCCCCAGATACAGATTGAAGTCGATTTAACGGCAGCCGAGAAATTCGGTCTTAAACCAGGTGATGTTCGCCGACAGGCGGCCTATATGGTGGCGGGTGAAGAAGCGGGCGATATTCACACCGCTAATCGTACTTATGATGTACAGGTATGGAGTACACCAGCCTCACGACACAGCCTGAGCAGTATAAAAAACATGCTAATAAATACGCCCACAGGACAAACCATCCGTTTGACGGATGTTGCCGATGTCCGTATCGCACCAGCGCCTAATGCTATCAATCACGAAGGTCTCTCCAGAAGACTTAACGTTGAAGCTGATGTGGTAGGAAGAGATCTGGGCTCAGTGATTGACGATGTCGAAGATGCTCTCGATACAGTTCAATTTCCCCTGGGCTACTATCCGACATTGCTTGGCGAATACGCCGAGCGACAAGCGGCGCAAGAGCGCATTGTGATTATGGGTCTCCTTGCGGTGCTCGTGATTTTCTGCCTCTTACGGGTATCGCTTGGGAGTTGGAAAGTGGCAACTATGGCTTTTTTAAGCTTGCCAATGGCGCTGTCGGGAGGCATCCTAGCGGCGCTTTTGTTTGGCGGCGTATTGACGCTCGGTTCTTTGGTTGGTCTTCTCACCATTTTAGGCATAGCAGCGCGTAATAGCATTATGCTCATTAGTCACTTTCAACATCTTGAAACAGTAGAAGGCATACCTTTTGGATCGGCTTTGGTTCAACAGGGTGCACGAGAACGACTGGTACCGATTCTCATGACCGTGTTAACGGCCGGACTGGCATTGGTGCCGCTCGTGATTGCTGGCAATATTCCTGGGCATGAAATTGAACATCCGATGGCCATTGTTATACTCGGTGGCCTACTAACCTCGACGCTGGCCAACTTGTTTGTAGTGCCCGTGTTATACCTAAGGTTTTTCATCCCTTCGACAGGCTCACTTTTCGACCAGCGTAAAGTGCCATGAGCTTGTCGAGGAACAGGGTTAATCTTAAGTGCGTCGAAGAAGATTGACACCTCATCTGGCCAGCAGTATCGTGACATGATGTTTCCACTACGACATTTTCATATCTTATTAGGGGCAGTTGTAATCTCATTGGTAATTTTCGGTTTTGTTCGTCGGTCCGGCTCGATGCCGGTGGTGACTGACGGTAATGAGTTAACCGATGCGCAACCTATACGGTTCGAGGAAATTGACCCGAGTAATTTTGACCGATCAACGACGATCGACAACCCGTGGTGGTCGCTAAAGCCTGGGACGAGATGGGTGTACGAAGGGTATAGTCTAGCGGATGGCGAGCGTGTTCGCCATATGGTAGTGGATACCGTAACCGATCTTACCAAGGATATTAATGGCATACGTGCGGTCGTGAGTCTGGAGGAAGATTACAGTGATGGCAAATTAATCGAGAGAGAAATTGCCTTTCACGCACAGGACAAAAATGGCAATGTGTGGCACTTAGGTCAGCTGCGAGAAGAGTATGAGGATACGCATTTCAGTGGGGCTCAAGCCTGGTTGGTTGGCCATCTCACTGACGCCAAAGCGGGGATCAGGATGTTAGCCACGCCAGTTCAGGGTGCCAGCTATTCTCAGGGTTATGCGCCGCCGCCTTTTCACTGGACCGATCGTAGCTATGTCTCTCAACTGGGCCAGCAGACGCGAGTCGCTGCGGGTAGCTACAATGACGTGATGATCATCGAAGAGTGGGACGAGGAAACTCCACCCGGGGTCTTTCAGACTAAATACTACGCCCGCGGGGTGGGCTTAGTTCGGGTTGGCTTTAGAGGTGATGATCCTGAGCAAGAGGAATTAGAGTTGGTTAAGGTTGAGCAGTTGGGACCAGCATTTTTAGCTGAAGCTCGTGAAGAGGCGTTAAAAATTGAGGAGCGGGCCTATGTGTACGGCCACACGTCGCCTGCAGAGCAGATCAAGTGACGTGAAACTTTTGCCTGTGCGCAGGCGAAAGGATTAGTTTGGATATTGGTATGCAAATACCAAACTTTAACATTTCTTATATGTCGCGGCGGTGTCGTTTCGGCAAGAATCGAACTAACATCATAGTGTTTGTCTTTCATGTTTTGTGAAAAAATGATGGCTACCCAAATAAGCTCCTACATCTTTCGTCAACATACATTAATTAGCCTGTAATTGTACTTGACCC
>CAYJQW010000006.1:0-60841 GCA_964372635.1 uncultured Candidatus Saccharibacteria bacterium
TTGCTTTGTTCGGTATGATGGTGACAAAAAGCACATTGCAAAAGAATTGGAGTCGATACGAGTCAACAATCAAAACTTTTGGCAGTATCGCATTGAGATTATGAAAAACAAAAAGGAGAAGTACATCTCCTGGCCTATGAATCATATGCGCCTCTTTTGCTTGAATGGAACAACCGGCCTATTCCAGCTATGGGAAATCAGTTTGGTATCCCAAGACGGCAATTTTTATTTATGCTGTCAGCAGGGACGTGGTGGCCAGTGTTATCAAAATGATGGCCGCCTGATTTGTCCGGAATATGAAAACTGGGGCAGTATGCACCATTTGATGTTTCGATGGCATGAGACAACAGAATTTCTTAAACCCATTGCACAATACACGACCCCTAAGCCTCCGGCTGCACTCAACGGATTACCTGATAACCATGCAAGGATCGAATGGTACAACCTGGCTCGAGGCATGGGAGTCATTACGACAACCAAGGGTGCAGCCTATGTGCACCATACTGAGATTGTTCATTCAGGATCGCCCTGTTTGAGAGAACTCCCGAATCAAGGTGTTGTCTCATTCAAGGAGCTACGCAGTCCAAAGAGCAAGCGTACATCGATTCCACTAGAGGCAGTTGGAGTAAAGTTGCTTACTTAAAATACCTAAGCCAAATAACCCGACCACGACCTGGCCGGGTTTTTCTATGTTGGCATTTTGTCACTTAAAAAGTAGTCTTAAAACATGAAAATTGCTTTTGATATTTCTGACCTGGCAACGGGGCGAGCTGACGGAACAACTCGATACACCAACGAAATTGCCCAAAGATTGCCGAAGCTAGCTTCTGATCACAACTGGAATTATTTAGCCCCTAGAATTCCGGCGTCATTAGTCAGCTGTCAGCTACCTAATGTTACATGCCAGGAAAGTCCATGGCCAAAATATTGGACGCAACTGCGGTTACCTTTTGAGCTAATGCGTTTTAAACCTGATGTTCTCTTGATGCCTATTCAGCAAATCCCATATTTCCGTCCGAATAATTTTAGAACCGTTGCCGTAGTCCATGATCTTGCCGTCCACAAGTATCCTGAGCAATTTACTTATAAAGACTGGGTCCTGCTGCATATTTTTAGTGCTTATGTGGCGCGTGAAGCCGATCAGATTATTGCAGTTTCTCAAGCAACAGCGGACGACATCAGACGTTATTACGGTCGAGTTAAAAACGTCCATGTGATCCATCATGGTCTTGACCACACGCAGTTTCGAGAGCCAAGTTTAGAGGAGAGGGCTACCTCATGGGCCAGATTAAACACTCAATACCGATCTTTACGCCGGCCATACATTTTATTTATTGGTCAGATCCAGCCGCGAAAAAACATTACGCGCTTAGTGTCGGCATTCGAGCAAGTATCGGTAAAAAGGCCTGATTTACAATTAGTTATAGCTGGTTCTCACGGCTGGCTACAAAAACCTATCCTTGAGGCGGTGCGTACCTCACGAGCACCCTTAAAAATACTATTACTAGGGCGAGTTTCTGATAATCTATTGCCCGCACTCTATTGGAATGCAGAATTATTTGTTCTACCAAGCTTATATGAGGGTTTTGGTCTGCCGGTACTAGAAGCAATGGCTTGCGGATGCCCGGTTGTAACATCAAATGTTTCATCACTGCCTGAAATTGCCGGCTCAGCCGCCATTTTTATCGATCCACAAGATGTGGACTCAATTAAGGATGGTATTATTCAAGCTATGGAAAAGCCTAAAGACCTGGTATCACTTGGTCTAAAACGAGCCAAGCAGTTTAATTGGGGCAAAACTGCACGTCAGACACTCGATGTTATATTGGGGGGAATATAAATTTCTGGTAGAATTCAGTAGGAAGAAGTTCTTTCTAAAATATTAAACAGTGCACTTTTCAATTAAAGGACCTGCTCAATGGTTAGTGAAAAAATTGTCCGTATCATTTTTACACCGCGATTTGGCATTAGACCTACTGAAAGTAATCGTCATTTTTGGCTGGCAAATAAAGAAATTCCCTCACGGCAGCAAATTTTTGCCACATGCATTGGATGTGGATCGGCAAGTGTGACAGCTATCCACTGTCAATTTGATGATGTATGTTTTGAATCCCATACCGTAATTCAGTGCGATTCTGAGCATGGCTGTGGGGCTCGTGTAGAACTCCTTGGTATTGTCAAAACATATGGGGAGCTACTTAAATTGGCCGGTGACTTCTATGATCGGTCTACCAAAGTGCCATTATTAATGCCGGCAAGAATGATGGCTTAGGCCTCTCACTAAAATTACATCCCCCTGGTTTATACCCGGGGGTTTTGCATTATAGACTGCGCTAGCGCTAGTGTAGACTTTTAGCTATGGACCAAGTTGCCATTATAATTGTGAACTGGAATACTGGCTCGCTTTTGGCGCAATGTATTGGCTCGCTACAGAGAGTTGCTGACATCAATCGGATAGCCAAGGTTATCGTTATTGATAACGCCTCACGCGATGATTCCATCGGGCAAGCTCAGGCAGCTCGAGACGGAACCTTGAGAGTTGAATTTATTTCTCTGAAAGTAAATGAGGGATTTGCGGTTGCAAATAATATCGGAATTGCAAAAATTATTTCAGACGGTTTTATAAAGGAGCACTTCCTATTACTTAATCCGGACACGGAGGTAATATCCGGCGCTGTCACTAGTTTACTTGATGCGCTGGGTCGATATCGGAATGTGGGCATTGTCGGACCAAAGTTGCTCCATGCAAATGGTTTTCGTCAGGACTCGGTGCGTCGGTTTCCAAAACTGCTGACTTTAGTATGGATACTTCTTAAACTGCACCGAATCTTACCAAGAGCTCAGGTATGGCAATCATATATAGCTTCTGATTTTGATTATAATAAAGAAAGTATTGTTGAGCAGGTCATGGGAGCGGCGTTTCTAATTAGACGATCAGTTTGGGAAAATGTTGGTTCTTTAGACGAAAGGTTCTTCGTTTGGTTTGAAGAAGTTGATTACTGCTTGCGTGCTCGGGGCGAGGGATGGTTGACTCTTTATACTCCGCGTGCAAATGTCTTGCATTATGGTGGCGCAAGTTTTAATCAATTGGTCGGACTTCGCCGTAGTTTGCCTTGGATTTCAAGTTTGATAGTTTACGCGCATAAGCATTTATCTAAGCCAGCTGTTGCGCTTTTATGTCTGTGTATTCCGTTAGCAGTACTTCTTATTATACCGGCCGCTCTGGTTCATGAGTCAGTACGGACTAAAAATAAGGATATTTTATGAATATAAATTTTTCAGTTGTCTACATTTCACTTGGCTTAGTCATAGCCCTAGTCATGGCTGCACTTATTAGCTTGCAGGCTGGTCTGTACGCTAGTTTTTTCCTGGTTTTGTCGTGGTGGGTATGGGAAAACAATACAAAAGGGTTCTTCTTTTTTTTAGTCATCGCTCCGCTTTTACCGATTCTTAAAATTACTCAATCGATCGAAACGATAACTCTATTAAAGGACGTCATCATAATTTCACTTTTTACCAAGTTGTACTTCATACCGCTATTAACTAAGAGACTGGCCTATAGACGCTCTGCTCTAATGATACCAATAGTTCTTCTTATTTTTTGGACAGTCGTCAATGTCGGACGATCTGACTCGATGATTCTTGGCGTGCTGCGAGCTCGCGATATTTTACTTTATCTATTACTCTATTTTGTTGTTCTTTACATGCCTAAAGAAAAAATATTTTACGGTATTGCTGCTCGCTGGTTTTTATCCTCAGCCGCCATTATTACTATGCTTGGCATTTACCAGTGGTTTTTAACACCTGACAGTGCGGTCTTACGTTTTGATCCAGCCAGGTCAATCTGGATTCCTAGAATTTCAAGTTTGTTGGCTCATCCCAGTGTTTTTGGGCACTACTTATTAGCCGTAAGTACACTTTTATTTGCCCTAGTTTTGACTGGGGTACAAAGATTCAGGGTGTGGGCCATTATTTTTTTACTTGGCCTAATGCCATTAGTTTATTTAACGTATTCCCGAGCGGTCTGGCTTGGTTACGCTATTGCCCTGTTGACCATGAGTGGTACTTATTTTTGGTCGAGGACGTCATGGACGAAATTCAATGCTATCTTTCAGCCCCGAATTGTCGTTATGAGTTTAATGACTTTAATTTTAGTGCTGCTTGCGATTTTTAAGTTTACCAGTGTCGGAGTTTTTCTAAAATCATCGATTGATCCGGCCTATGCTAGTAATGCTGAGAGGTTATCCGTAGCGGTTCGTCTCATCGCTCCGCTGACAAATATGGAAGCCCTTGTCGGGCGGGGACTTGGCAATGTAACTGAGCAAGTTTTTCGAGAGACTCAAGTTAATAGCTTCGCCATTGCCAGTGGTGCTAGCCAAGAAATCCGACAAGCAAAAGATATGACCTTAGTAGATAATCAATATTTGAAAACATTTATTGAACTTGGCTTGACCGGAATACTTCTCTACATCTGGATCTTTGCGATGTGTCTTCGATTATCTTTCCAGTTAGTTTTAGAGAACCGCACGCCGACCACAGGAATTATTGGTCTGTGCGGTCTAGGATTTATTAGCGCCTTCATTGTGCAAGGTTTTTTTATTGATGTTTGGGATATCTTCCCAACCAATGCATTGTTTTGGATCTTGGTTGGGCTTATTACCGTAGCGTCACAACCGAGTTTTCCTGGCGGTAAATCTAATGAACGTGTTTAAAAACCTCTTTGGACTTTACGCCAGGTGTCAGTTGCCCATAGGGTCCAATAGCCGGCAGAGAACGGTAAATCTCGAGCGTGCATATAATCTAGAGCTTGTCCACCAAAGCCAGTCTTGAATGTTGTAATGCCAGTGAAGGGATGTTTCGGCTTGTTATCAGGAGCAATTCCCCAGAAGTTATAGTAGAGAAGACCGCGACGCTTGGCCTCTTTGATCGCCCCCCATTGCACAAGTTGGGCAGCAGGCACAGAGCTTGGTAGCCGAAGTGAAGCGCCGTGATAATAAAACGCCGTCTTACCATAGATCGGACAAATTGCCGCGGCAACATCAGATCCCTGGTATTGAGCAAAAACTGAGAATATTCTATCCCGATCGCTAAACAATTTTAATTGCAGCTCAATTAAATCCCGCGACCAAGGAATAAAGCTATGGCGGTTGCGAGTTTGCTCAGACAGTGGCCAAAATCGATCACCGGCAGAGTCACCAGCTACGGTTTCAATATTAATACCAGCGCCTTTAGCTTTATTGATGGCATGTCTGGTCGTCTTACGCATATTGTTGAATAAGTAATTTTCGGTAGCTGTGATATCAAGTAGCCAGGTTCTTTCGGCATGCACATGCAGCGGAGCTAATCTAAAACCGAGCTGTTTGAACAATTTGTCATTCTTGGTAGTTGAGAGTAGTAAAGGTGCGATGCGAAGCGCTACTACCCGTTCGCTGGTACTTTTGGCCTGCAGATAATCAATTAGTAAGGGAAGAACGGCGTCAAAGGATTGTTGATCAGCTAAGATGGGGCCGTGGGGAATTAGGTAATGACGTCCTCGACGAGCGTTTACAGTGATGACTAGGGCTACACCAAGAAGTAGACCATTCTCATAGATACCTAGATAACATGTATCCTCTCCACTGTGTGCTTGGACCTGCCCCCACTCCCAGGAATGAAGAAAAGTATTTGGCAATAATGGCAGGATAAAATGCTCCCAGGTTTGCTGATCATTGATTTCTCGAATTTCCATAAACTTATAAAAAATTTACTCTTAGTTAACGTCTCGCGAACTATTTTTAGCTCAAGACTTCACAAAGCTAATAACACGGTCTACATCAGACCTTGTCATTAGAGGATAAGTTGGCAAATTAATAGTTTCTTTCGACAGCTTTTCCGCAACAGGACATGATCCGATTTTATAATGGCTTATGTCAGATTTGCTAGGAGAGCAAGGTGTAACTGGAGTGCTGTACCAGTCACCCAAGAGTATACGGTGACGCCGCGCTTTCATAAGTACGTCCGAAGCATCTTTGACACGGTAGGGAACACGAAGCCAAGCAGCGTTATCGAGATTTTTTATTATCTCATCTGACAATTTGAGCGCTTCGGCATAAAGGTATGCCACGCGCCGGCGATGTTCAGTATAGCGGCGCAACTTTTTCACTTGTTTTAACAGCAGGGGCGCTAAAGCCGGTGAGAACTGCCAGCCAAGGAAATTTGGTCTGTCACCCGTTTTTTCTTGGGCTGATACAGCCAGGCTGAGGATTTTTAATTTTTGAACAATCACAAGAAGAATTTTGCCAATGCCGCCTTTAAAATATAGCGGCACAAGAATTGATAACAGGATGGGGTGTAATAGTTGTTGCACATTCCACCACACCGGCGGTAAGGGTAAAGCCTTCTGGCGCGCTCTTATTTTTCCGATCAATTTTGCGTTTTTACTTACCACGGCGCCACCAAAGATACTTGATATTGTCTTATCACGTCCAAAACTCAAAATTGCCAGATCGCCAAGCGTGCCCAAGGGATTGGATTCTTGCCATCCGCCGAAACTATGGGCGCAATCTTCAATTAAAAGGATACCTTTTTTCTTAGCAATTTCACGTAAAGCAATCACATTGGCTGGCAGGCCGAAAGTATGTTGCAAAATGATGGCCTTAGTTTTTGGTGATATTTTATCTTCGACCGAACTTGGATCCAGGTTATATGTTGTTTCTTCAATGTCAGCAAAGACTGGTGTTGCTCCAGTCCAAACTACCGCCGCTGGTACAGCCAGACACGTAAATGCTTGGACGATAACCTCATCCTCCACCCCAATACCAAGACTTTGCAGAGCGTAATATAATGCAGCTCGCCCAGAGCTTGTTAAAACACAAGATTGGCCGGCCATTAGCTCTGAGATTTCATGTTCAATATTGACGCAAAAATTGTCATTTTTCCAGCGCCATGATTGCAGAAGTGTTCGCCAAGCAAGGCGAATATCGTCTGGCTCTGTATTAGGTGATAATGAAATGACAATAGGTCGCATAAAATGTAAGCATGAGAAAAACCTGATACGACGGATCAACTATCTAAGCACTGCCCGGCGGACACTTTTCGGTAATCTTCCGGCCAAGAGCATAACGGTATCTGGGTGCAGCATGGCAATTAGTTTGGCTTGAAGTTTATTTGGATTACTGATAAAAGAAATTGTTGCTTTTGATTCTTTAATAGTTGCAAAACCAGCCATAATATCATGGCGATAGTTTACACCGGCAACAATGGCTTTTAAACCAGATCTCGCAATTTGTTGCCCAATCTGTCGGTGTGTGGTCGCTGCGGCCGAGCCAAGTTCAATAAGAGGCATCAAGACAACAATTTTCGACTGCTGAGGGAAACGACTAAGATGATTAATCGCGTCCTGCACGCTGGCAGCATTGGCTGAATAGCTATCGTCGATAATTGTCGCACCCCTAATAGCGGATCGCAGTTCCATAGTTTTAGGTACAGGCTTAAGTGTATGTAGCGCTTCGGCTATGTCTTTAGGTTGTAAACCGAGTGATAACGCCAACGCGCAGGCCGACAAAACACTCATTAAACTACCCTCACCAAGTAAGGGAATAATGACCTTAAAAGTCTCTCTTCTAATATGAAGCTGACACGATATTTCTTTTGATAGAAACTGCAAGTGCGTAATGTAAACATCAGCTGGTTTTTGCGCGGAATACCAGACAATACGCCTTTTTTCATGTCGAGCCATTTTTCTAATGCGCTGGTCATCGGCGTTGAGAACGGCAATACCATCAGCTGGCAATCCGGCAACTAATTCCCATTTCGCTTGCACCAGTTTCTCTTGAGTGCCAAAAAGTTCCAGATGTTGATTACCCATAGCGGTGATGGCGCCAATTTGGGGTTGAGTAAGTTGAACCAGTTCAGCAATCTCGCCGCGTCTGTATGCTCCCATTTCGACAACATATATTTCTGTTTGCGACGAAAGAGATTTAAGCATGTGCTGGGCGACTGGAAACACAGAATTTAATCTCTTGGGTGTCACTAAATGGGAGCAGCCGACATAACTGAGAATTTGGTGAAGGAAAAATTTTGTCGAAGTTTTACCAAAACTTCCTGTGATACCAACCACTACAAGATTTTTTTGATCATGACGCAAACGTGTCGCGGCAGCTATCATCTTACGTTTGCGTATATGCGTGACAATATTGACGAAACCAACGCTAAAAGCCGTCACGATAGGAGCTAATAGTATTATTGTCGTCCACTGGACCGAAATCACGATTTGAAAGGTAAGAACATAAATAATTGGAATAATTAACCCAAGTCCAGCTAGGGTGCCTATCAAGATTGCCTTGGGTGTGAAGCATGGTCGATAAATACCTCGCTGCTTGATTTTCATGACGTGATAAACTGTTAATATGCTCAGCGCAGACAACCCAAATGCCGATGCCGATATGTCGTCCCCGTAAATAAACATTGTCCAACCCCCAGCGATCATAAATAAAGCGACAAATAAAATGCTGGCATACTGATTCACAGCAGTGTCACGCAGATAGGCCCGTAGGCGATCCAACCGATATTCCTTGCGCTGCCACAGTTCGACCTGTGACAATAAAGTCAGCATGACGATCGTCATGCCAAGAATGTTCACAAAAATAGCCCACATCATATTTTTAGATTAGTTGTATTTGCCACTGTTTGCCACCATTACGTCTATATTGTATACATGACTATCATCTGCGTTCATAAACATGATTTTACTAGATATTTTCCGTCAATCTGGACAGTAGTGCCTAAGGTGCTGGCGCATTAGTATAAGGCTGTGTTAAACAGACTAACAATTCAATTGGTTACTTGGAACAGCGCTGGCCATCTGCCGTCGGCACTACTTTCTATGGCTAATATACTTGACAAAAGTGTAGTTGTTCGAGTCATTGATAACGCTTCAAGTGATTCTTCGGTTTCATTGGTGCGATCACAGCTGCCGCAAGCTGACGTTATCACCTCAACTAAAAACTTAGGCTTCAGCGGGGGGCACAATCTTGGTTTTAAGTATTGCGAGACAGATCTAGTCATGGTAATAAATCCTGACTTTATCATAAATTGGCCGGGTGTTAAGAAACTAATTGAGGCATTTGCTGACTTAAAACTAGGTGCCGCTCAGGGAAAGATAATACGCGGGCTAAACAAAGTAGAAACAATAATTGATTCCGCTGGTATAGTGCTCTCCTTAACCCTAAATGGTATCGATCGTGGAGCGGGCCATCGTGACGTTGGGCAATATGAGTCCGAACAAAATGTTTCTGCTGTTACAGCCGCCGCCGCAATTTATAGATTAGAGGCTTTAAAAGGCGTTGCATACGCTGGTGGCGAAGTTTATGACAATGATTTTTTTGCATACAAGGAGGATGTCGATCTTGGTTGGCGCCTCAACAAGGCTGGTTGGCATGTTCGCTACATACCGATAGATGTCGGGCTGCACACACGGGCACGAGCAAGTCAGGGTAGATTTGGCTGGAGTTTGCACCCCGTACTGTTTAAACAGCGCCTGAGTGATGAACGAACACGATATTCATTTAGAAATTGGCTTTGGATGCTAGCTAAGAATGCTACAATATGGCAGCTCGCTACGCGGATAGTTTTTATCGGTCTTCGTTTAATTACCTTTATATTTATTACACTTCTCTACCCTCCGTTTATCGGAACATGGTTAGATACATTACGAGGTCTGCCTCGCATGTTAGCAAAACGTAAAAGCTTGAACTAAGAGCGAACTTCTATGAAACTATCAACGATTATTGTTAATTATAACAGTGGGGCGATGACAGCCGCCTGTATTGAGTCACTGGTGTCACAGCTGCCGACTGATCATGAAATTATTGTTGTTGATAATGCCTCACGCGATGATAGTGTGCCGTTTTTGCAGTCGGATTTTCCAGAGGTAAAAGTTATTACGAATGACACTAATCGCGGATTTGGAGCGGCAGTCAATCAGGGGATAGCCGAATCAATCGGTGAATATTATCTTGTTTTGAATCCAGACATCATTGCCCTGCCCGGATCAATCAAAACTTTACTTTCATTTATGGATGCGCATCAAGATGTTGGCTTGTCGGGCGGGAAGCTACTTTACCCGAACGGCAGGCTGCAATATTCCTGCTTCAGATTCTATACGCCTTGGACAGTGATCGCACGCCGAACATTTTTTGGCCGAACAAAGTTTGGTCAGCGTGAAATTAATCGCTTTTTAATGAAAGACACTGATCACACCTCAACACTAAATGTTGAATGGCTTATGGGTTCCTGCTTATGTCTAAGAGCTTCAGCCGTTGAAAGAGTTGGCAGGATGGATGAAAGATTTTTTCTTTATTTTGAAGACGTTGATTGGGCAAGACGTTTTTGGGAGAAAAACTGGCGAGTTGTCTATGTGCCAAAAGCCCATTTTTCTCATTTTTATCAACAAACTAGTCGGCGTAGTCCGCTGTTCGGTGTCCTCACAAACTGGGCAACCAGGGCACATATCAAATCGGCCATACAGTATTTTTGGAAATACAGAGGTAGATCTTTACCCCTCGTTACTAATTAGGACCTAGTCGAAATATTGTTTGTTTTATGAATTTGCCATTGTCCGGTAGTGGCATACGATTACATAGTGCTATGGATACGCCGCTATTAAAATTGCCAACTGTTCAGATTGAAAATTGGGAAGGTCCGTTTGACCTTCTTCTCGAGCTTGCTCGCGCCGATAAAGTTGATATTAGTCAAGTTTATTTGGCACTGATCACAGACTCTTTCGTCCGACATGTCCGAACTCACGCGGTTAGTTCGGATCTAGTGGCTGATTTTCTCGTTGTGGCCTCTACTCTTCTGCTGATAAAACTGCGGCATCTGTTACCGGCGATAGAACAGTCTGGAGAAGCCGACGAAGTATTAGAGCTTACCGACCGAATCCGTATTTATCAGTTGTACCGACAACAAGCTCAGTATTGGCGGACCCGGTGGTGTGTTGTTACCTTATATCCTCGGGCAGTACGCTTGCCAGTGCACAGAGAAATTACTTTTCCGCCGATGGTAGCCACTGATCTGTGTGTTCTAATGCACACTCTAATTCAAAGAATGAAAGAACCTCAGGATAAGCGGCGTCATTTGCGTCCCCGAGGACGCTCACTACAGGAGTGTTTACATCTTTTTCAAGAACGGCTAGAAGCTGTTGAAGAGCTGATATTTCATGAAGCGGTCGTTAATCAGGACGCAGCTACCATAGCCGTTTCATTTTTAGCTGTTCTTGAGCTAGTGCGGCGGCAAAAACTGCTGATTAAGCAGTCAGAAAGCTTTGGACCATTAGTGCTTCGTGGTCGACCAGCCGTCTAGTTATTCATTATGAGTCCCCAGGCACAAAAAATCGAAGCGCTGTTGTTTCTGGCCGGTGAAGCCGTAGAGAGGTCTGAATTGGTTCGCCTGATCGAATGTACTCCGGACGAGCTTCAGTTGTATTTAACTGAACTGATCGCTAGTTTCGCGGCACACGGACTAACTATTATTGAGACAAAGACGCACCTCCAACTGGTCACTGCTGCCAATGTTGCCTCGTTTTTAGCCTCTTACGGAAAGGATGAAATACAGGAATTATCAGGAGCGGCTGCCGAAACTCTCTCTCTTGTTGCCTATCGTGGGCCAATTTCACGCGCAGAAATCGAACTAATTCGTGGTGTTGACTCGCGGCGCATTATTCGTCAACTGCAATCTCGTGGCTTGGTTCGAAAACTGAGTGAAAATGAACACACGCCTCACTATGTAGTCAGTGAAGAATTCTTGCAGAATCTTGGTCTTACCAAGGTGACCGAATTACCTGACTTCGAAATTCTGTCTAAGCATGAAACAGTTACTGCTTTTCTTGAACCGTAATGATTTATGACTCTTCTTCACGCGATATTTATCTCACTCAGTTGTTGGCTAACTTCAGCTCCAGCAGACGCTAAATGTCCAGATATTGAATCTAATGTCCAGGTGACAGTGGCAGACAAGCAAGCATCTGTTTTACCTCGCCTAACAGGTGAATCAATTGATGTCGTCTTAACAGCTAAAGCGGCCTTAGTCTGGGATATAAACAGCGGCCAGGTGCTATATGAACGTATGCCAAATGAGCGCCGGCCAATAGCGAGCCTGAGTAAATTACTAACGGCTTTAGTTGTAGTTAGTGAATTGCCGGCTGAAAAAGTAGTACCCATTACTTCTTCAGTTATTCAAACACAGCGTCTTGGTGCCGATATACAACTGCCGATCGGCCACATGGTTGGTGTCGACGATCTGCTGGCGGCTGGATTAATTGCTTCTGCGAACGATGCAATGGTAGCCTTGGCCGAAGCCGTAGCTGGCACTGAAGATAAATTTGTTAGTCTGGCTAACAAGTATGCATTAAATAATGGCCTATTTGATACAAAAGTAGCCAATGCGACGGGCCTGTCGGGAGCTGAGCAATATTCAACTGCTCGTGATGTGCAAAAAATGATGTTGTTAGTGGTTAATGAACCACGACTTGGCAAATATTTAGCACAATCCAAAGGTGTTTTGATAACCAAAGAAGGAGCACAGCGCTCATATGTATCGACAAATGAATTGTTGAAAACCTATGTTCCGATTATTGCGGCCAAGACCGGCTATACTCGTGAAGCTGGGGAGAATTTGGTTATTATTACACGTGGTGTAAACGGTCAGTATATCGGAGCAGTTATCCTGGAAAGTCAGGCGCGTTTCCAGGATATGAAAGTGCTGGTCGAGTGGATCTGGCGCAACTATACTTGGCAGTAGCCTCTATGTATGGTTTTTTTGAAAATCCGGAACAGGTTATTGCGGTAACCCGTGTTCTTGGTATGGCAATTTTAACTTTCATTGTCGCTTTTAGCTTGACTCCCGTTTTAACGCATTATCTTTATAAGTATCGCTTTGGAAAAAGCATTCGTAATACAGGCGCCACGCCAATTTATTCCAAACTACATGCTCGCAAAGCTGGCACGCCAGTTGGTGGGGGCATCATAGTTTGGGGCAGTGTCACGCTATTAGCCGGGCTATTTTGGGTAATGTCAGTTTTAATTCCATCTCAAGTGACGTTAACCCTAAATTTTTTAACTCGTCCGCAGACACTTTTGCCATTAGGTGCGCTCATAGCTTCGGCTATTGTCGGCTTCGTCGACGATTACCTAAATGTGAGAAAAATTGGTCCCTCCGGTGGGGGCTTACATATAGGTCAAAGGCTAATACTTTATACAATAGTTGCAGCTTTTGGTGCTTATTGGTTTTATTACAAACTTGAGTGGAGTATTATTCATGTTCCTAGTGTCGGTGACTTTGAAATTGGCTGGTGGTATATTCCCCTCTTTATGTTTGTCATCGTTGCGACAGCGTTTTCAGTCAACGAAGCAGACGGCCTCGACGGCTTGGCCGGCGGTATGTTGCTCTTTAGTTATTCGGCTTTTACCGCCTTAGCTTTTAGCATTGGCCGGATTGAATTGGCCATGTTCTGTGCTGCTCTTGTCGGTGGGCTACTGGCTTTTTTATGGTTTAATGTACCCCCAGCTCGGTTTTTTTTGGGTGATACCGGGGCGATGAGCCTCGGTACAACCCTGGGTATCATTGCCATGCTGACCAATTCAGCTTTAGTTCTGCCGATTATTGCTTTTCCTCTGGTTCTTGAATCATCGTCAGTTATTGTGCAAGTGCTATCAAAAAAGATTTTTGGACGAAAGGTATTTTTATCTGCACCAATCCACCACCATTTTGAAGCTATTGGTTGGCCAGAAGCAAAAGTAACAATGCGTTTTTGGATTATTTCAGCAGTTTTTGCCGGCATCGGACTTGTCATAGGATTAATTGGTCGTGGTAATACGTTATTATAATAAAACTGCAAGCAGCCGTATTTCTTCTGGTACAATTTAACTTAATTGGCCGAAAACCACCGCATAAGACCATGGGACCCATAAGAGCTAACGACAAATGTTAACGGCCATTGACTAAATGGTGTTTTACAACTCTTGCTTTTCGCCCATACTTTCATAAGGTGGTAATATCGTGGTCGCTTGAAGCTGGGAAAAAACTACTATTACAGCAGCACCATCTTAAATAAAGCTTCAAGAAACAAAAAAGTTAGGATAGCAACATAATAAAAAATCATAATCAACATGTGAAACAAATGCGGCACAGTTGGTTATAGTTTTTAGATGTAAATTAATGAATACAAACCTACATGGCAAAAGAGTTGTGGTGATGGGGCTGGGTGTTCATGGCGGCGCAGCAGGTAACATAAGATGGTTGCACAACCAAGGAGCGCGTTTGATTGTAACGGATATCAAAACAAAAGATCAGCTTAAAGAAACCCTTGGAAAATTAAACGATTTATCAGATATAGAGTGGGTTTTAGGACAGCATCGTGACGGAGATTTTATTCAGGCTGATATGGTCTTGCGTAACCCAGCAATTCCACGCGACTCTCAGTATCTAAAACTGGCTCGGTCGCATGATATCCCCATCGAAATGGATTCAAGTCTTTTTTTCAAATATTCTCCGACGGAAAATATTATTGGCGTTACAGGATCAAAGGGTAAAACCACAACAACTCACATTTTAGCCCATTTCCTCAGCCTAAAATTTGGCCAGGTTGTGCCCATTGGCGTTGAAGGAAGTTCACCTCTAGCGGCTCTGACAAAGCTGCGTTCAGACAGCCTAGTAGTATTCGAGTTATCGAGTTGGCGTTTAGAAGGCCTCGAGGAATATAAAATAAGTCCGCATACCGCTGTTGTTACAAGTTTATATAGTGACCACCTCAATACATATAAATCGTTTGAAGAATATGAATGGACCAAGCAAGCGATCGTGCGCCATCAGCGCGTGACGGATAGAACGCTACTTAATTATGATGATGTTCGCGTGCGTGCTTGGGCCAATGTTATTCCAGGACGAGTCTTCTGGTTTTCTTTGGGTAATAAATTACCGGGTCCAGGGATTTGCATCGATCGAGGAGTCATCACGATTGAAACAGATAGCCCAATATCAGGACGGTTACGCTTGTTTGCAGTCAATGCATTGCGCCTGAGCAGCGACCATGCAGTCCGCAATGCCTTACCTGGTATTTATCTAGCTTGGAGCAACGGTGTTCGGCCAGAAACACTACGTATGCATGCCGGTAATATTGAAGTTCTGCAACATCGCTTAGAACGTATTGCCGTCAAAGATGATGTTACCTACATTAATGATTCGGCGGCGACTATTCCGGATGCCACCATCGCTGCCTTACGCTCTATCGATCGTCGACATATGGTTTTAATACTTGGCGGCAGTGATAAAAGATTAAAGTTTGATGAACTAGCTGAAATACTGCCGCACATGCGCATTCGAGGCATTGTTTTTCTACCGGGTACAGCTACAAATTTAATGCGTATGGAAATAGAGGCACGATATCGCATCAGTCCAAGAATTGAGGTAGCTTCATCTATGATTGAAGCAGTTCAAATTGCACATCGCTTGGCTCATGAACATGACGTCGTCTTACTTTCACCTGGGGCGACAAGCTTTGGAATCTTTCAACACGAATTTGATCGAGGAGAACAATTTCGACAAGCGGTGCGAGCACTGTAAGATTAGAATATATGGTGGCACGTAAACCAGCCGGTCGGGTGGACCCTGTTTTGTTATTGATTATTATAGGCTTAACTCTCTTTGGGCTGATTATGGTTACTTCAGCATCAGCAGTGGTCGCTGAAAAATTTCGCGGTGATACTTTCTTTTTTCTCAAACATCAACTTTATTATGGGGGCACCGTCGGTTTATTTGCGTTTGTGGCAGCTGTATTTGTACCGTATCGCAATTGGCGTTTGCTCGCCTTACCAGGTCTACTTCTCTCGGTCGTACTGCTGATATTGGTCTTCATCCCTGGGCTAGCGGTCACGTCCGCTGGGGCTAGCCGATGGATCGGTCTTGGACCCATTACTGTTCAACCAACTGAAATCGTCAAGTTGGCCTTTATTCTGTATTTAGCCGCACTTTTCGAGGTTAAAGGCACTGACATTCGAAGCTTTTCAAAAAGCGTTATACCGTTTCTGATTATCATGTCGGTCATTTGCGCTTTAATCGTTCTTCAACCAGATGTTGGCACTTTAATGAGTATTATCATAATTGCAGCAGCTATGATATTTGCCGGAGGTTTTCGGTTGTTGCACATTGCGGGATTGGGTCTGGCCGGAGTCGCCTTTTTTCTCATCCTGGTCAATACTGCTACTTATCGATTAAACCGCATTATTACTTACCTGCATCCTGAACTTGACCCCCAGGGAGTAGGGTATCAAATAAATCAAGCCCTACTCGCCGTTGGCAGCGGTGGATTGTGGGGACTTGGCTTCGGCCGAAGCCGGCAAAAATATCAATTTTTACCTGAGCCGGCAGGAGACTCAATTTTTGCAATCATGGCAGAAGAACTTGGTTTGATCCGCATAATTTTAGTATTGATCGCCTTTGCAATCATTGCCTGGCGAGGCTTCGCTATCGCCCAAAGAGCCCCGGATATTTTTGGACGCCTGCTCGCCGTCGGAATAACAACCTGGATTACCAGCCAAACATTCATTAATGCAGGATCGATCCTGGCCATTACACCACTAACAGGTATTCCTTTGCCTTTTATCAGTTATGGTGGCTCATCTCTTGTCATGATGTTACTAGCAGCAGGTATACTACTGAATATTTCTCGTTACACACATGTTTCATGAAATACACTGGTACAATTATCTAATATCTAGAGCAATGATAACCTAGAAATTTATGCGCATTGTTTTTACGGGTGGGGGTTCAGGCGGACATTTAATTCCTTTTGCTCCGATAATTGAGACGCTAAGAGTTACTCATCTCGAGCAGCGCACAGGTTTGCCGAAAAGACTAGATCCAAATGAACTACAACTTTACTTTGTAGGTGTAGCTGATAAGCGAGCACGCGAACTATTTGCTCAGTTAGCGGTACCCGTTTTTGCAATACCTTCAGGTAAATTGAGAAGCTATCCATCAAGCCAAAACATTATTGATATTATTTTCCGTTTGCCCGTAGGAGTAATTATGGCCATTGTTATTCTCTGGCGTCTCATGCCGGATGTTGTCGTTAGTAAAGGTGGCTATGGCAGCGTACCGGTAATTTTGTCTGCTTTTCTATTTCGCATACCGATTCTAATGCATGACTCCGATACGGTACCCGGGTCGGTAACCAGGCACTTGGCCAGATTTGCTTCGACCATCGCGCTTAGCTTTGATGAAGCTCGGGAGCAACTTTTGGCCCAAGCTTCTAAGACAGTTGTTACCGGCACGCCGGTTCGATCAGATTTTGGTAGAATGTCTCAGCTGGAAGCAAAACAAAGGCTCAATTTATCCCCTGACGACTTGGCGGTTGTAATCCTCGGTGGTAGCCAGGGGGCTCGTCAGATTAATGAACTAATATTAAAAATTCTGCCACGCCTTGTTATGGATGCATCAATACTTCACATTACTGGTGAGCGAGAATATTCAGCCGTTGAGTCGCTGGCTAGAAAAATGTTAGAGACTTCTAGTTACAAACAGCGCTACCACGCATTGCCTTATGTATCGACTGATATAGAAACAATCTTAAATGCAGCCGATGTTGTCGTATCACGTGCCGGCGCCACTGTGCTGGCAGAGTTGGCCCGTCTTGGTCGGGCAGCACTCTTAATACCGCTGCCAGCCGATGTTAGCACTCATCAGCGCTCGAATGCTGCCGTCTTTGAAAAATCTGGCGCCGCTCGAGTACTCGATCCCGAAAATCTTGGAGTTAATTTATTTGAACAGAGTATAAAGGAATTAGTGATGAATTCTGATCTACGACATGAATTTGCCGTTAGAATTAAATCATTTGATCGACCGCGCGCCGCTCGCGATATCAGCAATTTGGTTTACTCATTAGCCAAGGGAAACGTTCCCATTTACGCACAAACGGCGAGTTGAACTCGCTTTTTTATGAGACCAATCTTATATACGAATTTACGGCAAAGCGTAGTATGGTCTAATGTCTGCCATATTTCTCGAATTCATCAGTGAAAATCTGTCGGTGTGAAACCGGGTCTGTTAAAAAAAGATCTGCAATAACATATGAAAGCAAAGTTAGCATTATTAAATAGGGGAAGTACCCTACTTTTACTGGGGATTGGCGGACAGGCAATGCGCGCCCTAGCGCATATATTACAAAGTAAGGGAATTAACATTATTGGTGTTGATGCCCAATATGAGCGTGTAAGCAATGATTCCACAATGATCCCTTATAAAATCATTGAGCCGCTTAGCATTCAGTCGACCTTGTCCCAAGTTGACGCAGTGATTTACTCTGATGCATTGCCAATAACACATCCCTGGCGACAGGCAGCTCAAGAGGTGGCCTGTACACAATTAAGTGCCTTTGAAACTGCAGGCCTTGTAACCCAAGACTATAAGACGATTGCGGTCGCTGGAACCCACGGGAAATCTTCAACCACGGCCCTTCTTGGGCACATCATGGTCATGGCCGGTCTCGATCCAACTGTTCAGGTAGGTGCAGCCGTGCCGGCTTGGGAAAATCGTAATGCCCGTGTCGGGAGTAGCGAATATTTTATTATTGAGGCCGATGAGTACATGGATCACTTCATGGCCCTAAAACCGGCCGATATAATTATTACCTCTCTAGATTTTGACCATCCCGATTATTTCCGGTCATTTGATGACGTCCTTGCCAGTTTTGGCAATTTTTTAGAAAGGCTTGTTCCGAATGGCACAGTCGTGACACATAAAAGTCTATATATGGCCTTTAAAGATCGACTGCCCTGGCCTAAAAAAACGTTATTAGTTGATTTATCAGCCGAGAAACTCCCTTTGTCTTTACCTGGCAAGCATATGCAACAAAACGCGCATTTAGCGATCGCTATGGCTGGAATACTAGGCGTCTCTCGAACTATAGCCCAGGAGGCAACTGGGACATTTCCCGGGTTAGGTCGGCGTTTTGAACTATTAGGAGAATTTATGGGACGTAAAATATTCAGCGATTATGCTCATCACCCGACGGAAATAGCCGCCACCTTGCAAGCAGCTAGGGAATATTTTCCGCATAAGAAACTACTGGTAGTTTTTGAACCTCATACCAATGAGAGACTTGGCGCATTCTTTTCTCAGTATATTCAAGCCCTCAGTGCATCAGATGCGATCATAGTTTGTCCAACATATCAAGCGCGAGGCCAAGTTAATGACACCCATACAGACACACAATTATTAGAATCCTTACAACAAAGAAAAATTCAGTCGTGGTATCTTCGTGATTTTAGTGAATTGAACTCGCTGCTGCAAGAAGCTGTTAAAAATTTTGATATTGTCTTTGGACTTACTGCTGGTGATCTTGATTATTATTTGCGGAAATTGATCAATGGCTTAAAATTCAAAACATGACAATTTATCCATCTATATGAGCTTATAAAAGCCATTATTTGGATTATATAGATGAATATAAGGCATTATTATTGACTTAACGTCAATGGAGTGCTATACTCTTTTCATAACGCTAAAGTCGCCACTAAACCTTTCGGCAAAAAAACTTGCTATCTTTACAGTTTTACAGGGGTGTGGTATAAGACGGAGTTACTACTATTGTTAAAAAAGACTAACTATTTTAATTATGTATTCACCAGAAGTTAACTTAGAGAAAACAACTGATACTTTATTGGCAGTGTTAGACAAACGGTCTTGTGACATTATGACACGACGTTACGGCTTAGTTTCGAACGAACCTGAAACGTTAGAGAGTATTGGAGCTGAGTACGGTATCACCCGAGAACGTGTCCGACAAATACAAGCTCAAGCTAAGAAAGTATTACTGGAACTTGGAGAATCATTATCACCTGTTTCAATCTTATTCGAGCAATTATTTAAGAACCATGGCGGCATCATGGCTGAAGATCATGTCGTCCAGGCATTACAGGAACAGTTAAGTCATGACCATGCCAGAGCAGCAATTATTGTATTTTACCTTGATGTGTTGGAACCATATCGATTTATTGTTCGTCACATTCATTTCGCCCCGCATTGGCAGCATCCCGGGCTCATTACTGAGCACAGCACCGGAATAGTTGATGCCGCTCAACACGCTCTTCAACACAAGCGACACCCTTTAGTTCAAGATGAATTATTCCAGCAGATTCGTAATCATCTCACGGCGACATCCGAAATGCTGCCCGTAAATTATATATATGCTCACCTCACTGCCAGTAAACTAATTGATAAGACTCCGTTTGGAGAGTGGGGTTTAATAGACTGGTCAGAAACACGTCCTCGAGGAGTTGGGGACAAGGCCTATGCGGTATTGCGTCGTCATAGTAAACCTGAACATTTTACAAAAATTACTGATCTAATTAACAACGCCTCTTTTAATCATAAGAAAGCCAATCCACAAACCGTTCATAACGAGCTTATTAAAGATAACCGGTTTGTACTCGTCGGCCGAGGATTATATGGTCTCACTGAGTGGGGTTATGTTCCTGGCACCGTGGCTGATGTCATTGAGAATTTACTACGGAAAGCGGTGACACCGTTAACCCGTGAAGAGGTTATAGCCGCTGTGCTCGCCCAGCGACATGTGAAGAAAAATACTATTTTACTAGGTTTGCAAAATCAGGACCGCTTTGTGCGCACACCTGAGAATCGCTATACCGTCCGAAAATAGATTTAACTGGCCTTAACAGCGAAGGTTATCGCAACCAAAGGCAGCTGATGCAATATAGGGCTCCGCTGAGCAGTAATGGTATAATAATACTATGTCCTTAAGTGAAACTGCTGTTAGTGTCGTGGCCCAACTTTCGGACGTTGCTCTGACTTGGGGCTGGCTTTTGCTTGTTTTCTTAGCCTTATGGATAGCTTGGGAGACATATATACTCTTGCGTCATATTGACTATACCGCGGCAATCCAATGGACACACTACCAAATAAAGATCCCTCCTGAATCAACAATATCGCCTAAAGCATTCGAAAATGCCATCGAGGTATGGGGTGGGGTACATAAGGATCCTGATGTCATTGAGCGACTTTTTGAGGGTTATTTTTTGCCGTGGTATAGCTGTGAAATTCAATGTTCGAAAGGACGCGCTCGCTACATAATAGTGGTCCCGACGGGTCATGCCAAGTTCATAGAAGGTGTAATCTACGGTCAATATCCGACAGCAGAGATTCAGGAAGTCGAAGATTATTCACAAGAATTCTCCTATCAGGATATTGGCAAAACCATTGAGGTTTTTGGCACCGAGATTCATTTGTCTAAAGATGACATTTATCCGATTAGAACATATCTTGAATTTGAAGATTCCTTCGCTGAGGATGAGACATTCATCGATCCACATCAAGCCTTAATTGAAGCATTTACTAATGTTAATGAAGGGGAACACTTTTGGATTCAAATCCTGATAAAACCGGTCGCCTCCGATACCATTGAGCAGTGGTCAAAACGAGGGCATGCAAAAATTGCCGAATTAGCCGGAGATAAAACTGAGAAAGACCTAGGTTTATTGGGTAAATTATGGGAATTTGCCACGGTAATTCCCGGAGAACTTTTGCGAGTGGCTACCTCTGGGCCACTCGAGCCTGAATCAAGCCAGAGGGATATTCAGTTTAGAATTTACAATCCCTCCCAAGATGCGGAAATGAAGGGTATATTACAAAAAGTATCCAGAACCGGCTTTAAAACACTGATTCGTGTAATTCACATTGCGCCAGTTGGTAAACTACATAAACCAAATTATGGTAAAGCGATTGGTGCTTTCAAACAATTTAATAGCTTTCACATGAATAGTTTTAAACCAGACAGCGCAACCAAGACAAACGGGCCGAATCTTATCCTGAAGCAAACTCGTCGAGCTTATCGTCAACGGACAATGCTGTTAAACTATCAATGGCGTGATTTTTGGGGTGATAAGGCAGGTTATATGATGAATGCGGAAGAACTGGCAACGATATATCATATGCCTGTTAGTTATGTACGTGCGCCGGCCATCGAACGTGCCGCGGCCGGGGCAGGTAGTCCACCTTCAAATGTGCCGTATGTATAGAACAAAAACGCTCCATTTTCGTCTTTTCATGAACAATATATGAACCGTCTGAAGCCGCAAAGAGAGGATATCGCCGTAATTGGTCAAACTAATTTTCGTGGTCAAGCTAGGCCCTTTGGCATATACCCAGATGATCGTCGACGGCATATTTATATTGTTGGGAAAACAGGTGTAGGCAAGTCAACACTGCTGGAAAACCTTGTCGCTCAGGATATTGTCGCAGGCAGAGGTGTCTGTTTAGTGGATCCTCACGGTGATGCCGTTGAAAATTTATTGCGAGCTATCCCGCCAAATCGTGTGAATGATGTGGTATATTTTGATCCGTCAGACGTCGATAACCCGGTCGCTTTTAATGTTCTCGAAGCTACGGATCCAGCATATAAATATTTAGTCGCCTCAGGTTTAGTCAGTTCCCTAAAAAAGATTTGGGCTGACT
Organism: uncultured Candidatus Saccharibacteria bacterium; assembly: GCA_964372635.1. Lineage (GTDB taxonomy): Bacteria > Patescibacteriota > Andersenbacteria > UBA10190 > UBA10190 > CAYJQW01. The sequence goes on from CAYJQW010000006.1 coordinate 22,504, forward strand.
CGTGGGGGCCACGACTTGAATATATCTTGCGGAATACGATCTTGGCGCTGCTGGATTACCCCTCCAGTACAATTTTAGGGATACTACGTGTCCTGTCTGATAAAGCCTATCGAGTTAAGGTAGTTGAACAGATTAAAGATCCCGTGGTCAAGGCTTTTTGGACAAATGAATTTGCTCAATACAATGAGCGTTTTCGTTCGGAGGCGATTTCTCCAATCCAGAATAAAGTTGGTCAGCTTTTATCGAGTGCCATCATTCGTAATATTATGGCCCAGCCGAAAAGTACCATCGATATGAGGGACGTCATGGATAATAACAAGATTTTATTGATTAATGTGTCTAAAGGTAAGATCGGCGAAGATAATTCAGCTTTACTCGGAGCCATGATTATTAATCGTATTCAATTGGCCGCTATGGATCGCGCCAGTATTGCGGAAAGCGAGCGTCAAGATTTCTATTTATATGTAGATGAATTTCAGAATTTTGCGACTGAATCGTTCGCCGACATACTGTCAGAAGCCCGAAAATATCATCTTAATTTAACGATTGCTCACCAATACATTACGCAAATGGAAGAACCGGTTCGAGATGCCGTTTTTGGTAACGTCGGCACTACAATATCTTTTCGCGTAGGGGCAGCTGATGCCGAGTATTTAGAAAAGGAATTTGCGCCAATTTTCACCCAGACGGATCTCGTTAATTTAAATCAGTATAATGCCTATATTAAGCTGATGATCAATGGTATTAGTAGTAAACCATTTAGTATGACGACGTTGCCAACTGATTTTGAAGATTTTGGTAAGGCGGAAGTTGTGAGAAGTGTGTCCAGGGAACGTTATGGTCGAAAACGAGAAGTAATTGAGGAGAAGATTAAACGTTGGAGTGAAGCGGCGCTCAATCCAAAAAAAGGTGACCAGCATGATAGAAAATCTGAACCTGATAGAAATCGGTCGGCTAAAAAAGTCCAGAATATCACTCCAAATAGTCAAAATTCAGCAGGGATAGCTACGACAAAAAGTCCATTAACTTCACCAATTAAAGAAATTACAGATTTGTCTACACTGCTCACAAAAACACCGGCTCCGGTTCGAGACAATCGAACATTTGTTGCAAAAAATGTGCCTGATCTATTTCCGGCTATTTGCAGTCGTTGTCAGACTCCAACGCAGGTCCCTTTTAAGCCGGCCCCGGATAAACCAGTGTATTGCCGTAATTGCTTAGCCCTTGTCCGTGCGGAGAAAAAAATCCGGACTACGCCAGCACTTATGGTTCCTGAAAAACAGCCAAAACCAGCCAGATTTTCCGGACCTAGGCCACCTCGACTGCCCTGATCTACCGTTAGCCAACCTTTTTAGGATTAAGCTGTTTGGAACTCACGATAACAGACACTGTTCCATTGAGGTATACTAAACAATATGAGGAAATATTCAGATCCGGCCACTAACGATGGCAGCAACGATGACCGTTTTTGCATCGATAAGCCATTTAATTTTGCCGAGGATGCGAACTGGCGTATTTTTCGTATCATGTCGGAATTCATTGCTGGTTTTGAATTTTTGGCGCCACTTCGTCGTGAAGTGACTTTTTTTGGCTCGGCACGTCTGACATCAGAATCACGCTGGTATCAGCAAGCAGTAGCGCTCGGAAGATTGTTGGGTGAAAATAAGTTTACAGTAATTACCGGTGGTGGACCGGGTATTATGGAAGCTGGTAATCGTGGTGCTCATGAGGTTGGCGGTGAATCAGTTGGGCTCGATATTGAATTACCGACGGAACAGCGTCGAAATCCCTACGTCAAAAAGGGGATCGGGTTTCATTATTTCTTTACACGTAAAATCATGTTATCAGCATCGGCTCAAGCTTACGTGTTCTTTCCCGGTGGACTTGGCACTTTAGATGAGTTTTTTGAAATGATAACCTTGATTCAAACTAACAAAATGGAAATAGTGCCCGTGATTTGTGTCGGTAAGGATTTTTGGAATCCAATCGATTCATGGTTACGGACTGACGTAGCTGAAAAATATGGTCTTATCTCGGCCGCAGACACGAGCATTTATACGATTGTTGATAGTGCTATTGAAGCCTTTAATTTGATTAAGAATAGCAAGGAAAGAAAATATTTTTAATAGCTGGAGGGTATTTCCTAACAAGTAACTTCGTTGAAGCTAACACCCTAAGACTATAGGATATTGCTATGACTATTTCGTCTCATCAAGTGAGGGAGGATTACCAGACTTTTTTTGAGAAACGCGGACACAAAAGGATCCCAGCTGCTTCCTTAGTTCCGGAAAATGATCCAAGCACACTTTTTACCGGATCTGGCATGCAGCCCTTAATTCCTTACTTACTAGGCCAACAGCACCCACAAGGTTCTCGTCTGACCGACTCACAAGTGTGTCTGCGTGTTCAGGATATAGATGATGTTGGCGACAATCGTCATACTACTTTTTTTGAAATGCTTGGCAATTGGTCCTTAGGTGACTATTTTAAAACTGAGCAAATTGGATGGATTTTTGAATTCTTGACTGAGACCTTGAGGCTGGATCCGTCCAGACTATACATTACCGTTTTTGCTGGCAACAATGCGTTGGGTATTCCTCGTGATACAAAAACAGTTGAGCTTTGGCAGAACTTATTCGGTGCTTCTGGGGTTAAAGCAAAAGCCGTTGGGAATGGCGCCCAGCATGGTCTGCAAGAAGGTAGAATATTTTATTACGACGAAGCCAAGAATTGGTGGTCGCGCGCGGGGATACCAGCCAATATGCCGATTGGGGAACCGGGGGGGCCTGATACTGAAATGTTCTGGGATTTTGGTGCAGAGCGACAGCTACATGAGAGCTCTGTCTATCACAATCATCCTTGTCACGTGAATTGTGATTGCGGTCGATTTATGGAAATAGGTAACAATGTTTTTATTGAATATATAAAAACGTCTAGTGGATTTTCTCCCTTACCTCAGAAAAACGTCGACTTTGGCGGGGGACTTGAGCGTCTAACAGCCGTGACAAATGATAACCCTGATGTTTTTATGATAGATATTTTCGAGAATATGCGAGCACAGCTCGAAAAAGGATCTAGCCACCACTATGGACAAGACAGACAAAGCACGCGAGCTTTCCGAATTATTATGGATCATCTAAGAGCGGTAACTTTTTTGATTGCCCAAGACGTTTTGCCTGCAAATAAAGAGCAAGGTTACTTTACTCGCCGACTTTTGCGACGAGCTGTTCGTTATACGGATAGTCTTGGTCTGAATACAAATTACGGAGCCAATTTATGCACCGAGGTTATAGCACAGTATGGGTCGGTATATCCAGACTTAATTAAAAAGAAAACCGCCATATTGGCTGCCGTGACGAAAGAAGAGGATAAATTTCGCCGGACACTAAAGGCCGGTTTGCAACGCTTTAAACAAATTACGGAAAATCGTTCCCCCAGAGCATTGATTCCTGCCCAGGAAATTTTTGATCTATATCAAACTTATGGTTTTCCTCTTGAGTTATCTAAAGAGCTTGCGGATGAGATGAAACTCGTAATTGAGATGCCAAAAGTTCGCCAAATTTTCAAACGTCACCAGTCAAAGTCTAGATTAGGCGCCGATTATAAATTTAAGGGAGGGCTCGCCGATCATTCTGCTATGTCAATTAAGTACCACACTACTACGCACTTATTGCATCAGGCCTTAAGAACTGTCCTGGGTAATCAAATTAGGCAGAAGGGAAGTAATATTACCTCCGAGCGTTTGCGATTTGATTTTGCATATCATCGTAAACTTACGGCTATCGAGATTGCCGCTGTTGAAAAATTTGTTAATGACGCAATTTCAGCAGAGCTTCCGGTACGTCGTGATCAGCTGACGCTTAAAGAAGCTAAGGAACTGGGAGCGATCGGCCTATTTGAGGAAAAGTACCAGAACCAAGTTAGTGTATACTCAATCGGTGATATATCATGTGAAATATGTGGTGGTCCTCACGTTACGAATACACGAGCCTTAGCCGGAAAGTTTAAAATTATAAAAGAAGAGTCAGCTGGTGCTGATATTCGTCGGATCAGAGCCATCATAGAATGATTATCGGTAGTATTTATTAATATCGAAGAAAAGGCTATGGTTAATGTTAGTTAACTAGCATAACAGATTAACTTTTTTGATGCGTGATATTAAGCCAAATTTTAGAAATAAATCTTTTGACGGGTCATCAGCTGGATCAAATCCGGATGAGACCAAGTCAAAATCAACTTATCGGAAGTCGATAAGCAGCCATGATCTGCGGGGATCAAGCGTTCCGGTAGCGCATATTTCAGCGGCCGATGAGCAAAAAGATCTTGCGGCGTCTAATTTTGCCCGGAAAAGTAAGGTCATTCAGTCGGAATCCACTCGTGGCACCGGTCTCAATTCTGGTAAACGAAATGATGGATCAGTGCCAGTGTATTCACTTCGACTAGGTTCACGCGAACGACTCATTGTTGGAATATTGCTCGCCATAGCCGGTGTTACTTCAGGCTTAGCAGCTATAGTTTTTCTACCAAAAGCCGATGTTCAACTTATTTTGCGCACAGCACCACTTCTTGTTGATGAGAAGATCATAATCGCCGCAAAGGATAATACTAGTTCTGACGTGATTCCGGGTAGTTCTTTTTTCCGCGAACTTGAGGTTAGCGGCATGGCGCCAGTTGTTAGTACAGAAATAGTTGGCGAGAAAGCCCGTGGTAAGGTTGTTTTAATTAACCGAACACTCGAGGAACAAAAAATAAAATCCCAAAGTCGCCTTATCACATCTGACAATAAATTATATTATATGCTGTCAGCTGCTAATATACCGGCGGCTCAGACAAACCAGGTGGCTGATATAACTGTCGAGGTTGAGGCAGCTGAAGCCGGCAGTTCGGGTAATGTATCGAGCGGTAAGCTAAATTTTGCCGCTTTAGACGAATCGGCCAGAAGTGTTGTCTATGCAGAAATACGCGATCCGATTACAGGTGGGAGTGGCGAGACTGTGCCGGTTGTGAAAGATACGGACATGGCGGCTGCACGGGTGATTGCCCAACAGGAGGCACGCCGACAGGTCGAGGAGGACATTCGGGCTGAGTTGCCAACAGGATGGGTTTTCTTGGAAGAAAGCTGGGAAGAAGTTCTGCAAACATTTATTTCTAAGGTGAATGAAAGTGACAGAGAGTCGCAAATACCATATCAGGCAAGAGCTACCGTTCGTGTCATCGGGTTCGAGCAAAGTGCTTTAGAAAATCATCTTCGTGGCTCTCTTGAAAAAAGACTAGATAAAAACTTCATGCTTTTTCCCGGACCTATCTCGTTTACAAAGACGGTGGATGATATTAGTTGGGATAAAGGGCAAGCGACTATTGCGGTTAGAGTAACTCATACGACAATTCCGGAGATTTCATTAGAAACGCTCCGTGAGAAATTGAACGGGCGGCCACGAAGTGAAGCCCAGGCATACCTTGAGGGTCTAGCTGGTGTTCGCAGCGCTTCTGTTAAAACATGGCCTTTTTGGACCCAGTCGTTTCCTAGAATAAATGGTCGTATAGTGATTGATCTTGCCCCTGAACGTCAGCCTTAAGATTATCCTGAAAAGTTTAGTATGAGGTTTTCCCCATAATGAAATCATTTTTGACAGCGAAGAGGGTCTATAGTAATGTATCCATACGCACAGTCACGATTTTGGGTATGCAGGTGCAAGAGTATGACTTAGCCTGTTTTTCCTCGTGGCAGTTGCGAGGTTATTTTATTTATTAGCTGTTCAAATTTTGTCGAAAAACGACACTGTCGAGGCGGAAGGAACCATCACCGAAACCCTACCTAATACTCAGTTTCGTGTGAAGCTGGATGCCGGTCAAGAAATCATTGCTCATCTATCGGGAAAAATGAGAGTTCATAGGATTCGAGTTTTGCCTGGAGACAGGGTTAGAGTAGCGATGTCCCCATATGACCTCACTAAAGGTCGCCTGACAGTTCGTCTTGAAGAATAAAACTCTATGAAAGTTCGTTCATCCGCAAAAAAGATGTGTGTGAAGTGTAAGACTGTCCGTCGTCACGGACGAGTATTTGTTATATGCGAAAACCCGAAGCACAAGCAACGTCAGGGCTAGGTAGGAAGTGCCTACTATTTTAACAAAAAGATATGTCATTACGTGTTTCAGGGATTAATTTACCGGATCAAAAAAGTATTTCGGTTGCGTTAACGGCAATTTTCGGCATTGGACGCTCGGCCAGTGGGCAAATACTAAATAAGGTAAACATAGACCCGCATACAAAAACTCGGGATCTTACCAGTACCGAGGGGCAGCGCTTAAGGGACCATATTGAATCAAACTGGTCAGTTGAAGGTGAGTTGAAACGTGAGATTTCTAGGAATATTAAACACTTGAAGGACACTAATACGTATCGAGGAATTAGACACACAAAAAATTTACCAACGCGTGGTCAGCGCACGCGCACGAATTCTAGAACTGTGCGAGGAAATGTGCGAAGAACAGCTGGCAGTGGTCGCAAATCAACTTCTGAGAAGACATAATCTTTTAGGCTGACTTAAAAATATGATTACCAAAAGTACAAGTAAGAAGAAAAAGATCAAGAAAGTTCGCGAGGGCAAGGTTTATATTCAATCATCATATAATAATACTATTGTGACAGTGACTGATCTACAGGGAAATGTACTAGAGTGGAGCAGTGCCGGACGAGCTGGTTTTGCGGGAGCGCGTAAATCAACGCCGTATGCCGCGCAACGAGTGATTAGTGACGTTATTGGCCGATTACAGCCATATGGTCTAGAACAGGTTAAAGTTTTTGTTAAAGGTATTGGCAGTGCACGTGAGGCAGCCGTGCGATCTTTAGGATCAGCCGGGCTTAGTATTACTGCCATTCGAGACGTGACGCCAATTCCTCACAACGGTGTACGAGCTCGTAAAAGACGCAGGGTCTAATCTATGCCAGGTCCATCAACCCAAAAAGCTGCGACGACACGACCTCAGGGCGCACCACCAAGGCGCTCCGGTGGCGGTCGTCGTCGCCAACGTAGTCGTTATGCTGAGCAGATGCATGAAAAGCAGACCTTAAAGGGAATTTATGGTATTCGTGAGGGGCAATTAAAACATTACTACGCTAGCGCGACACGTGCTAAATCTGAAACAGGACCAACGTTAGTTGTTTTATTAGAGCTTCGCTTAGACAATGCTTTGTACCGGGCTGGTTTTGCACCAACTCGGAAGGCGGCAAGACAAATGGCCAGTCATCATATTGTTGAGATTAACGGTCGAGCAGTAACTATCCCTTCCTTTAGACTCAAAGTATCAGATGTTGTGCGCATTAAGGATAATAAGCGTAAGAAGCCATTATTTGAGAATTTTGAGAAGCGTTTACAGAATGTGGCACTACCATCATGGCTTGAATTACAACCGAAGGACTTTGCTTTTAATGTCACGGCCGAGCCGACCGCCGCGGAAGCGGCTATTGGCGTTGATATCAAGTCGATTGTGGAATATTTTGCACGTTAATTGAATCTCTTTTATTTTTAACTCACTTTTATGAAACCAATTTATCTCCCAGAACATGTTGACATCAAGGAAGATCAGGGAAACACTGCCACCTTTTCTATATATCCATATCATCCTGGATATGGGCCTACCGTTGGTAATGCCTTGCGCCGTGTGTTACTTTCTTCTTTGCCCGGCGCTGCCATTACGCACTTCAAGATCGAGGGGATGAATCATGAATTTTCTGCGCTGCCTGGTGTTAAAGAGGATATACTGACTGTAATTTTGAATCTAAAACAAGTGCGCCTTTCCAGTACCAATTCTGAACCATCGGAAATTACTCTGCGGGCCGAGGGAGAGAAACTTCTGACCGCTGGTGATTTTGAAGTACCACCGGAAATTAGCATTGCTAATCCGACACAGTTAATTGCCACCTTAACTGACAAAAAAGCAGCAGTGGTGATGCGTTGTACGGTTGAGCAAGGACGGGGCTACGTGCCAAGTGAAACTCGAGATCAAGAACAACGTGACATTGGCACCATTACCTTGGATGCAATTTTCACACCTGTGCAGCGTGTAAGCTTCGAGGTTGAGAACGTACGCGTTGGCCAGGCGACCGACTATCACCGCTTAAAGATGACGATAACCACCGATGGCACGATTACTCCCATGGATGCCTTAAAACAAGCTGCCTCTATCTTAACTGATCACTTTAAGGAATTAACTGGTGACTTTGAGAAGAAACTTACCGCTGACAGACCTGAAGATAAGCCGGAACCACTTCTTGAAACTGAACCAACTGAGCCGGAAAATACTCTGAGTTTGTTGCAATTACCATCACGAGTCCACAATGCTCTCGAACGAGTTGGCATTACGACTGTTGAGCAAGTTATTGAATTAACCACCGAGCAAATACAGGATATTCCTGGATTGGGACAAAAGGCTGTTGAGGACATCATGAAAAGTCGAGAAACATACCATGCGATACATGGTTCAGTTGAAGATAAAAACAATGAAGCACAAGCATAAAAATAGAATATTAGGCCGAACGCAGAACCATCGTCAAGCAATGCTCGGCTCGATGAGCCATGATTTACTCGAGCATGGTTCGATTATCACTACCGAAGCCAAAGCCAAAGAGATTCGGCGTTTCATCGAGCCACTGATATCTTACGCCAAGCAGGACATCACCTTGTCTATCCGCCGTAATTTATTACGCAAAGGTGTTGCTAAAAACCAGATTAACAGGCTGAAACAAGTTGCTGAAATCCATGCTGATCGTCCCGGCGGTTATACCCGTTTGACACGTCTTCCCAGAATGCGTGACGATGGAGCCACTATGTCAAAAATTGACATTATCGACTTTAAGGCGGCAAAGTAAGTGTTTATGAAGATCGCAAAAAAGTCAGCCTTAGCAAAAGACATGCAAAATCCTGAGTGGCATTCATTAGATGCCGAAAATCAAGTTTTAGGTAGATTGGCGACAGAGGCAGCAAAACTTCTTTTAGGGAAACATCGTCCCGATTCTAAGCGAAACATAGTTGCACCGGTATACGTTGTGATAACTAATACCGATAAAATTGCGCTCACTGGTAGGAAAGAAACTAAAAAAATATACACTCATTATACTGGTTACCCAAGTGGTATTCGCGAGCGATCTGTCCAGGAACAAAGAAGGCGCGATTCGCGGCGGATTATTAAATCAGCCGTGAGCGGAATGTTGCCTAAAAACAGTTTGCGAGATAAGCGACTGAGTCACTTAAAATTGTATCCCTCTGCGAAGCATCCTCATGCCGGACAGTTAGCCAAGAAGATAAGCTAAGTTATGATTAGTGCTGGAAATAATAAGGGATACGGTTTGGGACGACGGAAAACATCGGTGGCCCACGCCCAGCTGAATAGTGATGTCGGCAAGCGCACAGTTAACGGTATAGCCTTGGATAAATATTTCACGACGATTGGGATGCAACAAATGGCCCAGCATCCTTTAGTTGTGACATCTCAGATAGAGACATTCGGATTTTCTGTAAAAGTCTCGGGCGGAGGCAAGCAGTCGCAAGCCGGCGCTGTTAGATTGGCATTGGCCCGGGCCCTGTTAGCTTCTGACAACGGTTTTCATAAGCAACTAAAGACGGCAGGCGTTTTAACACGAGATCCACGCGCGAAGGAGCGAAAAAAACCAGGTCTAAAACGAGCTCGACGAGCGCCCCAGTTTTCAAAGCGATAACAATATTCTTTTCGTCGAGAAAATGATCCTTGACAATTTAGGGATTTGGTACAATATGTATCAGGACGTGTTCATTAATTCAATTTTCAAACCGTTTCACGGATGACCTGAAAAAATGTCTCAATTGATTGAGGAGGTTAAACATGTTGGTTCTATCACGACATCGAGATGAAAGTATCATGATCGGTGATGATGTGTGTATTATTATCATCGACATTCGAGGCGACAAGGTACGACTAGGCATTAAGGCTCCACTCCATATACCAGTTCATCGGCAAGAGGTCTATGAGGCTATTAAGCGTGAAGATAAGAAGCGAGCCAACCCGTCGTCGACAGATGACATTAAAAAGCCATCCTGATTGGCTTTTATGCCTTGCTGAGAATACACATAGCCGTTGATGTTAACAACGGCTTTTTTTAATGTGTTACTTTATAATGATTAAATTAGCTTGCACAAGATCACGTACAGACTCATTCTTTTTGAAATAGTAGACACTTTGTCCATCGTGGCCGACAGTAGCGTTTGCTTCACCAAGATTTGTCGTGTCCATCTGATAAGTAATAGGACGATCACGCGTGTCTATTTCTGTGATCAATATTTCATCAGCGACTTGGTAGATGAGATGTCGTCCGCCTGAAAACCACTGCGGACTTGAGATGGGTCGTGATAGTCTTGTGATCAGATGGAGCTCCTGCAACGGTGTAATCGCGCGTTCATCGCTCACATTATATACGTATAAAGAATTTGCATCTGTCTGCACATAGATCATTTGGCCATCAGGAGACCAGCCTATACTTTGAGACGTAGCACTGACCAGTTTTGATTCTACAGGTTGCGATGTTCTTTTGTCATCACTCAAGATGTTGACCCAAATACTGTCGTCAGCCATGCGATAAGCAATAGCACCTTGGGGGGTGACAAAAAGCGCAGCAATTCTACCAGTCGGCGCGACCAGATCTGTTCGAACCGGATCTCCCTGTAATGTATAGGCCTGGATTGAATTATCCCGGTTTAAGACGAAGATGTGACGACTACTGGTACTAAAAGAAGAGGCATCTTTTGCGATAATCAATAGACCATTACCACGGATATTATAAGCGATGAGCTGATTTTTAGCATTGGCGAATAGAAGTCTACCTGGTATTTTTTGGTCCCAGACAATATCTCTTGCACTTTGTAATAATGGCAGCTCCTCGATTGTATTAGAGCGACCAACACTAACCAAAAAAGTGCTCCCATCGATATTATTAATAATAATATTATCACTGCCGGGTGACCAGAGAAGAGACTTCGGGATTGATTTCAATATCAAGGAGCGTCCAATAGCCGCATTATTCTGATCTATAATGCTCAGCATATTGTTCTTAGTTACCACTGCCAACAAAATACGGTTTGGTGCCATTGAAAACAAAGATGCTTCAGATTTGAGCGTAGTTACAGTCGGCTTCGTGGGAAAAAGACGAATATCACGCATTTCAACGGCGTGCCCAGGTTCGACTGCCACTGTCTTTTCCCAGGTGGCATAGCCTTCTTTTTTCACCGTCACCGTCACATTTCCCTTTGGTAAATTCGGTAGTGCTTCTGGCGAGCGGCCGATTAATGTGCCGTTCACCAAAACATCAGCCCCCTTTGGTTCAGTTTCGACAAGAATTACCCCGACGGGCAAGGGATCAACATTATTGAATTGCGCTCTGTAGCCTATGCCATAAAGCACAACTAATGGTGTGAGTAGCAAGAATGCCAATATTGAAATAAATAAAAGTACCCGGCGATGAACCTTTTTCATGTTCGCACAGTACGCAATTTATTATTACTGTGCAAGAATAAACTAAACTTTTCTATCTACACATCCAGCTTGATCCCTTGGTAAGACTTTTTAATGCTGTCTAATCATCATAATTAGCAATTCTTGTCAAATAGCCACGTAATCGCTACACTCCTGACATGTCACAATTTGTTATTAAAGGTGGCCAACCTTTGCACGGGAATATAAAAGTTTTGGGCTCTAAAAATGCTGCCCTAGCCTTGCTTTCAGCGACTCTATTATCAGCCGAAACCAGTACTCTGAAAAACATTCCGGACATTTCTGATGTTGAAAATATGATTCATATTTTTAAGGCCATGGGAGTTCATATTAAGCGCGAAAAGGACCAAGTAGATATTAATGCTGCCCATATTGATCCAAAAAAAATGCCACCCGATAAAGTTGGCTTATTGCGGGGGTCGATATTATTACTAGGTGCACTACTTGGACGAAATCGTCAAGTGTCACTGCCTCTGCCCGGCGGTGATATTATTGGGGCTAGACCGATAGATGTTCATCTTGATGCGTTCCGACAACTCGGCGCTGTGGTTACAACTGATGACGGTGGCATCCATGTCGACGGCGCAAATTTAAAGCCAGGACGAGTTATCTTGAGCGAATTTTCTGTAACGGCTACGGAAAATACAATGCTGGTTGCCGCTGGTTTACCTGGAACCACCACCATTGAAATTGCCGCGGCGGAGCCACATGTTCGTGCTCTAGCCGATATCCTTAACTTAATGGGTGCTCGTGTCAACGGTGGCGGAACTCATACTATTGTGATAGAGGGTACAACTGGCCTGACCGGAGCAGACTTCACCAATATACCGGACATACTTGAAGCTGGTTTCTTTATTTTACTAGGCGCGGTCACAAAATCAGATTTAACTATTCATAATGTACCCACGACTGATATGCTTTTGTTTATGAAAAAACTTTATGACATAGGACTCGACTATAATGTCGCGGCTGACTCTGTTCATGTCCGTCCATCTGAGCTCAAGCAATTTAAAGTACAGACTCTACCGCAGCCTGGTATCGCCACTGATCTGCAAGCGCCTTTTTCGGTCGTTGCCACCCAGGCAGATGGTACTAGCCTGATCCACGATCCAATGTATGAAAGCCGGTTTCGCCACTGTGATGAATTGACAAAAATGGGTGCAGTAATTACAGTTTGCGATCCACATCGCGTGATTATCCAAGGGCCGACACTATTACACGGGCGTCACATCAAAAGCCTCGATATTCGCTCAGGAGCAACTCTGATAATGGCTGGTCTAGTAGCTAGCGGTGAAACAATTATCGACGATGCTGAAATTATTGATCGTGGATACGAAAACTTGGATTATCGCTTGCGGCAGGTGGAGGCAGATATTAAACGTATCGAGGCATAAATACAATTGTGCCTTTCTTGAGGCTAATGCTAAATTGACGCACACTATCATGACATGAGAGTAACCAGAAAAATAGCCATCGACCTTGGTACGACTAATACCCTCATCTATGTTCCACGCGAGGGTATCGTGCTCAATGAGCCATCTGTGGTCGCGGTGTCAACGCTTGAAAACGCGGTTCTGGCTATTGGTAATGAGGCAAAGAACATGATTGGAAGAACACCAGAGACGATCGTTGCCCACCGGCCTTTACGCGACGGAGTTATTGCGGATTATAGAGTCACGGAAGCAATGCTGCGATATCTCATTAAGAAAACTGGTGCTTCAGTCCGTTTCCTGCGCCCCGAAGTATTAGTATCAGTACCAGCAGGAATTACTAGCACTGAGCGACGGGCCGTTGTTGATGCAACCCTCTCGGCTGGAGCTAAGGCTGCCTATCTTATTAAGGAACCTATTGCGGCCGCCATCGGCGCCGGTATCCCGATAGGTGAGAGCTCGGGACACATGATAGTTGATATTGGTGGCGGTACGACAGAAGTTGCCGTGATAGCCCTAGGTGGAATAGTCACTGCACACTCAGCTCGTATTGGTGGTAACAGATTTGATGAATCAATTATTGATCATACTAGAAAGCGTTATGGTCTTGTCATTGGTGAACAGACTGCCGAACATATTAAAAAAACTATTGGTTCTGCAGTTCTTGAGGAAGAATCCAAAACGATGGCCATCAGGGGACGTGATATGGCATCGGGATTACCAAAAGAAATTATTATTTCCTCGGCGGAAATTACGGAGGCTCTTCGCAATCCACTTGACGAGGTAATCTTAGCGATTAAACAAGTGTTACAGGAAACACCTCCTGAACTAGCCGCGGATGTAATCGATACCGGTATTGTTATTAGCGGTGGTGGTGCTCTCCTGAGAAATATTGATCAACTGATTACGCGGGCAACAAGTGTGACTTCCTATATCGCTGATGATCCACTAGTCTGTGTAGTCAAGGGTGCCGGAGCAGCCCTCGAGAATCTTGATTCTTACAAGAGAAGTGTGCTCTTGAGTAAATGAGCGCGCTTTTTTAAAACCAAGTGGCCCATATTGTCCACTTGGCATTGAGCAGGAGTTAAGTGGCTGGGCTATTATTTCGGAAAACTATATCAACCAATAAGCTGGACTGAACAATAAAATTAATTTGTTTTAAGGAAAAGACGTGCTTGTACCTAATAACGTCGGGCTTGCTACTAAAAGATGATTATGAGATTGTGACTCGATGTCTATACAGGGGGAGTACAAAATAGCTCTAATACATGATGAGTTAACAAGACGCGGCGGAGCCGAAATTGTCTTTGAAGAATTGATCAGGCTGTTCCCGCAGGCTGATATTTATGCACTTTATGCCGGTAAGCCAATGATTAAGGTTTCAAATGTGACGAGAAGAGTTGAAACAACTTTTCTACAAAGTTTTCCAATTTGGTTTAGACGCCATCCTCGCAGACTCTTGCCACTTTTGCCTTTGGCGGCCGAACAACTAGATTTTTCTCGATATGATGTTGTGATCAGCTCAGCGAGCGGTTTTGTGAAAAACATAATAACGAGAGCAAACGTGCCCCATGTTTGCTATTGTCATACACCGCCCCGATATCTTTGGGAAGACACTCAGGCAGCGTTGAGACGGGTGCCGCGCTGGAGTCGTTTGCCTGCCCAGGTTGTTCTACATGTTTTGCGTTTGTTTGATTACGCAGCTGCCCAACGAGTTGATTCCTACATTGCAAACTCAGCCTGGACACGAGATCGAATTGAAACATACTATGGTCGCAACAGCACAGTGATTTCACCACCAATTGATACAACTTTTTTTACACCAGGCAGAAGAAGTGCTGAAAGTCGGAGACAAAAGCCATTCTTGTGCGTAGGACGACTGACACCAGCAAAACGATTTGAGCAAGCTATAATTGCCTGTGAAAAACTGGAGCTGCCGCTTGTCATTGTTGGCAGCGGCGATCATCGTTCCAATCTAGAGAAGATAGCGGGCCGCCACACACGTTTTGTCGGTCGCCTTAGTCGCGAGGAACTAAGGTCATATTATCGATCAGCTAGGGCCCTATTACAGCCCGGCGAGGAGGATTTTGGGATGGCAGCAGTCGAGGCCTTGGCCTGCGGCACACCTGTGATTGCATGTGGTATTGGAGCAGCTAAGGAAATAGTTGAATCTCCTACGACTGGTCTTACATACAAACTGCCACGTGTTGAAGCGCTCGCTGAAGCTATTCGTCGGTTTATAACTACTATCGAAGTGAAAGTAGATCGTGAAGCGATGCAGCGTAAAGCTTTCAGCTTCAGCAAAATTCGTTGGCAGCAGGCAATCATGCGACATGTTGATGAGGTTATGACTGTGACTCACTTGCGTAAGTGATATACTGCCGTAAGATTCGAAGTGATGCTGTACTCGTTGCAGACAACCAACCTTAAATTAAGTGACACAGACCGTAATCTTCTCGATAAAAAAATGGAGCGCCTTGAGAAATATATAGAATCACCATTTAACGTGAAAATCAGGCTTATTCACGATACCCATCACACCAAGGGCAACACCATAACTTGTATTATTAATATTGCTCATGACAAGAGAGTATTTCACGCGGAACGTACTGCGGAAACAGTTAATAATGCCCTGGACAAATCAGTCAGGGCAATTACCTCTGAACTGATAAAACACCATCAAAAACGCCACCGCTGGAGTCGCTAACTAAGCACCAAAGCTGGACGATAGAGGATATCATGGGTATTGTAGCGGAATGATATTTAAACGAATACTAGGCGGCAAAAGTCGTCATGAACGCGCCGCGGATGCTTATAAGACTGAAGTTATCGCCGTCAACTCGAGAGCCGTTGACTTTGAAAAACTTTCTGACAATGAGCTCAAGCAAAAGGCCCTGCAATACCAAGGAAAAGAGTTTGCTGAAATTAGGACTCATGTCGCTGATGTCTATGCAGCCGCTCGAGAGGCAGCACGGCGAACTATAAAAATGCGTCATTTTGATGTGCAAATAACCGGCGGTTTAGTGCTTCTAGATAAAGCGATTGCCGAGATGAAAACAGGTGAGGGTAAAACTTTAGCAGCTACTTTACCCCTAACTTTACATGCTTTAACTGGACAAGGAGCACATCTGGTGACCGTTAATGACTACTTAGCAAGTCGGGATGCCGATTGGATGCGACCTGTTTACGAATTTTTTGGGTTTTCTGTTGGTACAGTCATTTCAGGACAATCACCTGATACAAAACGTCTGGAATATGCTGCCGATATCACCTATGGCACGAATAACGAGTTTGGGTTTGATTATCTACGAGATAATATGGCGGTAAATGTCGAACAAATAGTTCAACGTGGCCTGAACTATGCCATTGTAGACGAGGTAGACAGCATCTTAATAGATGAGGCACGCACACCCTTAATTATTTCGGCGCCAGACGCCGAATCGACTAAATTATATCAGCGCTTTTCTCAATTAATTCCGCAGTTGATCGAAGACACACACTATAATATCGACGAAAAGCGCCGAGCGGCGACATTGACTGATCAGGGGGTTACCAAAGCAGAACAAATGCTGGGCATTGATAATTTATATACCGAAGGGGGAATTCGTTTGGTACACCATCTCGAGCAAGCACTTCGAGCCCAAACTCTTTTTTCTAAAGATAAAGACTACGTCGTGAAGAATGGGCAGGTCATTATTGTCGATGAATTCACGGGGCGCCTAATGCCGGGTCGTCGTTTTTCTGAAGGACTTCACCAAGCCCTGGAGGCCAAAGAACGTGTTGCGGTGCAACAAGAAAGTCGAACCCTGGCCACGATAACATTTCAAAATTTCTTTCGTTTGTATGAACATTTGGCTGGTATGACCGGGACGGCGGTAACCAGTGCTGAGGAATTTGAAAAAGTATATAATCTCGACGTGGTGGTTGTACCAACAAACCAGATAATGGTCCGTCATGATAAGCCTGATCGGATTTACGCCACGGAAGAAGCAAAATATCGGGCCTGTGTAGCGGAAATTAAAAGTCGTCACAACGAACATCAACCGGTCTTAGTAGGCACAATCGCGATTGAAAAATCGGAAAAGTTGTCGGCTATGCTGACTCACGAGGGAGTGCCACATGAAGTTTTAAATGCTAAGCACCACGAACGTGAAGCGGAAATTATTGCCAAAGCGGGACACAACAGTGCGGTAACAATTTCAACTAATATGGCAGGTCGTGGCACTGACATTAAACTTGGGGAAGGTGTCGCTGAACTTGGTGGTCTTTTTGTTCTAGGCACAGAGCGCCACGAGGCACGCCGCATTGATAACCAGCTTCGAGGACGAGCAGGTCGCCAGGGAGATAAAGGTGCAACTCAGTTTTTTGTTAGTCTTGAAGATGATGTCATGCGCATTTTTGGCGGTGACCGCATTAAAAATATTATGCAGCGCCTAAAGGTGCCCGAAGATGAGCCCATTGAGAATAAACTTTTAAGTCGAGCTTTAGAAGGAGCACAGGAGCGAGTTGAAGGACACTACTTTGATGCTCGTAAGCAAGTTCTCGCTTACGATGACGTTCTCAATCGTCAGCGAAATGCAATTTACACCCTCCGTCGAGGAATCTTACTCCATTCGAAATGGCAGGAGGCAGATCAAGAAGAAGAATCCCTACATCAACATGTAAAAAATTTGCTGGCCTTACAAACTACGTCTATTGTCTCCGCTCATACTGGTGAAGGGCAGCCCGAGAAATGGAATCTTACAGAGATCTCAGAAGTGATCGGGACCCTGACCGGAGAGAAACCCAGTGAAATTTTATCTGACCTACAAAATTCTCGCGCTGAGGCTTTGCCAGATGGGCCCCTCAAGGCTCAGGAAAATGTAAAAAAAGTCGTCACTAATCGTTTGCTGACCCGTTTATCAGAACGTGAGCAGGAATTTGGACTTGATGCTCTGCTTTCTCTGGAAAAGGCAGCAGCAATAAGATCTCTTGATATCCACTGGATGGATCATTTGGATACGATGGATTATTTACGTACCGGTATAGGTTTACGCGGCTATGGTCAACGCGATCCTTTGGTCGAATACCAAAAGGAAGGCTACCAGTTATTTCAACAGTTACTCTTTACGATCAAGACTTCCATTGTTGAAACGATTTTCAAAGCTGAAGCTATCCAACAAAGACGAGAGGAGGGTCAAGCACAGCATGCTTCAGTGATTGCACCCCACCGCATTGGCAATGATATTAATGACACTTTTGTTAACACTAACGATCCCACTAAAGCGTCAAGGCACGCTAAACCTTTGGCAAATCAGTTCAAAAATATCGGGCGCAATGATCCGTGTTGGTGTGGTTCTGGGTTGAAGTATAAACGCTGTGGTCTGATCAATTCACCGCAACACAAGCCACGCTAGAGTTGTATTCTAAAGCCGGTATTGATAAAAATAATTTTCTGATTTTCGATTAATATATAGTTAGTCCCCGAAAGCAAAGCTTTTAGCAATATCGGCTTCACGTCACCGGTCGCTCTCGCTATAGTAAGTGAATGATCCAAAAGCGATATACTCAGCTGTTACTGCTAACAACAATTACGCTGGCTGGCTTGGCTATTTGGATCGACGGGCCATATCACCCCTCTCTTAGCGCTGGGTCTTGGTATCGTGATCTAAACATTAAACTTGGCTTGGATTTACGCGGAGGGTCTCATCTTATTTATCGCGCTGATGTGGCCGGTATTAACGAAGCCGAGCAGGCAGATGCCCTGGCTGGTGTTAGAGATGTAATCGAGCGCCGAGTTAACACTTTTGGCGTATCGGAACCTAATGTACAAACGAATAGAGTTGGCGATGAACAGCGAATCATTGTTGAGCTGGCAGGAGTCTTTGATATTAAAGAAGCGATTGCATTGATTGGTGCCACCCCTCAACTTGATTTTCGTCGTGAGGCCTTAACAGCAGAATCTCCCCAGCAATTAAATATTGATGCACAGAATTCACTGCCTGGACCTATTTTCGAGAGAACAGAATTGACAGGTAAACATCTTCAGCGAGCAACAGTATCATTTGATCAATTGACCGGCACACCAGCAGTTAATTTAGAATTTGACAAGGAAGGATCCGAGCTCTTTTCTACCTTAACACGTGATAATATTGGTAAACGACTGGCTATCTATCTTGATGGCGTGCCGATAAGTGCACCTATCGTTCAAGCCGAGATCAATAATGGTCGGGCGGTTATTTCCGGCGGTTTTTCAATCGAAGAGGCCCGACAATTAACACAGCGGTTGAATGCTGGCGCCTTGCCAATTCCGATAGAATTGATCGGCCAGCTCACGATTGGTCCAGCTTTAGGAGCACAAGCCATTGAAGACAGTGTTATTGCTGGAACTATTGGATTTGCTTCCGTCATAATTTGGATGCTTGTTTTTTACCGCCTCCCTGGAATTGTTGCTTCAGTATCTCTAACCCTATATGTGATTTTGTTTTTGGCAGTTGTCAAGATAATTCCCGTCACGTTAACTTTAGCAGGTATTGCTGGATTCATTCTTTCGATTGGAATGGCCGTTGATGCAAATGTTTTGATTTTTGAGCGTTTCCGCGAGAATTTACGATTGGGACGCAGTATATCTTATGCTCTGCAAAATGGTTTTACACAGGCTTGGAGCTCAATCTGGGCTTCAAATGTTTCAAGTTTAATGACTGCTCTGATTTTGTTTGGTTTTGGTACTTCAATAATTCGTGGTTTCGCACTCACATATTCTCTGGGTATTGTCCTGTCGATGTTTACGACAATTACGATCGCTAAAGTACTTTTGACGATCGCCTTGCAATACAAGAGCCTGCACACCGCTTTTTGGCTGTCAGCCAGGCCAGTATTTATTAAAAAGTAATTTATATGCTGCAAAAACCAATACTGTGGCTCGGCATCAGCGCTGGTACTTTCCTGATTACTGTTGCCCTCATTGCACTCTTTCCGCCGGTCTTCGGTATCGACTTCACCGGAGGTTCCCTAATTGAGTTTGCATCACCAAGTTCACCAGTAAATGTTCGCACCTATCTGCTCGAACATGAAGGATTGGCAGTTTTTGTCCAAGCAACTGGACAAGGTTCTCTATTGCTTCGCAGCGAACTTTTATCTGCCGACCGTCACCAGTCAATCATTGATCAATTACGTGCCTCCGGAATGTTGACAGAGGAACTACGTTTTGAATCAATTGGCCCAACGATTGGGGCAGAATTGCAGCGTAAAGCCTGGTTAGGCCTGGCCAGTGCCATGGTGGCCATGATTATCTACCTTGCCTATACATTCCGTCAGATGTCCGGACTGATCACGTCATGGAAATTTGGTATCGCGGCAACGGTCGCTCTACTTCATGATGTCCTCGTTACTGTGGCAGCATTCTCGATATTACGCTCGTTCGGAGCAACGGTTGACACATTATTTATTACGGCACTGTTAGCCATCATAGGTTATTCAGTTAATGACACGATTGTTTTCTTTGATCGCTTAAGAACCGAGTGGCTAAATAGCCATGAAAGAAATCTAATTACTGTTATGGATAAAGCGGCCAGAGCGACTCTTATCCGATCCCTGAACACTTCCCTGACAACAATCATTGTGTTGCTGGCCCTCCTTTTCTTCGGCGGTGAGACGATTAGATGGTTTGTCGTCGCCTTGACAGTTGGCGCCATATCTGGAACTTACTCCACGTTGTTTGTTGCGCCAGCAGTCCTGTATCTACTGACAAAGAAAGATCTATGATCTCTAGTCTATCCAAATGGTTATCGAGCCAAGCAGAGGTGCCACCTCTACTGATTACTTGTCCTAGTGCTAAGGTCCTAGTTGAAACACAAATAGAGATGTCTAAGGCCGTCAAGAATAGCTACAATGTGCTAAGTGATACCCAGGCAATATCTATTAAATCTATACGCAAGGCAATTCACGCTTCAGTATATACAAGCTGGGATGGTTTAAGAATTGTTTTTATAGCGCAAGCTGAACGCTTAAGCATTCCCGCTGCGCAAGCCCTGTTGAAAGTGCTCGAAGAGGCACCTAAAATGACCCGCTTCGTCCTGCTAACACGTTGGCCTGCTCGGCTTCTACCAACTATCCTGTCTCGCTGTCAAAGAATCAGGATTTCTGCGCGCTTTGTGCCGGTAATAAGGCAAGAGCTAGCCGGGGACAAAACACTACTCACACGTCTCGCTAGCACAACTAAGGATGGAATATCCGAAGAAGAACTTATTGAGATTGGCGACGCACTTCACTGGCGGATAAAGAGCGGCCCACCAAGCCGACAACTGAGACGTGCATACTTACGCTTGCGTGATTATTACTTTATCGATTCCGTTAAGGGAAATCGTAGATTGGCAGCCGATATACTAAATGCTTCCTTACCTTTAGTTACATAGCACTTGACCAAGGTCCTGAACAACACGACACTAATATTATGTCTCTCGAGGTGATTTACAAGAATTTCGATACGCAAGCAAAAGATGTCATCACTTGGTTCAGGCGTGAAATTTCTGGTCTGAGAACTAGCCGAGTCACCATTAATCTTATTGAGTCAATTCAGGTTGAACACTATGGTGCCCGAACGGCCTTGCTTGGCTTAGCTTCAATTTCTACGGCCGACGCTAGAACATTAATTATTTCCCCTTGGGACATATCGGCCATTCCTGCCATCGAGAAGGCTTTGACTCAGTCACAGCTTGGTGTCAATCCGGTCTTAGATGGAAAGATCATTCGCTTATCGTTTCCGGCGATGTCTGAAGAAATGAGGAAGAAAATCATAAAACAGCTGCACCAGAAAGCGGAAGAAGCGCGAATAAGATTGCGTCAAGACCGTGATGAAGCTTTGGGAAAAATTAAAAGTGAGCAAAGAGCTGGTTCCCTAAGTGAAGATTCGTCTTATGCCGGAAAAAAAGTCCTAAATACTCGTATTGACTCATATAATAATGAGATTAGCCAAATCGTTAGTGGTAAAGAAGACGCGATTAATCAGATCTAGTTTTCATATCTAATCTAGCTCTTGGCATGTATTCAGGCTAAGCTTATTTTGATATGCTGTGGCTTTCCGTGATTGTTTTTATAATTCTTTTACTGGGACTCGTTCTTGTGCATGAATGGGGTCATTTTATTGTGGCTAAAAAAGCTGGTTGTACTGTTGAGGAATTTGGTTTTGGCTTTCCACCGCGGTTATTAGCCGTATTTTGGCGTGGTACAACCTATTCACTTAACGCTCTCCCTTTAGGCGGCTTTGTGAAAATTGAAGGAGAAGACATGTTGGACGAAAAACCAGAACAGACAAGTTTTGCTAGCAAATCAGCTGCGTGGCGTATTCTTATCTTATCAGCCGGGGTCATGATGAATGTAGTCTTAGCCTGGGTCTTATTGACCGTGCAAAGTGTGCTCGGCAGCCCAACTCTGGTCACCGAACAAAATGAGGAGCAATTAAAAGATATTCAGACGTACGTTATTGGCGTTGCCCCTAACTCACCAGCGGCCGAAAGTGGTTTTCAGGAACTTGATCGAATCATTCGCATTGGAAATATAATGAGACCGTCAATAACTGAAATTAGACAAATGAGCGAGATAAAAGCCGGCTCCGAACTTGAAATTGTAATACAACGACAAGGTAGAGATGAGACGATAAAATTGACGCCACGTTCTGAGCCGCCAGTAAACGAAGGACCACTGGGTATAAACCTGGCATCTACTGGGCTAGCCACCTACCCTTGGTGGATTGCACCCTGGGAAGGTCTTAAAAAAACATTTAATGTGTTAGTCGCTATTCTGGTTCAGATTGTCATTGTAATTAGTAGTCTAATCAGGGGTGGAAATGTCAGCGGTGATATTGCCGGACCTGTCGGCATTGCCGTGCTTGCTAATCAAGTAACACAGCTTGGCTTAGTATACATTTTAGAATTTGGCGCTTTGATAAGTTTAAACTTGGCTATAATTAACATTTTGCCATTTCCTGCCCTAGATGGTGGCCGTATTGTTTTCGTTATGATCGAAAAAATGCGCGGCGGAAAGCGTCTGGCAGCACGTTTTGAACAATACGTCCACCTGGCGGGATTCGCTCTACTAATTCTGTTAATGATTATTATTACCTTTCGTGACATAGGCCGATATTTCTAACTATGCGTTATAATAATAGCTTTATAAAGACAAATAAAGGGGCTAAAAAGTTTGAGTCAGTGAATGCAACATTGCTGCAAAAAGCTGGTTTTATTGATCAGACCATGGCTGGGGTCTACACATTTCTACCGCTTGGTTGGAAAGTTCTCAATAATATTGAAAACATTATTCGAAAAGAAATGGATAAGCTTGGTGTGGAATTGTTAATGTCAGCTTTTTCTCCACGAAGTTTGTGGGAGCAAACAAAACGATCAGACATCGACATTCTTTTCGAGGCACAGGGTGCAAATGACGCATCAAGGCGGAAGAATAAAACGAGGCCAATCTTAAATCCAACTCATGAGGATGTGATCACACCGATTGCCCTTAAAATCAAGCCTAGCTACAAAGATCTGCCTTATGCTGTTTATCAAATTCAGACAAAGTTTAGAAACGAGGAAAGACCAAAATCTGGCTTACTTCGCGGACGTGAATTTCGCATGAAAGATCTGTATAGTTTTCACGCCAGCGAGAAAGACCTGTTAGTATTTTATGAAAAAGTAAAAGCGGCCTACGCAACTATTTTTCAGCAATTGGGCTTAGGCGAAGATACCATCGTTGCCAATGCCTCGGGGGGAGATTTTACCAGTGGCTTTTCCCATGAATTTAACGCAAAGCTCGAGACCGGCGAGGATACGGTATATTACGATTCGACCAAACATGTCTATTATAACGCTGAGGTTGCTCCAACAGAGGTCATGGCACAGAATAAACCAATTAAAGTATCCGAGGTAGGTAATATTTTCCCACTGGGCACTAAATTTTCTGAGGCATTTGGTTATTATTACACTGACAAGAGCGGACATGAAAAACCCGTCTACATGGCCTCGTATGGCATAGGTTCATCACGTGTTATGGGTGTTATCGCTGAAAAATACCACGATGAAAATGGTTTATGCTGGCCGGCACAAGTCGCACCACATCATGTTTATCTTATCGGTATTAATTTGGAAAATATGGAGATTAAGAAATTAGCCGAATCGTTGTACGAGCGTCTGCGATCAACCGGCATTAATGTATTGCTGGATGATCGCCAAGGTGCTTCCCCGGGCGATAAGCTATCGGATGCAGATCTGATTGGCTGTCCATGGCGCTTCGTTGTCTCTACCAAGACGGGAAATAAAGTTGAAGTCAAGCAGAGGACAAGTGGTGAGCCAGCGCTAATGTCAGTTGATGATGCATTAAAACATATTGCATGAGAATTTCCGACCGAATATTTGGGCCATTTTCACAGGATATTGGCATAGATCTTGGTACAGCTAATACCCTAGTGTATGTCCGGGGTAAGGGTATTGTGATTAATGAGCCATCGGTGGTCGCTATTAATACCAATACGAATGCTGTACTGGCCATAGGTAAAGAAGCACAGCGGATGGTAGGCAAGACGCCAGCTCATATTGTGGCCATACGACCATTGCGTGATGGGGTTATCTCCGATTTTGAGGTTACAGAGCAAATGTTGCGTTACTTTATCCAACGTGTTCACCAGGATGGATTTCATTTGTTGCCACGCCCTCGCGTCGTCATTGGCCTACCATCATCGGTCACAGAGGTCGAAAGACGTGCCGTCGAGGAGGCAACTTTGCGGGCAGGGGCTAGACGCGCGTTTCTTATTGAAGAAGCAATGGCAGCAGCAATCGGCGCTCGTCTTCCCGTTCATGAGGCTACCGGGACAATGATAGTTGATATTGGGGGTGGGACAACTGAAATTGCAGTTATCTCTTTAGGTGGATTGGTTGTCAGTAAAACACTGCGCACTGCTGGAGATGAAATGAATGAAAACATTGTTCAATATGCTCGAGAGAATTTCAATTTACTTCTAGGCGAGAGGACAGCTGAACAAGTTAAGATGAGAATCGGGGCCGTTATTGATTTACCTGAGCCTCTTGAGACGCCGGTCCGAGGACGAGACTTAGTAACAGGTTTGCCTAAAGAAATCATAATGAATAGTCATCAGGTGAAGGAAGCAATTAATAAATCAATCTCCGCCATCATTGAAGCTGTTAAAAACACTATTGAAGAAACGCCCCCAGAACTTATATCAGACATTTTAGAGCAAGGCATTGTTTTGGCTGGTGGGGGAGGCCTCGTTCGTGGCTTCGATCAAGTTTTGACTCAGGCAACTCAAATTTCATCGCGTTTTACCGATGATCCCATGACTGCTGTTGTTCGTGGCACGGGCATTGTCCTTGAAGATCTAGAGGCCGTACAGGAATTGTTGCTGCCTAGCGTTCATGGAGCTCGATTAAAATAGAAGGACATAATCGCACAGGATCTTCGCTTGCCCCCAGGCACTTGTTTACGTACCGTGCTTTAAGGGAGCTCTTAAATGATCCAAATTTGTTAAACGAATAAGTAATCCTAGTTATGGTACGAAGGTCACAAATTCTTCTCGGGCTATTAGGAATAATTATTATTGTCTTATTAGTCATGATGACGCCTCTGGTGCAAACAGCTCGCTCGGCTGCTTGGTCAAGTCTGATTCGTATCCTGGCTTCCTTGGCCAAAATTGGGCCATTACAAATCGAAAACGATGTTGCCTCCCAGATGCAAAATTTACTCACAGAAAACATTCGTCTGCGCGCTGAAGTGTCTGACTATGCCGATTTACGTCAACAGCTTGGCTCGACATCATTTGAACAGCTCCGATCTATTCCAGCCCTGATTATTGCGCGGCCGACTGATACGTTTCGGACAGAATTAGTCCTGAATAAGGGTATCCAGAATGGGGTCACGCTTGATTCGCCAGTAGTTACCGGCGGATCAATTCTCATCGGTCATATAACTAAGGTATTTGAGCAGAGCTCAGTTTTGCAACTCCTGCTTAATCCAACTTCCAATATTACCGCCGAAGTTCTTGAACAAGATAACACCCAAGGTTTACTGCGTGGTCGTGCCTATACCAGTGTCTTTCTGACGACCATCCCGCGTGATGCTTTACTCTTACCTAACATGGCTGTGGTCACCAGAGCTTCAGAAAAAATACCAGCTGGCTTACAGATTGGCACTATCCAATCTGTGCGCCATGAACAAAATGAAGCCTACCAGGAGGCGCTCGTCGCGCTGCCATATGATCCTGATGATTTAAAGGCCGCAGTAATTCTGGTAAAACCATGAAACTCAAACGTCATGATTCTTTGGTTTTCCTAGGCATATTTATGATCGGCCTTGGACTACATGCCTGGTTACGAATTAATAGCATTTCTCTAATTGTTTTACCGATCTTTGTCAGTACACTCATGGTTTGGAATATTGAACATCCAACTGGCTACCTCATTTTTAGCGGATTTTTGCTAGAACTATTCTCAACGCAACCGTTTGGCATTATTTTATTGGTTTTTGCAATTCCACTCTTCATTCATAAGCTCCGAGGTAGAACTGAAGTTGACCTGTCATTTTCCTTTACTTTTTTAATTGGGCTTAGCATCGGTTTTCAATTACTGGCTCTATTGGCATATGGATGGTTGCAAATATTTTTGACTAACACAGAGGATTTATTTTTGTCTGCTTCTCCCTGGTTAATTTTGATTCCTGGCTGGATTACGACCACAATTGTCATCGCATTTTTATCGCTAATTACGCAGTCAATGTGGCCATATGATCAACGCAACATTATATCGCTTGAGGGCCATCGCCTTTTATGACTTTTGACTACTCAACAGTAATGGCAGATTCGGGGCCTCTACGCTCAAAAAAATATCAGCAATCGAGGCAACGTTGGTATATTTTATATACACTGCTCGGAATTGTGATGGTTATTCTTCTTGTAAGAAGTTTTTATTTGCAAGTTATCCAAGGTAATGAGCTAAAAGCAAGGGCTGATAACAATAGTGTGGCTGTTATTCCGATCACGGCGTCACGGGGAATTATATTTGATGCTAAGGGAAAACAATTAGTTGAAAATGTAGCCAGTACTGATCTTATTCTTGATCCTGCTACGTTACCATCCGAAGATAATGAATCAATTTTAACTGACAGCTTACCAAAGCTTGCGGCTATTAGTTCCCAGGATGTTTCTGACGGCTTGCAGAAGGCTCGGGCTACTCAACGTTCTACTCGGCTAATCCAGGCACTAGATCATGATACCGTCCTAGCCATTGAAGCGGCACGAGATAGGCTGCCTGGTGTGCTCCTGGTGTCAACCTTGGTACGAAAATATCCGTTTACGACCAGCGCCGCTCATATCCTTGGTTATACCGGCTCAGTTTCAAGTGAAGAGCTTGAAAGTCGTTCTGAACTTTATCCCACTGACATCACTGGCAAAGCTGGTCTTGAAAAATACTATGACGTTGAATTAGCTGGCAAGCACGGCATCTCCTATGTAGAAATTGATGCTGCCGGCATACCGCAGAAGCAGTTGGGAGAAGATGCACCGCAAACAGGAGTAGAACTCCATCTAGGTATCGATATAGAACTCCAGGCTCAGATCGTGCGGTTATTCTCGGAGCGAATGCAAAGTTTACGACAAGCTGACAGTAAAGCTGGTATGGGCGGGGCGGTAATAGCACTTGATCCACGATCTGGGGCAGTACGCGCTTTGGTTAGCTATCCGACATTTGATCCAAATAATTTTTCTCTGCCAAAACAAGCGGTAGCTGCCGAAGAGTTGATCCGAGCACTGGATCAGCCTCTTTTTAACCGAGCTACCGATGGGATGTATCCTCCCGGATCAACCATTAAGCCGTTTATTGCCGCAGCTGCCGTTGAAGAAAAAGTAATTACTCCAGAAACAACGATATTATCGACCGGCGGATTAACAGTTGGTCCGTGGAGTTTTCCAGACTGGAAAGCAGGTGGACATGGGCCAACTAATGTTAATCGCGCCATGGCCGAGTCTGTAAATACTTTTTTTTATACTGTGACTGGCGGCTATCAAGACTTCGACGGTCTTGGAGTCGAGCGAACCATCAACTATTTAAGACGCTTTGGTTGGGGAGAAAAAACCGGCGTTGATTTACCTACCGAACGCGAGGGGTTTTTACCTTCTCCTGCTGAAAAGAAAGAAAGGACAGGAGATAGTTGGTACATTGGCGATACATACCACCTCGCAATCGGGCAAGGTGATGTCTTAATCTCTCCATTGCAGCTTGCGGTTGCGACTGCCGCTATTGCTAATGGTGGTGAATTGTATGTGCCACATCTTCTTCGTTATAAGGAATTACCTAATGGGGAAATAGTAAGTTATAATGGCCGCGAAAAATCAGTTAAACTTAAGCCAGAAACAGTCAAAACTGTGCGTGCCAGCATGCGAGAAACAGTTACGGGTCTGACTGGTTCCGGCCGGCAATTAATAAATATGCCAATCGCGCTAGCGGGTAAAACTGGTACGGCACAAATAGGTGGAAAAGAACAAACACATGCCTGGTTTACGAGCTTTGGCCCTTATAATGATCCAGAGTTAGTCATAACAGTGTTGCTGGAGGAAGGAGGCGAGGGAGATAAAGATGCCGTTCCATTCGCCCGGAAAATTTGGGAATGGTGGGTAGTAAATAACCAATAGCTAAGGTAAAGGTAGTTAGGGTACGTGTCAGCAGTATGTGGCAAAGTGTGAAAAAAGATCCTTGACCCAATATCTTGATCTATTTACACTACCGCCTATCTTATACTACTGCCTTCGGCAGATAAGATTTTTTTAAACTGTAATAGCCTAAATAATTTGAATCTATGAGTCTCATGAAAGAAGCGTATCTTACCAAGAAGGGACTAGCAAACTTGCAAGAGGAACTGCATGCGTTAAAAACTACTCGTCGCCGAGAGGTTGCCGACGCAATTCATGCTGCTAAAGAACAAGGTGATTTATCGGAAAATGCCGAGTATGTCCAAGCTAAAGAAGAACAAAGAAGAATCGAGGCAAAAATCGCGGATATTGAAGCAACGGTAAAACACGCCAGGATTATAAAAAAATCGAGCACTGATCAGGTTGACATTGGTAATGTTGTGACACTTAAATGCAATGGTAAGGACTTACAATATCGCATTGTCGGCTCTAATGAAGCAGATCCTCTACAAGGAAAAATCAGTAATGAATCACCAATTGGACAGGCTGTGCTTGGTTCCAAAAAAAACGATAGAGTTACAATTCCGACGCCAACGGGCGGTAAAGATTGCCGAATTATTGAGATTTCAAATTAGCACTTCTGTCAATCTTGGCTGTAGCTTGTTGTCTGACTTGCCGGCTCATATCCTTGAACAAAATTGAATTATTTTGGCAGGCCAGACTTTTATCTTTTCCTTATAAACCATACACTGGCATTATGTCTGAACAAAGGCTTGAGGAAATACGTGCCGTTCGCCTTGAAAAGCGAAAAGTGATACTAGCCCGTGGCGGTTTAGCTTACCCGGCCGAGGCCCAGCGTAGTCACTTCATCGGAGATGTACGTCATGACTTTGCAAAGTTTGTCAGGAAAAGTGATCCAATTGTGTTAGTTGGCCGAGTGCGGGCAATGCGCCAACACGGTGGAATCGTTTTTATTGATATTTTTGACGCTACAGGGTCGATCCAATTGCAAATATCAAAAGATATTGTGGTTGAAGAAATATTGGCTCGACTTGAGGAATTAGACGTCGGTGATTTTATCCAAATTTCTGGCCAAGCAACCACAACAAGAAGAAACGTACAAACTATTATGATTGCTGAGTGGCACATGCTAGCCAAAAGTGTTAGACCTCTACCAAGTAACTTCCATGGCTTAAAAGATCACGAGACTCGCTGGCGCCACCGCGAGCTCGATATACTGCTCAATGATAAGGTGCGTTCGGTTCTGATCAAGAGAAGTGAGATTATTCAGTGGTTACGTCGTTACTTCACTACCCAGGGCTATTTAGAAGTCGACACTCCGATTTTACAATCCATGGCCGGCGGGGCAGCCGCTAAGCCATTTGCTACGCATCATCAGGCCTTTGACCTACCTCTTTTTTTAAGAGTTGCGGCCGAGCTCAACCTGAAACGTCTATTGGTGGCTGGTTTTGAGAAGGTTTTTGAGATTGGGCAGCGTTTTCGCAACGAAGGAGTTGACCGCCAACACAATCCAGAGTTTACGATGCTCGAGTCACAATGGGCCTATGCTGATTACGAAGATCTAATGAATTTTACAGAAGACATGTTTGAAAGTTTATCAAATGATATCTTAGGCACCACTGATATAACGTGGCAAACCAAGTCTATATCCTTAAACAAGCCTTTTAAGCGCGTCCGATATGTTGATATATTGAGGGAACATATGGGGGTTGATATCCTTTCCGATAAAAATCCACGTACTTACATTAATTATCTTGAGAGTGCCGGGATTGAGCTACCCACAATAAAAAATTATACCCACCTGGTTGATGAACTCTACAAGAATTTGATTCGTCCGAACCTGCTGCAGCCAACGCTTGTCTACGACTACCCGGCTGAAATGGCACCGCTGGCGAAAAGAGCCGGACATGACGATCGGGTAGCTGAAAAATTCCAATTGGTTATTGCGGGCTTGGAATTATGTAATTGCTACACGGAACTTAATGATCCAGTTCTACAAAGCGAAATATTTATTGAACAACAAGCCGCTCATGAAGCCGGCGATGAAGAGGCTGCCTTATTTGACTCTGAATATATCACCGCCATGGAGCATGGGATGCCACCGAATGCTGGTTTTGGCTTAGGCGTCGATCGTTTAGTCATGATTCTCACTGACTCGACAAATATTCGGGATGTCATACCCTTTCCTTTGCTAAGACCAAAATCGGTTTAACCTATGCTTGATATTGGTTTTATACGAGATAATTCAGAGCTGGTTAAAAAAATTGCTCGGCAAAAAAATGTTGATGTTGACGTTGATGAACTCTTACGAGTGGATAAAAAACGTAGAGATTTACAAACACAAATTGATATGTCGGCCCGTCAAAAAAACTTACATGCCAAAAAGAATATGGCAGGTAAACCTTCCCCCGACGACATAGCCGAAGGTAAAAGGCTAAAAAGTGAGATCACGAAGCTGCAGAAACAGTTAGATGAAGTTAAGGATCGCTACACTGCATTGCTCCAAAGTGTTCCCAATATTCCGAGTGAGGATACACCCATAGGTGTGGACCATACTGGCAACGTCGTCAAGCGTCGCATTGGTAATCAACCAAAATTTTCGTTTTCACCAAAACCTCACTGGGAGCTTGGTGATGCAATTGATGTCATTGACAGTAAGCGAGCAGCCGATATTACTGGTACGCGGTTCGCTTATCTAAAAGGTGCATTAGTACAATTGCAGTTTGCGATAATACAGTATGCGATGTCCGTAATGACAGACCAGACAAAAATTAAGGAAATTATTAAACAAGCTAACCTTAGTGTCACGCCAACGCCATTCATTCCAGTTTTACCACCGGTTATGGTTCGCCCAAAGATTCTGCAGCAAATGGCTCGACTTGAGCCAAAAGAGGAGCGTTACTATATTGAAAGTGATAACGTCTATCTTGTTGGTAGTGCTGAGCACACGCTTGGACCTCTACATCGTGATGAAACATTTAAAGAAGCTGCTCTGCCACGTCGCTATCTTGGTTACTCAACTAACTTTCGTCGTGAGGCAGGTTCACATGGCAAGGATGTACGAGGAATATTGCGCGTGCACCAATTTGATAAACTGGAAATGGAAAGCTTTACAACGTCGGATAACTCCCAGGCTGAACAGGACTTATTTGTTGCCATTCAGGAGCATATGATGCAGGCTCTAGGCCTAGCTTATCAAGTAGTACAAGTATGTACTGGCGATATGGGCGCTCCGGATGCCCGTCAAATTGATATTGAAACGTGGCTTCCCGGACAGAATGCATATCGAGAAACACACACCGCTGATTTCATGACTGACTATCAGGCAAGGCGTTTACACACCAAGGTCAAGCGACAATCAGGTACTTTAGAATATGTCCACATGAATGACGCTACGGCTTTTGCTCTCGGTCGGATATTGATTGCGATTATGGAAAATTACCAGCAGGCCAATGGGTCAATTTCAGTTCCAAAGGTTTTACGTCCCTATCTTTCTTTTTCTTCATTCCCTTGAATTAATTATCAGGGAGCACCCAAGAGTTTCAATAGGACGGTTAGAAAAAAGCTCACGTTGGCGTGAGCTTATATGTTTTGATTAATATCTAAAGCGGCTCCGGCACGTTAAGCGGCGGAAGACACAGAAAATATTCTTTCCTACCACGTATCGATACGCTTTTAACATTATTCTCACCCCCACAGGCACATATAATGACGCGCCACCATAGCGCCAAAAGACGATTTTGTGCCCCTTCTGATACCGCATTCCAGAGGGCAGAAAATTGCAGCATGCCTATATGGCTGTGTCTTTGGGAAAAGTCATAAAATATTCTCGCCAACCTAGTTTTTTTCTGGCTGTTTAACCAAACCTGAAAGTCTTGATCATCATCAGGGGTCATCTCATTTAGATACATAATGTAGTGTAAGTCTGACTGAGAAATATCCTGCACATATTGGAGCCACAAAATTTCGCAGCGCACTTTTCGGCGCTCATGCCGAGACAATTGGCGTAAACATAATAGGCACATTTCTTGCCATCGATTATTCTTGTCGCGCATAAAACTGCAGCGTAAGCGCTTAATGCATTCGGGTATTCGAATAATACGCAGCACAAGATTGAATAATCGCAACGCTTTACCGGAAAATTCAACCTTCGCTTGCGCTACTTCGGCAGCTGTCGGCGACTTAAATTCAACACCTAGATTTGACATATTGCTTTTCCTTTTTCAGAGAATTTGTACTGCCGCTATGACGGCAGGAAAGTACGATTTTTGCTGTACAATATGTATCACTTTTGCCGGAAAATTGCAATCCTGAGATACTGTAGATAATGAGCAAAACCAAGTTACGTCTTTTTAACTATGAAGGAGCTCGGTGGTGGCACACCTTAAGGTGGCGATTTTTACAGTTCACACCCTGGCTGTCTGTCGTTTTCCTGGTCATGCTTATCACCATTCCGCCCAGCCTCTTTATCTGGTTTCTTTTCTTCACTGACTCTTTTAGTGTTCAAGCCGTTACTATTCTTGACGGTCGTGAGCATACCAGCATGGCCACCCGACAAATCATTGAACAAGGTCTTGCCACGACACCGCTTCATGCCAACATATTCTTTCTTCAAACCGATTTGATGGAGCAAGAAATATCGCGACAATTACCCCAAATAAGAACAGTGCATATCACGAGACATTTGCCCGGAACTGTTAAGGCGGTTATTCAAGAAAAAATACCAGCCTTATTATTACTATCAGGCGGTAGTTATTATTTTATCGATGAGCAGGGACAGGCCTATGAAAAAGCACGACTCGAAACCTTGCCGGGAGTTATCCTACCAACTGTTAAAAATACCGATCTTAAATCTCAAGTGACGATCGGCGCCCCGGCAGTTGCCCCCTCGTTTGTTGGCTTTGTGCGTTATGTGCAGGAGAATTTGTCGGCTGTCACGGAAGGCACAGTTGCAGAGATTCGTATTCCATCGTTGGCCGCCCGAGAGGTTCATTTCTTATTAAGCAATAATTGGGAAATAAGATTTGATGTCACCCGTTCTGGAGCAGAGCAATTAGACATTCTTCGGCGAGTCGTGACAGAAATAATACCACCAGACGAAAAGGAAAAGCTTGATTACATTGATTTACGCATTAAGGATCGGGTTTACTACAAAAGCCTTGACCCCGTACCGGCAAAAAACCAGCAAATATAACGCTGGTCTCGAGCAATTTCCGATCCTTTTAAATCCTCTTATACTTGATAGCCGAAACATCTCCCTGATAGGAATGAACCTCAGAAAAAGATACCGATTGAACGGCTAACCAGTTATCTGGCGGAACCAGCGGCTTTTCACCAAAACCACTGGTATTAATAACCCAAATTACATTTGCTGTGGATTGGATAAAAATTTCCGGACCAACAATGTCCTGACTAGTTAAAATAGGTCCGCCCGCAAAATGAGATCGTTCGCCATTTATCGAATATAGTTTTGGACTATCGTCTTTATATTCCTCTTGTGCGTAATGAAGAATCGAAAAATAGGCAAATGGAGAGCTGACAATGATTGGCTCCGACTTTTGACGCATCAAAAGGACATACTTCGCGGCAGCGTGAGATCCTGGTTTATTTAAAATGTCGAGTTCTTGCCAATAGTTGATGTTGGCCACAACAAAGCCGGCTAGTACTCCAATTGATAATAGGTAGCGCAATAAGCGCCAGGGGATTCGGTAAAGTAGCAAACTCAAAGCGACGATAATAAAGATATGGGTGAAAACAAAAAAACGATCATCATATAAGCTTTGTCCTAGAATTGATAATATGATGCTGAGTAGGAATGGTACTAAAGCAGCGCTAATGACGTACCAGGTAGAATCTTGAGCAGATACTCTTTCCTTTTTAACCATCAATCCCAGTAATTGATTAAGCCGCCTCCTAGATGCTGTCATAGCTAGAATTAGAAGCCCAATACCTGTCAATGTTATCGGCGCAGCTGCCAATAGTATCCAGCCAATACCGTCGTGACGAGGAATTGACCGTGTCGGCGCAAACATGCGATAGAAGGTGTCAGGTATTGACCAGCCACCAATTTCAGGAATCCAATATGATTGCTGAACTTGAGCATTCTGGGCCATAAATGTGGAGATCCATGGGGCGTAAATACCAAGCATAACTAAGTAGGCTAATAGCACATACCAAGTTATTCTTGATTGTAATATTTCACCGATTCTCCCACCGTTCGTCACAATGATATAGCCAAACAAAAAGATCATTTGTGCCGCAATGGAAAAAAATGAGTAATAGTGAATATAGGCAAAAGCGACTGTCGCCAAGCTGTAAGCGAGCCACCAACTAAATCTTGGCGGGTGCGCCCGGAGTGCTTTAATCAATAACCAGGATGATAATAGGATGGCCGCAGTACCGAGGGTATACATCCGTGCTTCCCAGGCATACTGAATTTGAAAACCGGAAAAGGCAATAAGCATAGCAGTAAGTAACCCAGCTCCCCGTGACCTAGTTGCCTCGGCAGTAAAAAGATAACTGAGCGCTATGGTGGCAGCAGCCATAGCAACTGAGAAGCCGCGCAAGCTAGGAAGCGAGCTCCCAAAAACAACACTCCACCATTTAAGAACTATGTAGTACAACGGCGGATGGACATCTTGGGCATCACGCGCAATCATTTCAGGCAACGAAAACTGTATCAACCTCCAGGAAAATGCCTCGTCAAACCATAAACTGCGCGCAGTTAACTGATAGGCACGTAAACTGACGCCAAGGAGAATAATTATTAATAGGATCAAAGCGACACGGCGCGACATAAGCTCATAATTTTGTAATTAAATGCATTCAGTATAGTATATAAGGTAAAGATCCAAATATTAAATGTGCTTTTAGGAACACAAACACACACGCTATGTCAATAGATCCCCGTACCTTAGCTTTAATCCAGCAGCGGCTAGATGAGGCTGAGCGTAATATTCAGTATGTACGTCAGGCTCTCGAGGAGGGTGAAACCCAAACATCTGCATCTGGCCTACAGGCAGATTCTGACACCGACGATGCTCCGGCGGTCGGAGAAAGAGTTATCGAGGGTGTATTTGATGGACAAAATATGCAAGGTAATGACGGTGAGGAATATCCAGTGCCGCCGAATTATGCGTCAAAATCAAAACTTGTCGAAGGTGATGTCTTGAAGCTAACGATCGGCATGGATGGAACATTCACTTATAAACAAATTGGCCCAATTGAACGACAACGTGAAGTGGGCAGTCTAGTCATAGATGAACAGGGCAACTTCGGAGTTAAGGCTCGGGATAAAACATATCGTATTCTACTAGCAAGTGTTACATTTTATCGAGCCGAAGAGGGTGATGAAGTGACAATTCTTCTTCCGGCCAACGGAGAAGCAGAGTGGGGAGCAGTCGATAATGTGCTGCATCGCAGTTAGAAAGTGATACATTTTGGAAGGTGTTAAATTAACCTCATGATAACAGGTAGAGCAGAACAACTCATACAAAAATTGCCAGAGCGCTATCAACGAACAGCTCGCCAGTTTATAAAGTTCGGCTTAACGGGATCACTGGGTGCTGTTATTGATTATAGTAGTTATATAACCATAACGCGTGGTTTTGATTGGAAGGAAATTTACAGTATCTTCGGTTATAAGATCATTGGCGCCAATGTTGCTAGTGTTCTCCTGGCTATGTCAACCATGTTTTTCATTAATAAATACTGGACATTCCGTAATACATCCGAGAAAGTGCTTCAGCAAGGTACTCGCTATTTCGCTTTAAACTTCATCACCTTTGTGCTAAATCAAATTTTAACTTCTTTCTTTGCCTTTCATATACCTATCATCAGTCTTTTATTTGGCCCCCAGAAGGATCTTGTCGCCAAAGCCTTAGCGATCGGTTCCATTCTTTTCATCAATTTCTTCGGCAGTAAATTTATCGTTTTTAGAAAAAAAACTCAACCTCTGGTGTCGCAAACATAAGCACGTTAGACTGGGTAGATGGCTACACTATACCGGCTATACCGTCCTCAGACTTGGCGTGACATTATTGGGCAAAATCATATCAGCGAGCCGTTGCAAAAAGCTATAAGTAAAGGTAGAGTTGCACACGCTTATCTCTTTCATGGCCCAAGAGGAACAGGTAAAACAACAACCGCTCGTATTTTTGCCAAGGCTCTAAATTGTAAAAAATCAGTCCAGGGTACGCCTTGCGATAAGTGCGATTTATGCCGAGCAACGATTGATGCCCAAAGTTTAGATATTGTCGAAATTGACGCCGCTAGTAATAGGGGAATTGATGATATTAGAGCTCTCAAGGACGGCATAAATCTGGCACCAGCAATGAGTGCCTACCGGATCTATATTATTGACGAGGTACATATGCTGACAAATGAGGCTTTTACAGCCTTACTTAAAACACTTGAGGAGCCAGTTGCCCACGCAGTTTTTATCTTGGCCACGACAGAGTTTCGTAAAGTTCCAGAGACAATTGTTTCCCGGTGCCAAGTTTATCGCTTCCGCCGCGCCACAAATGAAGAAATGGAGGGCCGCCTTAAAAAAATTCTTAGTCAGGAAAAGCGTAAAGTATCTGATGGTGCCTTGAAATTTATCATTAGTCGCAGTGATGGCTGCTATCGTGATGCCGAATCTCTCTTAGGACAAATTTTAGTAGCCCATACCGATAAGGTTATCACGGTTGAAAATCTAGTGGCTCAGCTAAGTTTACCACCGCAAAAATTAATCGAGGATTTTGTTATGGCGATGGTTCAAGGTCATTCAGCTCCAGCAGTCGAGGCTGTTGATCAGGCTTTTGCCGACGGCTTTGATCCTGAGCAGTTTATACAAGAAGCGATTCGCTCCGCTCGTGAGGGAGCCTTGAGTCTTATCAAGGATGAAGCTGATAAACCGTCATTTACACTTGAGCCTCAAGCCCAAGTTCGCTTACCAAAGGTTATACGCGCCCTCGTACAGGCTCAACAGGATTTAGCTTTTGTGCCGCAGCCACTGATCGCACTACACTTGGCTGTTTTGACGGTGTGCACGCACAGGGGAGAATTAGAACCTGGCAGGGCTACAAAGCCTGTCTCGACCAAGATTTCTGTTGTCCAATCAAAAGTGCTCGTCATAGACAAGCCACAACCCAAAAAAGTACCTCGTAGCCATCACAAGAGTATTTCTGTGACACCGAAAAATAGAGCAAAAATAGTGGAAGTATCTGGGATTTGGCAGCAATTAATTCAAAATGTGAAGTCGGCTAATCCGGTGGCAGCCACGTTTTTACGGGCCATGGAGCCAATGGGGCTAGAAGGATCAATATTGCGAATTCAGGCATACTACCAATTACACCACAATTATTTTGAAAAAGAAGAAAATAAAAAACCAATTGAGGACGCGCTACAGAAATTGCTTAGTGTGCCGGTAACAATTCGCATTGTGTTTACCGGAAAAAATGGTCAGCAGCACGGTGTGTCTGCCCAAAACAAACAAGAAGAGAATCTTTTAAGTGCCGTACAAGAGGTTTTTGGTAGCGAAGCCACCAAGCAAGCGGCCTAGTTTGCAATTAAGATAAAATTCGGTAGTGTCAATGGCACATTCCCGGGTCGTCTAATGGCAGGACCGGAGACTTTGGATCTCCGTATCTAGGTTCGAATCCTAGCCCGGGAGCCAAATTGTATGTTGCGAGTTTATTGCCTCGGCGCTTCGCGCCTCGGCAGG
>CAYJQW010000007.1:0-4090 GCA_964372635.1 uncultured Candidatus Saccharibacteria bacterium
CAACGATTAATCCGATAGGTAGACCAAGGATCGGTTAATTGTACTTGACCCCTTTTCCCTCTTTTCCCTCTGGAGTTTTTGATTTGGGGGCAGGTCATCCAATTGTGCTACAGCATACAAGGCAGCAGAACATCAACAAAATATTAAAACCCTATAAAAATATTATTCTTTTGATGCCCACAGAGAACGTGGAGGAGTCATTGCATATTTTGCGTGAGAGAAACAACGTGGATCTAGATGAAGACTTTAATACTCTGTATTTCAAAGATAAAACATTTTGGGACATTGCTAAAACTGTTGTTTACACTGAAGAGAAAACACCTGAAGAAACTTGTGAAGAAATCTTAGGGACATTGCAGTAGCGTTCTAAATAAGTTCGAACTTGTCGTGCTGGCTGTAGCCTTGGCGTAGGCTGGGTCTCTCTGCCCCACGTAAAATCCCGCTGAAGGCGGGATCACGTGGCAAGCTGCTTTATTTTTTGCAGTTTTTATTCTTCTCGATATGAAGAAAGCCAATCCATGAACTTTTTTCGATGCTTGTTGATAATCCACTCTTGGTCTTCCTTAAATAACGATGGGTATTGAGCCTGGAATGCTTTTAAAGACTTGTGAGTAGCGTGAGGAAAAGCGTCAGGAATATTATCATTGTAGTATTCAATAAAAACTTTGGTAGATTTACCAACGAGATTAGTATCTTCCTTGGATTCAGTAGAATTGATCATAGATAACCATATCACAAT
This sequence comes from uncultured Candidatus Saccharibacteria bacterium, assembly GCA_964372635.1. Lineage (GTDB taxonomy): Bacteria > Patescibacteriota > Andersenbacteria > UBA10190 > UBA10190 > CAYJQW01. Next base: position 740 of record CAYJQW010000007.1, read on the forward strand.
AAATCACTATAATCAAGACTTTTTATTCCTCTTATAAAAGTCTTCAGGCAATCCACTCAAACCTCAACTGGCGGCTGGATTCCTGTACTTGGCCAGATGCACTGTTATGGTCTCACCAGGATCCATTCTACAACTACTCTCGAAGCCGATAAATAACAGTTTTAGCGGCATCCCGGAATACCCTGACCTATGCAAGTTCTATCGAATAGAGAACACTGTCTTTGCAAATACGCTGTTTTTCGATAAGCTGACAGGCATGGCTCAGCGTGACAAACTTGACCCTAACAGCCCTGCCTATACCAACTCTCTCCTCGAAGACATGGACGATAAGTTTCAAGCTATTCTCGAAGCCACTGCTCCCATTCCTCAAATTCAGGATGATCTGGGAAAATTGAAAACAATCAATGTAAGTGTAAAGCAGCGTTTAGATTCCTGGGAAGCAAATATCGAATTGATACCCCCTATGTTCGAGGAAGTGGGTTCTCTGTGCAAAGATGTCGAAATTTTGAAAGAAGCTTTGCAGCTTCTCGGAAAGCGCGATAATCGCCTGGCCTCTATTGAACAGAGATTGTCAGTTGTCGAGCAGCAGATCCACTAACCAAAAGATCAATGAGGGTGAGATCACGGTAAATTAACGAATAACTAGCCATAAACCTGACCAATCACCTGACATATTTGTAAGGGTCTGTGCCTTGCCGACTTCTTCTTATTTAAAGAGGTATTATGTCATGTTGGCTCATTTGTTCCAGTCGAGATTTTATTTCATGCTAAATTGTAAAGTATGCACAGCTGCAATTGTTGCATTATTGATAAAAAATTTAGTAAGAAGCGCGCGGAAAAAACTTACTACGTTATAGAACGGGAGGTCCAACGGGTGCAACAAAGATACTCATTGACGAATTAATTAAATTGAAGCCTGAGGGAAAGTCAATTCTTGATATAGGCGGTGGAATCGGCATCATTCAAATTAAACTTCTCAAATTTGGCGCTGCCAAAGCCGTCAGTGTCGATGCAGCGCACGCTTGTATTTCCGTTGCCAGGAAACTAGCACAGGAACAAGGCGTCGACCACAGAATAACCTATCAGCTGGGAGACTTTGTTGAAGTAGCTGATGCCATTCAAGCGGCTGACATCGTTACCTTGGATAAAGTAATCTGCTGTTACGCCGATATGACATCTCTTGTATCTTTATCTAGCAAGCGGGCACGTAACATCATTGCGGCGGTATATCCGCGTGATAATTTATGGTTAACAGCTATTCTAAGGCTTCGTAATTTAGTAATGAAGCAGTTCGTGAGGGTACCCTTTTTACTTTCATGCCACTAAGGATGTTGGGAAATTGATCACTGAACAAGGTTTACTAAAACATTTCAGCAGTGGAAGGGCATATGACAAATAGTCGTTTTTCAGCATTTGGTCGAATAGTTTCGAGATACAAAAAAACACCCCCGTCTTAATGGCGGGAGTGTTTAATCTCGGTACTTATGCAACTTCTGTAATTTTTGTCGGCGCCATTTCTTCCCATGCCTTCATGCTCTCAGGTGTGGCCTTAGCCATCATGTCAGCATGTGCTGTTTTACCATGGTCACGAATCTGCTGCAATACTTCCTCGTTAGTTTCACCTTTAGCGACAAAGTCACAGTCTGGTGTACCTTCTGGGCTTACATCGTTGCATCTTAATTGCTTCATAACATTTTGTTCGTTTAATAATTAATTTACAATTATACTACATGAGAACGGGCGCTTTATCAAATTATTTTAATTCACTTTTTAATTTATTGTTCAAGGAAATGACAGGACAGTTAAGCAATATTAACTTGGAAGCTCTACCTGGCTGCTGGGAAGAAATGGAGTGTGGAATGATCTATGCTATCCTCCATAATGATTTATGGAATATATTAGTTCGTACACTCACACGAGAGCACTTTATGAACCGCTGCTTTTAGTTGGCTTGCGCGATTTTTGGGCTTGAAAGTTGAGTTATATTTGTCAGCTCAGCGTGTTTCAACATCCTTTTATCCGTTGTCCACAATGGCCAACAGGCCATCAGTGTCATGGTTGGTACCGGGCGATCGGATAAAACCCGAAAGTTAGGATCTGGCTTTACGATCCTGGTGTGTGTGACTTTATAAGTATATCTGGTGCCATTGTAGTCCAAATGGATTTGATTTCCGGGATCAACTTCATTTAAGCGTAAGAAGGCAAAACGGTATTTACCCTTCCAAGGCTCGCCGGTGCTGTGGGCTGAGACAAATGTATTACCAAGTTCACCTGGTGAAACACCATTAGGATACAGAGCGGCTCCTGAATCTAGGGTGGCCAAGATATCCAAATCATCAATTGAAGCCGAAAGAACTAACGGAACATTGACACCAATTGCCGGAATCCTAATCCAGTTTCCTGAAGCCACATCAGAGGTCTCAGTGAGCGGGGGAAACAGTTGCGTGGCTGGTAGAGTATTAGCGTCCAGGAAAGATTCATCTCGCGCAGCTGCTATTGGCAGCTGCGGCTGAAAATTAATCGGGTTTATTATCTGAGCCACAGCGGGGAAAAATAGAGCTGACAAGATTGAAATTCCCATCACAAACATCAAGGCAGATATGAATGTGCCGGAAAATACTGCAATTTTCTTGGTTTTAGATGGATTCATATTTTTAAATAACCTTACATGTTAGCATATTAGTCAATATTTGTCAATATATAGATATTAGGCCTTTAAAGGCTACTATAAGCATACCGGCTATATGTTTAAATTGTTATGAAAATATCAGTTTTTTGGCAGATAATTGGCGCAATTGTGATGCTTTCGCTTTTCATAGGATTTGTCTTGCACCGTAGTGGCTTTTTTCGACCCAATACTACAACCAAGACAACTGAAGAGTCATATTTTTTTGATTACAATCAGTCTAATCAAACTGCTGATTCTGACCAAAGACTAAAGCCAGAAACCAAACCATCGACTACATTGCAAAAGCCATACTAGTAAGCCTCTTTTGAATTAATGCGGCGCAACGAAAAATCGCTCACATGAGCGATTTTTCGTCAGAGCTGAACCAACAGCTCTCTAATATTATTATACGTCTTGTGGTTTTACAGTTGCTCGCTTGTTTGACTGTGCTCGTTTCGCAGCGTCATCTAGGACCATCTTCATGCGCACATTGAGCTGTCCAATAAGCTCGCCTGACATTTTAACACCCTTACTTTTTAGGTAGGCGCGAACTTTACTGGCGACTACTAATATATCATCTGCCATATCTGACACCTCCTTTGTCGTTGTTCTTCACGTTCTTCATTAACGCGATTGTAGCATCGGATACGAGAAACGCCACTAAAAGCTATCCACAAGCCTTC
>CAYJQW010000007.1:4190-30419 GCA_964372635.1 uncultured Candidatus Saccharibacteria bacterium
GCGTATAGCTTCGGCCTGCACAGCAAGCCTTCGCGTATAGCTTCGGCCTGCACAGCAAGCCTTCGCGTATAGCTTCGGCCTGCACAGTTAGAATTATATGAATAAAACGAGACCAGCGATGAGTAAGACCAGGGAAGCATGGGCAATCAAGGCAGGTCTTTGAATTCTAATATTAACGACCACAGTAAGTGACAGAAGAATAGCAATGATCAGAAAGGCTAGCATGGCGACAACCCTCATAGTCTGAGAAAAGCGAGCTGGTGGCTTAATAAACGCAGTTGACGCCTCAGCTGCAAAATTTGGTACTAGTTGGATATCGTGAGTTGGACTTATATTGCCGGCATCGTCACGAAGCGCCATGCGTAAGGATTCAACCCTTGCCGAGATAATGATTTGCTCGTTCGGGTCATATGTTTTCTGGTCTTCATCAGCGGTGACGATAACTTTGTTTGCATCAGTGGTATTGACCGTTGCCAGCCACTTTGGATCAGAAAAATTAGGTAACAGGACAAATGAAAGCTCAGTAGGCGTGAGCTCGGGACTAACCGTGTCCTTCGTAAAAGCCAGGGGGTCAGATACATCGCTTTGATTATTGACAGTATCGGTTGCGAAGCTTCGCAACACGATTGTTCCGTCAGAAATGTCGCTGATATCTAGTGTCTGTGACACAGAACCAGATGTTGGCAGCTTAACGGCCGATCGTTGTTGACTATTAATAAGTAAGTACACGGTACTTTCTGGCTCTCCCGAAATAACAAAAGAGATCTTGTCCTGAATAATGTTATTATTATTTTCCAGTACTATTCTTGGAGTGCCCGGCGGTGTGGTATCTATGGGAAGCTCTTTAGAAGCATCTGGAATAGGCGAAGGTTTTGGCGATATTACTGGATCCCCTTGCGTTGTGCCAGTGGTCGAGCCGGCACTTGCTGGTTTTGACGCGGTTGATGGTAAACCGAACATGTGAACAACAATGGTTGAAGTACCACCCTGGTACTCTCCGGTCACTGCAGCCACGCCAGTCTCGGTATATTCAGGGAGTAACATGTTTTCTTTATGTGTTGGACTGGCCAGCCAAGCCGCCACGACATCTTCTGCTTCAATAAAATCAATCGCCAGATTCTCGCCGGCTACTTTATAGGTGTAGCCGGCCTTTTGCATCCAAAACCAGGGGGTTACTCCCGAAGGAGAAATATGCGCAAAGTAATCTTCTTGAAGCATATGAGCACCTTTCTGCTGAGCTGCCGTTGATAGTTTAGCGTTAACCGTTAGTGAGTTTAATCCGACTTTTTCACGCTCCGCATTTGTGAGTTGGACTATGCGATTAGAGGTTATAGTAGATAACTCAGCTGTGGTTGGTGTCAGAGCAATGACTCCAATGGCAAGTACCTTGATGCTGATCAAGAGGGCTGAAATAAATGTCAATGGCTTGTGACGCAGCGCTAGTGGTCGATAGTCATTTTGTTTTATCGGTAGTAGGCCATAGCAGACACCATTAACCCCGGAGGTTACAAAGTTTTGTGAGAATTGTTTGACGGTACTCTTCATTTACTTATTCTAGTGCTGATAGGAGCTAAGATATACGGCAATTTCGGCATAATTATCCTCTTGAGGCCGGTGAAATAATCTATTCATAAACTAGCAGATCAATTATAGCTTTAAAGCGTCTAGATATATTTTGTAAACAAGAATAATTTCTAAATCCATAACTATCATCCCCAGAATCATATTTTACCGTCGTCCCATTATTTTTTCCCAAAAACCAAATCATTCGATGTAGACATAGTCAATCATGATTGCCTTTTTCACAATTGTCATAGTAGCATGTCGGCATGAATATCGTCTTGATGGCAGGGGGTGGGGGCACGCGCCTCTGGCCACTTTCACGTCGCAATGCGCCCAAACAATTTCTTGATTTGGGCACTGGTAAGACTTTAATAGAGCATGTGTATGATCGGGCCGCTAATTTAACAGAACCGAGAAACATCTTCGTTGCGACGCAAGAGAAGTATCGCCAACAGATTGCTGAACTCTTGCCCCATGTACTGCCGGAAAATGTATTTTTTGAGCCAGAGCGACGAGATACCACCGCCGCATTCGCGACCATAGCTATACGTCTACGACACCTAGGTCGCGGTGCTGAGCCGGTAATGCATATGTGGGCTGACCATGTATTCACAAAAGAAGAAAAATTTGTCAATGATCTCAAGTTAATTCCGAGCTTAATTGAGCAGAATCCTGATGTGCTCATTATTGTCGGACATACACCGATCTCACCTGAGACGACACTCGGTTACATGGAATTAGGTGAACCAGTCGGCGACTACAACAATGTCTTTAAAGTTATGCAGTTTAAAGAAAAACCTGACTTGGTCACGGCTGAAAAATATATCACCGCTGGAACATTCAAGTGGAACTTAGGCTATTTTTCAGCTACTCCTGATTATATTTTGAACGAATTGATTAGACTTAATCCGGAGTTGGCCGAAACCGTAAAATTATTTAATAAAGCGTTGGTGGAAAAGAATGAAGACGATATAATTTCCGCCTATAAGAATTTCCCCAAAATGGCTATCGACTATGCCCTAATTGAAAAAACACCTCGGATCATTGCCATTGTCGGAGATTATGGCTGGAGCGATATAGGTAATTGGGCAATTGTAAAGCAGGTTTTTGGCCATCAAGGCGACCATATGCCACAAGGACACCATATCCATGTCGACTCTAAGAATAATTATATTTACAACACGACGGCAAAAGCTGTCTCAATGATAGGTGTCGCCGATACGATTGCTGTGATTACTGATGATGCCGTATTGATAACAGACCATAACCATGCCGCTAAAGTTAAAGAGGTAGTAGAGAAGCTTGAAAGAGACGGTAAAGAAGAGTATCTCTAAACGGATGGATATCACGAACCCACGCCGCTTCATTACTTGCCTAATTATCGTCTTTCTAGGTATTTCTATCCCTATTTTTTGGTTTGGCTGGGGCGGAAGCAAGCTATTAAGGAGTGGTGACGTTTTAATAGAAGACGGAACCACAGCCAAGGAATTGTGGCAAACACTTCAGACCGAGGGGTACACTAGGCGGACAACACCCTGGCGCTATTTTGAATGGCGACTTAATGCTGCGACACGCATCCAGGCCGGTACATTCCATTTGAATATGGGAGAATCCGTGAAAACAGCCATAACACGGTTTATTTCCGGGAATAATGTGGCAGCTGAACTCACCATTACATTTCCGGAAGGATTTTCATTGCAGCAAATTGCGGAGAGAACAGAAGCGCAGGGAATTGGTGTTGCTTCAGATTTTATGCGAGAAGCAAGACCTAAAGAATTTTCAGCTGACTTTTCTTACCTAAGTGGACTTCAGGATGATCGAACTCTTGAAGGCTATTTATTCCCTGACACTTACCATGTTTTGCCTGACGATAAACCTCAAGAAGTCATCCGACGTATGTTGGAAAATTTTAATAATAAGTTTTCCGACGATTTGAGGACGGAGGCTAAAGTAAATGGGCGCAGCATTGATCAGGCTGTTATTATGGCAAGTATAATTGAGAGGGAAGTAACCAGTGACAATGATATGGCGCTAATCTCAGGAATTTTATGGAAACGCTTTGATGAGGGTCTAGGCCTTGATGCTGACGCTACGGTTCGATATGCCATTAACAAATCAAGAGGCATATTAACAGTCGATGATTTGGCCGTTGACTCAGCCTATAATACTAGAAAATACCGTGGATTACCTCCTGGGCCTATTAGTAATCCCGGCCTTCGTGCCTTGATGGCAGCGGTTAGGCCCGAGGCATCGGCCTATTATTACTATTTGTCGGCGCCAAGCGGGGAAACAATCTTTTCCAAAACAAATGAGGAACACAATCAGAATAAAATACGTTTCCTGCGTTGATAAAAAATTTCGCTATAAATCAAAACTCGCCAGTATGGCGAGGCTAACTCTAATCTTCATCTTGATAGTCGTATAAGGCTTGTGATCTTAAGAGTTGATAGAGAATCGCGAAATTATAAGCTGCTGGCCTGTCATCTTCCCGACTATGCTTCTGGTGACGTAGTTCTCTACTTAACGTTTTAAAAAGCTCAGGGCTTTCTTCCCGCATTTTCGTCATGACATTTCTCGTGAAGACAACAGGATCTCGTTGGGCTTGACTGTTCACCACACGTCTGACTTTTCTCGTCAATAGAGGCAAAAGGGGCTTCGACATACAATTCTCCTTTTTTTCACGAGTGCAAAAGTTTCTTTTTTAATGAGCAGTATTCTTGTTAATAGCAAAACGTTTCCTAGCTGTCAATTATCCTGGTGTTAGTCAAGCTTATTGAATAAAGGGACTTGAGGAGCTAATCTTGCACTTTTTTGATCGATGTGAGAAAAATAACATTGTCATCCTCAAGACCTGTGGCGCAGCATAACTGGTAAGACAGACATATAATGTCATGACCCAGTTTGGCCAAATAAGACCGCAGCAAGGATCAAGAAGCAGCAGCTTTCTATATTCTAATGGGTGACCGGTTCGATGTAGCTTTAAGACTAAATTTGAGCTATGTCAATTATTATCCAGAGATTTTTGATATTCGAAAGATCGGTCGAAACGAAAATCATTAATTCCTGATCTAAATCAATCATGTTCTAAAAAACTATGGCGTTAACACGACAACAAAAAGAGACACGCGTGCAAGAGGTAACAAACGATCTCGCTGAAGCAACTTCTATTGTTTTTATGACATATGATGCCGTGCCTATTCGTGCCATGAATGAGTTACGTCATAAACTTCATGAGGCAGGGGTTAGTATGCGTGTTGTACCAAAAAGATTACTTAAGATAGCTCTTGATGCCGCTAAACTTTCATTTGATCCGAGCCATCATCAGGGTCAGATGGCATTTGTTTGGAGTGATGATATAAGTGCCCCTGCTCGTGTATTAGCACGTTGGGCACTTGAACAGGAACACGTTAAGCTAGTAGCCGGAGTCATGGATCAAACAGTAATTTCAGATTCTATTGTTCAACAATTGGCTACGTTGCCAGGGCGTCAGGAACTTTTGGCAAGACTTGTGGGGACCATAGCTGCACCCCTGCAAGGTTTTGTTGGTACGCTTGCGGCGGTTCCTCGCAGCATGATTTATGTGCTGAAAGCTGTTTCGGAAGACAAAAAGTAATTCAAATTCAAATTCGATAATAAATTAATAATTGATAAATAATTATATGACTACAGAGAAAACTAAGGCAAAAACAGAAAACAAACCAAGTGAAACCAAAGAGGTTTCCAAGAAAATAGAAATACCGAAAAAATTCGCCAAGATTGTTGAAGACATTGGGGCTATGTCAGTTCTAGATCTTTCAGAATTAGTTAAGGTTCTCGAAGATACGTTTGGTGTCTCCGCGGCCGCTCCAGTTGCGATGATGGCAGCTGGTGTGCAAACTGCTGATGGTGGCGCGGCAAGTGCGGCTCCGGCTAAGAGTACGTATACGATAGAACTTACAGCCGTCGGCGGCCAAAAGATCGCCGTGATAAAGGCGGTCCGGGAAGTGGCCGGCTTAGGCTTGAAAGATGCAAAAGACCTTGTTGATAAAGCTCCCACGACAATCAAAGAAAACGTGCCGAAAGCTGAGGCTGAGGAAATGAAGAAGAAGATTGAAGAGGCTGGAGGTACAGTTGAACTGAAGTAAAAGACTTTAGTTGATAAAAATCGCATCCGAGCTAGGGTGCGATTTTTATAGGGGCAAAAATAATGATATTTTTTTAAAGGATTCAAAGGCATTTAGACTGAGCCAAAGAAAGACAGCTTAAAATGGCCATTAGTAGAATTATTTATCGGTATAAACATCGGCATTAATAGCATCTTTAATGCCGTTCATAATGTCGGGCGAAACTGGGTAGCCATGTTACACTAAGTACAGTCCTTGTATTTAAGTATGTTCACCCACTATTTTTATTGGCAATACATAAGTGCACCAAGCTGGCTTATAAAACTGAGTTGGAATGTTCAACGAGCCTTGCTGCTTTATTTTTCAGTGCCGGTTATGCTTCGAACCCTTTTCGCGTACTGGCACAGAGATCAATCATCGCTACGCCAAGGATCCGTGAGTGGTGTAATTGAAGCTGTATTATGGAATACGATTTCTCGGATCATTGGTTTTATGTTTCGTATACTGATAATTGTTTCTTGGTTTGCTACCATGGCTCTTTTTTTACTAGGTAGTATTGTTTTTATTATTTTATTTCTGCTGTGGCCCGTGATCATAGTGGCGGGATTGATCTCGGGAGTCGTTCTTCTGGCGGGATGAAGGTCATGATTCCTGTTTAGTTCTCGAGAATAGTTATGATATTTGAATTTACGATTCAGGATAGACCAGGACGATACCGAGCCTGGCGAGCTTATCATCTCTTAGCACATCCGATTCTGGTTGCGTTTTTTATTATTACTTTGTCCAGCACACTAATAGGCGCAAGTTTACTAATTACTGGCAGTATTCCACCCACACGTATGGTAGTTGGTTTTCTGGCAGTTGATGCCAGCGTAACGGGAATTTTATTATTATTATTTACGTTTGCGACTACATACTTTCCTTTTATCCTGCCGCCTCTAAACATTCGGGAATTAATGACAGATTCAGACGAGGTAGTGAATGTTTTAGAAGCTTCAAGTTTTAGTCTAATCGCGGTGCTTAGTCAGTACGTTCGTCACGACAATTCACAAGCTATCTTGAACGGTGTCACCGCTTTGTTAAAAACGCCGGCAGCTAAATTATTTCTCAGACGATTGGAGCTTGATTCAGAACAGTTTGTCTCTGCATTACAGTCAGAAATTGGCACCGGTCTAACGTGGCCCATGTTGGCCCAGAGCATGATCCAGGTGGCTTCGAAGTTCAATCATAACCTAATTAGCATTGAGCATGCGGTAGCTGCTTTATTGCTTGCACCTGGCATAAAAACATATCTGCGCCAGCATGATTTAAGAGAATCTGACATTTACCTGACAGTGTGGTGGCTCATAGAACTAAGACGGCAGGCTGTTCAGAAGAGTAGTTGGTGGAAACCAGCACAACTTTTCTCCTTTATTGGTGTTGGGCAATCATGGACAAGTGGTTTTACACCGCTGGTTGATCGATTTGTTCGAATTCCGGCCGGTAATCTTTGGGATCAGGCGACTCCTGGTCGCGAAGACCAAATGAAACAAATCATCTCCTCGCTGGCGCGTGAACGACAGAGCAATGTTTTGCTTGTTGGTAGTCCCGGTGTTGGTAGACTTGGACTGGTTAGAGAATTGGCGTGGCGTGTACAACATAGTCAAGCCCACCCTAATCTGAATGGACAGCGAGTTGTTTATTTGCACCTTGGTGAACTATTAGCGCAAGGATCATCTGCCGCATCAGGACTTCAAATCGTGTCTAAAGTTCTAACGGAGATGGAGCGGGCTGGCAATATTATAGCGGTGATTGACGGCTTGAGTAGATTGATTGGCGGTCGAGTTGAGGGACAACCAGATTTGACTAGTGTATTATTACCATTTTTATCGTCAATGAAAGTTCGCGTCTTAGTTGTTTTATCTAGCGCTGATTACCACCTTAATATGCGGTCAAACGCCGAGCTACTACACTTTTTTTCGGTTGTCCAGGTGCCAAGTGCAACCAAAAGTACTACTTTACAAGCTCTTATCTTTTCAGCTCCTGGCACTGAGCAAAAAACTGGTCTTTTCCTGCCTTATAAAACGCTTCGTGCCCTTGTTGATGAAACAGCCGGTGTTTTACAAGATATTCCATACCCGAAACGAGCCTTTGATATATTAGAAGAGGTTTTGGTTATAGCTTCAGCCCAGCACCGTGATGTCATAACAGCTGAAGATGTTAAAGATCTTATATCGAGCAAAGTCGGCATTCCGCTTGGCAAGCTCGCGGCGGAGGAAAAAAATCGACTACTCCATCTTGAAGACCTTATGCATGAGCATGTTGTCAATCAGCAGCCGGCTATAGCAGCTTTGTCACGCGCAATGATACGCGCACGGGTTGGTGTACAAACCAAGACACGTCCGATTGGCACATTTCTATTTTTAGGACCAACCGGCGTCGGAAAAACCGAAACGGCTAAAACTTTAGCCTTGTCCTACTTTGGGTCAACTGAAAAAATGATTCGGTTTGATATGTCAGAATTTCAGGATGAAGAAAGTGTCATGGCTCTCATCGGCAATGAAAAAAATCCTGTTGGTCGACTCACCAAGGCCGTAACTGACAGGCCGTTTGCGGTACTATTACTTGATGAATTTGAAAAAGCTCATTTGCATGTTCAACAGTTATTTCTGCAGATTCTGGACGAAGGTCGTCTGACGGATACCCGTGGTTTTGAGGTGTCATTTCAGCATGCCATCATTATCGCGACCAGCAATGCGGGTTCTGAATTAATTCGCAAGCTAACGAAAAGTCATGGGACTGAAACTGATTTCTCAAAAGAGTTGCGTGAATATATCCTCCAGAAGGGGATTTTTCGTCCGGAGCTATTGAACCGGTTTGACGGCGTTATTACATTTACGCCACTTGGTCCGGAGCATGTCAGTCAGATTGCAGAATTAATGCTGCGGAATTTAAATAAGCGTCTCGATAATGAGCACGGTGTGACGGTAGCTATAACTTCCGAGCTTATAGCGTATCTAATGCAGCGTGGTTACGATCCGGAATTCGGCGTCCGGCCCATGATGCGAGCCATTCAGGATAGCGTTGAATATGTCGTGGCCCAACAACTGCTTAGTGGGCAAGCTCAACCAGGGCAGGAGATAATCTTGTCCCCAAATCAGCTGCTAAACGTGTGACTAGATGAATTTCTAACGATTAAGTAATTTTTTAACGGCCAAGGTAAATAACTGAATTATCTGTTGAGGCGGGGATCACGGACGTAAGCCCAAGAGCTTTATAATATTATTAAATCCAACGGGCTCGTTTAAATCCCAAAAATAATATAATTCCAGTTAAAAACATTAGACCCAATATCAGCCAAAAATCATATAGACCATCTCGCAATGGCATAACCTGATGATTCATACCCCAAATTGAGGCAATCAGACTCATGGGCAGAATAAATCCTGAGAACAAAGTCAGCACAGTCACGATGCGTGAAATTCTGCTACCAATTAGAGACTCATACGTTTCATGTAATGAATCAACTGTGTCTTTATGATTGTCGATCAGTCTCTGAACTCGACTCTGTGTCACAAGCAAGTTGGCAAAACGCGGTACAGTGTCTTTGCCATGTAAACGTTTAAGTTCGGGTGGAAGTAACTGTAGCACATCTCCTTGAGTCGCGAAAATTCGCCGGAAGTCCAGAATGTCGCGAACCACATAAGTAATCTTTTCTAGCAGACTATGACGCGGTGAAGAGAAAATTTCTTTTTCCAAATTTACAAGTTCCTTATCAATGAAGTCCTCGTAATCAATCATGATTTGATAGAGGCGATCTAGTACTAGATACAAAATATAACCGCTATGTATGCGCCAATATTGAGCTTGAATATGTTGATCAGTCTTACATTTTTGCCATAAATCTTCGAGCCGACTATAGCGCTGATATGTAATAGTAATCAGTGCACGGGAAGTTAGCACAAAGTCAATTTCGATTGAGGAATTATGACGTTTCGTCGGGTAAATAATTGGAAAATGAAGAACAAAGTAAATTGAGTTTGAAAATTCCTCGAGTGCCGGATGCGCAGTCGGTGTGGCTATTGCCTGAATTACAATTTGGTCAAGATGATGTTCATTTTCTAAATACCTAAGGTCATTATCGTTTGGTTTATTGATGTGCACCCATCGTAATCCATTTGTCTCGATTTCTTGTCTGGGCATGAGATATTATTGATTTGCTGTTTTGAGCTCAAGAGGGATGGCTAAAACGCGAGTGTCATCAAGAGCGTAAAGCGTGGCTTCGTCTGACGAGATAGCAATATCCTTTAGTTCGCGGGCCACATCAAGAACAAGCTGTTGAACCAGCATACCCTTTTTAGTAAAAATGACAACTCGGGAGTTGGTAGTATCTAAAACATAGAGGTTATTCAACTCTTCTGTTGTTATAATTTTAGTCGCACCAGCCAAAGTTGGCTCAATAGTTTCAAGCTCAAAGTCAACTTCTTCGCCTTTAAAGAGTTCCCGGACGCTACCATCTGTATGCAGCGTATAGATACTACCATCAACGCTTAGGCTAACTACAGACTCCATGGGAAAATCCTTATCTGTAATCCAGGGAGTGGCGATGTCAAATCCTCGCAAAGTCTTGGTAAAGCTGTAAATGTTATTGCCGGCACGATCGAAGATGTAGAGTCGACTGCCAAAAGTTGAGAGCGACTCGACAGTACTTTGCGTGGAAGAAAATTGGATATTTTGCTTACGAAGTTCCTTGTCTTTCGTGTCAAACAAAGCAATGCCTGGTCCCTGTGTTGCAAAAATAATTGTTTTATCGGCATCGTGCGCAACAGCTTTTGACAAGTATTCAATGCCTTGTGCAGTGGCCGTGACTTTAGAGATAGACCCTGAAGTCTCCATTTTGATAACTTCATTGGAAGAAGGATTAAACGTGTATAAACCATCATCAACAAAAACAAGGCTGGTCGGTTTTGAGTCCTTCAAAATTTCAGAAAGATCGCCCACTACTGCCACTGAGCTTACTGATGCTCTTTTAACTTTTTGCAAACGATCGTCAAGATTCAGTATCTTGGACTCAAGTTCCTGAACTTCTTCTTTATAAAAACCAATAGCTTGAAGGGAATCTGCCCCACGGCGAGCGTCTGCTAAGAGCATGTGTGCCTGATCTCGATTATCATATATCAGGGCTGTCTCGGCAGCTGTTTGCTTTGTCTGAGCATCATGTAAGATCTCACTGGCTCTTTGAATTTCGGCATCTTCGGCTCGCTTATTCTGTAACAGTAATAAACTCACAATTAATGCCAACGCGAAAATGACAGCTAGGCCAGCAAATATTTTACTAGTACGAGGTAGAGAAATTAAAACTTTTAGTAACCATAAACCCATGCGGCGAGGAATATAGATGAGACCTTTAAGTGAAAATGATCGGCGACTTCCCAAAGATAGAGGGCTCGATGGCCCGGCGCCAGCTAAATCATTCGATTTGTTGCGCTGTTGCCAGTTAGTTAAACCATAATTGGTTGCCTTCTGAACATTCTTTTTTGTTGCAACTGAGGCACGAGCCATCGCTCGTCCGCTGACTCGAGTAAGACTCAAAAAAGCCGGCACAGCTCGTTTGCGTAACCAAGTCCAAAGAGCAAATAGTCCCCGGCCAACGATAATAGAGATCGCTCTTAATGTCGAACGATGAATTATTAAAGGCTTACGCGTGCTTAGAGGAGTGGTCAAATCACGTTGTCGCGATGAAGGCAAAAGCTCCGTTGACGATGATGACAAAGCAATTTTCCGTGACCGGGCCATCACCGTTAAGACACCCAGAGGGTCAATAGCACCTTGATCGGTGTACAATTGCTGTAACCTAGTGGTAATGGTTTGGACATCATGCTCAATGCCAAAACGTGCTAGGTCTTCTCGCCTAAATAAAGTCTGCAATGAGCTTGTTCCAAAATAGAGCACATCATTATAGGCGACAGATCCGCTTGCCACTTGCGAAAAAGTTCGGAGTGGATTAGAAACCGGTGAATATGATAAGTCGTCAGAAACTAAAATTACCTTTGTGCGGCGAACTAGCCAGATAGATGCATCACCAGCCGTACTAATATGCAGTGTTCTATCAGCCAGAACACCTAAGGCTACATGCCAACGTCCCATCCAGTCGCGCAAACCTTGCTCAACAGTATCGTGCAAAACTAAATTAGCCTGGTGCAGGGCTGATTCGAAACTGGCCAGAATACCACGCTGATTATCCCTATAATATTCTCGCTGTAAAGCTTGAACAACGAGCTCTATCAGCTCCGCACCAATCCCATCTCGGGCGTCAGTTTCTGCAATAGCATAAAGATAGCCCAAAGGAGTTTCGGCAGACGATGGGTCGAAGACATATGATTCAACTGTACTAAGCGGATCATTATTAATAATCAGCTCACTTGCTGTAGGCGAAAAGCTTGATTTTAGGCTAGGTTCTGGCATGAGAGTTGCAAGTTAAATATTGCGCAGTATAACACTCGTAGCATGTCTTAAGCGAGTAAATGCCTTAGCATGCAGTTACAGTTTACCATTCAACATAAGGAAGAGCCGTATTATTTTTTTAATCTAAATTCAGTACTGGACACGATATTTTAACTTGTAGACGTTAACTATTTAATGGAGGCTTGCGTTGTTCTTTAAGGCTCAGTACGCTGCATTAGATGAACACACGATCGTTCCCCCTTGAGAAAATATTTGGTTCAAGAACAAGGGTTAAGATTATTACACTTTTTACCACAGGCGTGAAGCGGCCTTACTATGTTCGTGAGGTCACGAGAAGCATTGATGAGCGCCTAAACGCAGTGCGACGAGAATTGGAAATATTGCGAAAGGTAGGCATGTTAACCACTTATAATAATAAGAGACGCAAGTATTATGTTCTTAATCCTGAATTCATCTTATTGTCAGAATTGTCCAGTATTATGCAGAAGTCTGGTCCGGGAATAGAAGACACGTTGTTCAAAAATATTGAACGAATAGGTAATATCCAGTACGCATGCGTCTCAGGATATTTTTCAGGGGCAAAAGACTCCCCAACTGACATCCTACTTGTCGGCGATGTCCGTATAGGTTTACTTGAAGCATTCATCAAGCGTATTGAAGAAAAACTAGACCGTGAAATTACTTATACACCCATGCCCGAAAGTGAGTACAAGTATCGACTTAATTTTAATGACCAATTCTTACGCACTATATTTTCAAATCCCTATAAGGAAATTATTAATAAGCTAAGTCCAGAGCTAAATCCGCAGGCGATCGTCAAAGCAAAACCTAAAGTTATTGATCAAATTTAAATTAATCGATTATTCCGATAACTTTGATGTTAGGAATGCCAGCCAGATAAACTAATCTCAATTGGGCAGTTAGCTCAGTGGTAGAGCATTGCATTCACATTGCAGGGGTCATTGGTTCAAATCCAATACTGCCCACACCGTCAAAGCGATTCACTTTGCGGGAAAAAATTTCAATAACTTGATCTTTTCCAATTTAAGGAGACAAAAATGTTAAATGAATTATCTTTAGCAGGAGATGCGCTGTCTGATGATGCCCTGTCGGTCAGAGCTCGGCCATTTATTGAGCCGAACGATATTCGTCCACTTATTTTTCTGGAGAACTTCTTAGGAAACTCTTATGTCAAAGAATATTGTCCCTTGGCACGTTCCATGCCTTTTACCTGGGCAACTATTTGGCCCAAAATGATCACTGGACATATTGTCCGACTCATTCAGGAAGGTCTAGCGCCGGTGAAGGATGGCCATGTCCTCTCAACTTATTTGTGCGTCAGGTTTGGTCTAGATGGCAGTGAGCATCGTAACTGGGCATATCTTAATGAAGACAATGCGCCGGAAATCATTGGCGATTTTTATCGCCAGTTACAGACTGAATATGGTTGTAAGTATAAGATTCCACATCAGCGAAATCATTGTCTGCGGCGATGCAAATTTCAAGAGACCAATGCCAAACTTCATTTTAATCGCTATAGCGTGACTGATAGATTGCGGCAACTTACTAAGTTCTTTTCTGTCGAATTCTATAGTCAGTGGCAGGGTGTTAAAATTCAGACCGAGCCTATGATTCAAGAGCTGCAGCTATGCATTAACTCAAACCTATCCGAGCTTCTTGATTGGCATAGGGCTAGAGACTTTATTAGTGCAGAAGATGAAATATTTTTGCAAAGAACTATGAATGCATTAGAACGCGTCGGTATCCTTACGATCCAGGATCTGATCGGCATAGCACATGATCACAAGCCTTGCAAAGGATTCGGAGAAAAAACGAGACATTTATTAAGCAAAATGTTGCGACCTTTTAGTTTATCTCTCGGTATGGATCCGGGTGCAATTATGGCTTTAGCGAAAAGAAACAGATCTCGAGTCTCGAAGAAAAAATAGCTAATCAATACTCTATTCATACATGAATGAATAGAGTATTTTATCTTTAATGAGTATTAAAATATAGTTGAGGCGAATTAATATTCAAAGCATGAGAGATCCAGCAGACATATATACAAGACGGGGTACACCCGTCATCACCGTTGTTGTGCGATTTTTGTTTTTTATATATTTTGGCTTTGCGTTTTGGTCTGTTTTAACGGATCAATTTTTATATTCAAAACTAAGTCTCGTCTGGATATTCTATTTAGTTGGCATCTACATCATGGCTGAAACATTATACTTAGTTTTTGGTCGTCGTGGCATTGACCTCACCTTTGCTTGGCCACTTCTGTTGGCTGTTTTTATTCTTAATCTGGTGACGTTGATTTTAGGTGGTCAAGATATTTTGCCTTTGCTAAACCGAACTGAGCATTTTGCCAGTTTTGTGCTCCTTGGATATATTGTTTGGGTCTTTTTTCTCAAATATCTGCCGCAGAATGTCTGGCATAAGCATCCCTACTATACGGCAATTCTGACTCTAGCGATTACCGCTTTACTTGGTGTCAGTAATGAAATAATCGAACTATTCTTTGATCGACTACTTGGCACTTCAATTGTGGGGGATCAGTATGACACATCTCTTGATTTACTAATGAACACACTGGGTAGTGGTATGTTTTTGGCTGTTAGCTTAATAGTTGGCACACTTAATGAAAAGAATCTTAAAAAGTTCTCCTGATTTTTAAATTGACACAATCCGGTGATTGGACCAAGGACATGGCGGAATACCTTAAAACGCTTTTCTTGTCATATCTTTGTAATACAGCTAACTTGAAATACTCATGTCACTTTTTAAACAACTAAGGCGATCGAAAAGATTCTCTCGGACCATTATTACCCTAGCTTGGGGAGCCTCCCTTATGGCAGCTTTTGGTAGTGGTATTGCTGTTGGTGTCTATTATCACCGCGAGATAAGTGTTTGGCAGGCCGCATGGCAACATCTGGGTGATGCACCATTACCAGATGCACCTGCGGTTATTAAGGAGACAACCACTTCGGTTATTGAACTTCCCGGATTAATTGAACCCTTACCACTCGTTTATAGTGAAACCCTTGAAGAGGCAGAAATTCAGGAATACCTAAAAAGGGGAGCAGTTGTTTTACCTCTAGGCACAAGCTTTGGAGATCCAGGTAATGTCGTGGTGACCGCGCATAGCAGCGGTACCCAATCATTCGGTCCGTATCGATTTGCATTCGCAAAGTTATCTGAACTTGTACCAGGCGATGAATATACTATTAGTACTCCATCTGCCAGCTACACGTACCGTGTTTATGGTAAAGAAATTGTCTGGCCACACGAGGTTAATAAATTACCTAGGGATGAGCGATCAACGGTTACGCTGGTAACGTGTTGGCCGCTCTGGACCAATTTTCAGCGGCTGTTAGTCCACACAGAGCTCGTCAAAGTAATGAATAAGGTTTAAAAAAACCGATTAAGCAGCTTTTGACTCTAAACTTCCAGACACAATAATCTAAAATAGACATTCTAATAATTTTGATTTTACCGTGATATTTTGCGGATGTATGGATCGTGCTTTTTAATGAATTAACCTTGTTGACGCGCCATAGCGATTGAATGCATATATCTACTAGTGGGTATAAATAGATTTAAGTGCAAAACTGTGGATTAATGTGGGGAAAAGTGGGACATTGCGGTGGAGAGATCTGTTTGCTACGATAATTTCAGTAAATCGTGGTACCTAACTTAACAATTCGACGGTACAAGAGACTCTATCGAGCGCGAGGAGCTATAAATGGGGGAGGTGGCCTCATCACGCTCGATAGGGGGAAAGGGGTGAAGCTATGGGTCAAAACACTTGTAGCAGATGCATAATCAGATTTATGCATAGCTCTTTACCAAGAATTAAAGTTTGTGTGTCGCGATTATTTCGCAGAACGTAGTAGGGCTGCGAAACTATTTAACATATCTATCCAATTATGTTTATTGGTGAGCACACACATACGATTGATGACAAAGGGCGCCTGAACGTGCCGGCGAAATTTCGCCGGCAACTTTCAGAAGGCGTAGTTCTAACTCGTGGCATAGACACTTGTTTGTGGCTGTATACGAAACAGGCATGGATAGAAGTTGCAGAACGAATCAGTAAATTGCCGCTCAGTAATAAACAAAGTCGAGCCTTCGCTCGCTTAATGTTGGCTGGGGCTTGGGATGCAGAACTTGATCAACATGGTCGGGTCGGGATACCGATTTACTTAAGATCTTATGCCGGTCTTAAAAAACACGTTGTCGTGGCTGGGCTATACAATCGCATTGAACTATGGGATGAAGATGCGTGGTTAAACTTTCGAACCGCGGCTGAAGCAGAAAGTGATGCCATCGCGTCAAGCATGAGTAACCTTGGCATATGAGAACTCATGTACCAGTACTCATAGCTGAAGTTCTTAATATCTTTCAGCCTAAATCAGCGAATATCCTTCTTGATGCCACCGTTGGTCAGGGGGGTCACGCGAAGTCTTATCTTGAAGCTTCGGCCCCGCTGGGAAAGGTAATTGGTATAGATGCGGATCGTAAGGTACTTGAGACTGCCAGGGAGCATCTGGCACAATTTGGAGAACGGGTAATTTTGGTCAATAATAATTTCGCAAATTTAAAGGATTCAGTCTTGGGGGGAGGAATTCTTAGCCCGGATATGTCGGGAGAATCTCAGCTAGTTAATGAAGGCAGCAGGGATTCAATTCCGCCGTTGTTCAATCACATTTTATTTGATCTAGGAGTAGGTAGTCACCAGTTGGGGGACACAGAACGTGGCTTTACCTTCGCTTCCGAAGGTGGTCTTAGTATGATGTATGGCAACAACGTACTGCCACCTTCACAGATTGCCGCACTAAATATGCTTGAGCGGCGCTTAGGCCGACTGCCGGATGTAGCAGATATCATTGCATACCTCACAGCAGAGGACATTGCTGAAATCATTCACATATTTGGTGAAGAGCGATATAGTAGGCGCATCGGGCGAGCGATAAAAAAAGCTCCTGTTAAGCCTTCAACTGGCCTCGCGTTAGCAGAAATCATTACAAATGCTATCCCAGGTAGCCGTAGCCACGGTCGCATTAATTCAGCCACACGTTCTTTTCAAGCGTTAAGAATTGCAGTCAATCGTGAACTAGAAGCGCTAGCCCGGGCATTACCCCAGGCGGTAGACCTTCTTGCTCCAGGCGGAGTTATGATTGTCATATCTTTTCATAGCCTGGAAGACCGCATCGTCAAGCATTTTTTCCGAAGTGAAAAGAAACTGCAGATTTTGACTAAAAAACCCTGGCAAGCAAAAGATGATGAAAAATCTCGGAACCCTGGATCCCGTTCGGCCAAATTACGGGCGGCTAGCAAAGTTTAGGCTGCACTTTAACATAAGGTAATATCCGTTGGCAGAACGTATGCCATCGACAAAAAGCGGGGAGCTAATAAATACAAATAAGTAACAAACCAAACAAACACACCCATGACAAAAATAATTCAACAACACGTCGTTCCGCGCCATCGCCAGACATTTTCATTTATAGCTGAATTCTCCCCAGCCTTACCTCGGACTAGTTTCAGACAAAGATCGAGAGATAGAACAAAAAGATCATACGGCATTTGGCGTACGCGGCGCTATG
The DNA here is from genome assembly GCA_964372635.1 of uncultured Candidatus Saccharibacteria bacterium. GTDB lineage: Bacteria > Patescibacteriota > Andersenbacteria > UBA10190 > UBA10190 > CAYJQW01. Next base: position 21,910 of record CAYJQW010000007.1, read on the forward strand.
CCAACAGGATTCAATCTAGGCCATGGGCTGTTGTCAGTCCAGGATGGCAGCGTGGCAGCATCGATCAATCAACTGTCACCGTTGCTTTTGCTATCGTGTCTCTGCTCAGCGTAGTACTTCTCGGATTCCTATATTTACAACAGGTCTTTGGTACAGCAGCAAAAAGCGGTGACATCCAAACACTGGAGGAACGTATCATTAATCTAAGCGAAAAACAGCGTGCCTTGGAGCTGCAAGGAGCAGGACTGCGATCAATTCAAACGGTTGAAGATCATATTAAGGAGCTTAACTTCATTTCCTCTGAGAATGTTGCCTATCTTTTACCGGAGACAAAGCGTGTGGCGTTTGATACGGCCCAGGACTTAATTAGCCCTTAAAATTAGCCGATAAGTCATTTTATAGCTTGCCTTGTCGACAAGATTGGTTTCATGCCGAGCACGTCACAACAAAGTGAATTCAATAGCAGTCGCCGGATATGGGTATTGACTTTTTTTAGTTTGACTTTGTTATTAGGTCTAGGTGCTCGCCTGTTTGATTTGCAGGTTATACAACATCGATACTTTACAGCGGCAGCCGATGCCCAACGTCAGCGAGCAAGTGAACTCAATCCTCACCGAGGCACTATCTATTTGTCGGAAAGTGGCGGAAAAGATGACGATCTATTTCCAGTGGCGACGAATCAACAAGGCTGGTTCGTGTATGCTGTGCCTCGATATATTACCGACCCAAAATCTGTGGCTGACACCCTAGCGCCAGCTCTATTAGCTTATCGGCAACGACAGCGCACCCGTACGCAAGAAATATTACAGGCTACTGGTCAGTTCACGGGAAAACAAACCTCGGATATTAATAAAAACAATGACAATGATGAGACAGAGCAAATACAAGGCGAGGAAGCAAATCAAGCAGAGAATTCTGATTCTGAATTAGACATTGTTCGTCAAGAATTGCTCCAAAAATTGGATCAAAAAACCGATCCATTTGAGCCAATAATTCGTCCCTATGAGATTATTGACGATCAATTTCATAAGTTTTTACAAACTCACGAACTTTCTGGCATTGTTCTTGAAGAGCAGGAAATAAGAACGTATCCGGAAAAAACTTTAGCTGCCCATGTGCTCGGCTATGTTGGCTATGAAGAAAAGGGCCGTGTTGGTCGCTATGGAGTTGAGGGATATTGGCAGAAAAACCTAGCCGGAAGCTTAGGATTTTTATCGTCTGAGCGAGATGTAAGTGGCGGCATCATCGGGGTGGGCCGGAGATCATTCTTGCCAGCTCGTCAGGGGGATGATGTGGTACTGACTATTGATCGGGTGGTCCAGTCATTCATTGAAGAGGAGTTAGAGAAAGGAGTAAAGAAGTTCTCGGCTGAGCGAGGCAGTATTATTGTCATGAATCCTAAGAGCGGTTCTATTCTTGGTATGGCAACCTATCCAACTTTTGATCCAAATTATTATTACGCGATTAGTGATCCACGAGTTCAACTTAATCCGATTGTGTCAGATATATTTGAACCAGGATCAATTATTAAGCCTGTTGTTATGGCCGCAGCTATCGAAGAAAAAATAGTTGGACCAGAAACAACGATGGTTGATAGCGGACCTGTCCAAGTTGCGGATAGGACAATCAACACTTTTGACGGAAAACATCATGGCCGCCAAACGATGACACAAATATTAGAGCAATCAAATAATGTTGGTATGGTTTGGGTTGGTCAACAGCTTGGCGCTAGGGGTCAATATGATTACTTTCGTCGCTTTGGATTCGGTGAGCAAACTGGCATTGAACTGGAAGGGGAAACAAGAACAGTCTTACCCAAGCCTAGTGAGTGGAACGTTACGACCGTTGCCACGGCAAGTTTTGGGCAGGGTATTGCCGTAACACCGCTTCAGGCAATCAATGCAACTAACGCCATTGCTAACGGTGGGCAGTTAATGCAGCCATATATTGTGGCGGAACGCAGACCACCTAATGAAGAGCCGATCATTACTTCGCCGGAATCAGTCCGACAGGTTATTTCTTCTGAAACGGCTGATAAAATGTCTGCCATGATGGCAAGTGTCATTGAGAACGGAGTGGGTCAATCAGCTCGTGTCAAAGGATACTTTTTGGCTGGCAAAACAGGTACAGCGCAGGTTCCCGACGAGCGGGGCAAATATTCTCCTGATAGAAAGATCATTTCGTTTGTTGGTTTTGGACCAGTTGAGGATCCAAAGTTCTCGATTCTCATTAAATTGGATAATCCCGCTGGATTGTCATTTGCTTCGGGAACAGCAGCACCAATGTTTAAGAATATTGCGGAAAAATTACTTCAGTACTATCAGATTCCCCCATCATTTGATGATCGTCCTGTGATACAAACACCCTCATCGTCGCGTCCGGAAGCCTAATTATCTTGTTGCGGCTCGTCTTATTTCCTAATAAGAGTTCTCCGTAAGAATCTTTGCGCTTGGTGTCATTTGTAAATTGCTGTAGATCTTGGAGCGTACTTTGCATAAGAATCAGTTGCCACATAGTGTAGAATGTTGATATGAACTTTCAAGATCGACTCCTCTGGCTTAGAACTCGGGATTTTCTGGCAAAATATCACCCATTTATAGTAGGCGTTGCGGGAAGTCATGGACTATCGACTACTAAAGAAGCTATTGGGCGTGTTTTGCAGTCCAATCGTTCGGTTTATACGCCTCCAACACCATATAACTCACTTCGAGGTGTGGCTTGTGGAATCCTTGGTATCGATAAAGATTCCTTACACAAAAACTGGTTTCGTCTTTTGACGGGGAGCCTAGTGCGTGAAATAGGTCATCTCGAGCCCGACATGATAGTTCTTGAGATTGGGACTGAACGTCCGGGCGATGTTGACTGGCTGAGCCAAAAGATACCTTTGCAACTAGTGGTAATTACTAATGTTGGCAGTTCTCATCTTGACTTGTTTCATAGCCGGGAAAATGTTGCGCATGAAATGATGTCATTGGTAGCAGCTCTGCCACCACAAGGTATAGCTGTGTTAAATGCCGATGACCCTCTTGTTGCAGCGATGGCTGAACATACACAGGCCGAAGTATATTTTTTTGGTGCCGATCAGAAAGCTGACGTTCGAGCGATGAGATTTGATCGTCTAACATCTGGTAAGCAGAACCAAGCTGGTCTAGCTGGCGAAATTGACATTCACGGCCAACGATATGAAGTGCATTTACCTCATATTATCGGTCGAGATCAATTATCCTCGATCCTAGCAGCCATAACCGTCGGGCATCTTCTCCAAGTCGACATGCGACAACTTTTACATAGACTCCAGACTTTTCAACCACCGTCAGGGCGCATGCAGTCTCTTCTGGGACTAAACGGATCCATAATTCTGGACGATTCTTATGAGGCGACTCCGGAAAGTGTTATGGCCGATCTTGGGACTCTTGGTGCCCTAAATGCCCGGCGGAAAATCGTAGTCATAGGAGAATTATTGAATTTGGCTGGATCATCTAATGCCCTACATCGACGAATTGGGCAAATGGCAGCAGGGATTGCCGAGATTGTCATTGGTGTCGGTCAAAACATGCGAGCAGCTAATGCTGAAGCTATCTCAAGTAAGGTTGATACTCACCATTTTGACACAGTCCCAGAGGTATGTAAGTGGTTACCTGACTTAATCAAAACGGGAGATGTTGTGCTTGTAACCGGCGGTCGCGAACTAGATCTTTCGCGTATAGTTGACTGCCTGCGCGTCCCAAAAATACAATCATGAAAAAATCTATGGCTTCAATAAAAATCATCAGCGTTATTATTTTTGTCCTTATGGTCGTTTTTGGCAGTGTGTGGCTTCTTGTGCACAATTCTTCTCAAGAGGAAGTACGAACATATATTGCCGAGCGCAAAACAGTAATTCAGGACGTCTTGTTTACCGGTCATGTTGAGCCGAAGAGATCAGTCAATTTAAGTTTTGAGCTAGCCGGTCAAGTTGAACAACGGTCTGTTGATGTTGGCGATCATGTTACTGAAGGACAGATTTTACTTACTCTAAATCCGGCTACAGTTGAACTTGAACTAGCCCAAGCCCAGGCTGCTGCTGCCAGCGCAAAAGAAGAAGCGCGCAATACTTGGCAAAAGGCGGATAATGAACGTGCCAATACAGTCAAGGAAAATGAACAAGCCCGACAAAAAAAACGCCAGGCTGTAATTGATGCTAAGAGTGAGCTGGATCAAGCTGAACTAGTTTGGCAGAGAACAAAGAGTGAGAGCGGCGATGATTCGGCCGCCGCCGAAACGTCTAAGAATTTGGTCGTTAAGGCGCAGAGTTCTTATAACGCTGCTCAGCAGGAATTGTCAGCAACCTTGTCAATGATTGCCAAGGTGAATCAATCCGTCAATGATGCCGCCGAGCTCACTCGTGAAAAGTATTTATCAACAACTCAGGCGGCGGCTCGGGTGTCTGGACCATCAGTCGTTGATGCGACGCGAGCCTTAGCCGAGATGAGAGTTGCCAAAAGCGTCATTATTGCGCCTTTTGATGGTGTGGTTACCCGAGTCGTTCTGGAACCTAAGGAATATGCGACAGCGGGGTCATCGGTGGTTACAGTTGTTAGTGTCGACGAAATAAAGATCGTTTCCTCGGTACCCGAAACAGATGCTTTGAAAGTTATGGCAGGCTTATCAGCCAAGGTGACGTTTGATGCCATCGAAAAGACTCAAGACTTTTCAGCCAAAGTGATTTCCGTTGCCCCAGCCGCAGTAGTTATTGAAGGTGTGCCGACATACGAGGTAACACTTGAATTATCATCATCTGAATCAATTTTAAAACCTGGTTTAACAGCTAACGTTACTGTACATATCGCATCACGCGATAATGTAATAGCCGTGCCCCGTCGTTCACTTATTTTTCGCGGCAACGAACAATATGTCCGTGTCCTAAAGTCTCCCAACAACATTATAGAAGTACCTGTGACTGCTGGTTTGGTTGGATCTGACGGATCTGTCGAAATTATCAGCGGATTATCAGTAGGAGATTCAATTGTCGTGAGCACTCCAAAAAACGATGGCACTAATTGAAGCAAAAGGGTTATCCAAAATATTTACCGGCGAGGGAACCGAAACGGTTGCTTTGCATGATGTTGATCTGGCGATAGAGTCCGGTGAGTTTGTATCAATTATGGGTTCTTCTGGCTCAGGAAAATCAACCTTGTTACATCTCTTAGGACTTCTCGATACTCCGACCAAAGGCAATTATGTTTTTAATAAAACTGATACGGCTTTACTGACGCAAGAGAAGCGGGCCCAGATGCGAAATGAACAGTTCGGGTTTGTGTTTCAAATGTTTTATCTTTTGGCTCGGACCACCGTGCTTGAAAATGTATTATTGCCTTTACAATATTCTAGTATTCCACCGTCAGAACATATCGCCAGAGCCGAAAAAGCGTTAGCTGACGTCGCCATGACCCATCGTCTAAAACACCGTCCTTCTCAGCTTTCCGGCGGAGAAAAACAGCGCGTAGCGATGGCCCGTGCCCTTGTTAATGATCCTGCCGTTATTTTTGCTGACGAACCCACGGGTAATCTTGATTCCAAGACTGGTCGGATGGTGATGGATCTAGTTGCAGGGCTTCACGAAAAAGGACATACCATCATTGTCATCACTCACGAAACAGACGCGGCTAATTACGCACAAAGAATAATTAGGCTGCAAGATGGAGCCATAATAGAAGATCAAGCCGGTCAATATAAGAATACTTTTCGTAAATGAACTCAGCTATAACAATTAAGACAGCTGTGAGAAGTATTAAGGCCAATCTTGGTCGATCGCTTTTAACTATATTAGGCATAGTTATTGGCATCGTCGCTGTCGTATTAGTAGTCGCTTTGGGACAAGGTGCCAGGAATCTAATAGTCGGTGAAATTGAATCTGTTGGTGCGAATGCAATAATCATCCGGCCTGGGCGTCAACCAGAAGGACCGACTGATGTGGCTCAATCTATTTTAGGTGACGCCTTAAAATCGCGTGATGTTGAAGCACTGCGTCGGTCGTCCAATGTGCCCGGGATAATTGATGTGCAACCAGCCGTTATTGTCAGTGGGGCGGTAACTTATCGTGACAACATATATCGACCGATCACACTTGGCTGGACAACAGATGGATTATTTGACATTTACGACATCATGCCGAGTGAGGGTTCTTCATTCTCAGAAGATGATATTCGCCATAAATCTAAAGTGGCATTGCTTGGTTCAAAAGTGAGGGAAAATCTTTTTGGCGAATCTGATGCGCTTGGAGAATTTATCCGCCTGCGTGGCCACAATTTGCGTGTTATTGGAGTTTTGCCGCCAACTGGCCAAGTATCATCATTTAATTTTGATGACATAATTGTAATTCCTTATACTACCGGTCAAGTAATTCTTGGCAATGATTATTTTCAGGAAATTATTGTTCGCGTTGATCCCAAAGCAGATCCTGAAATTGTTGCTGCAGACATACGGGCTACTTTGCGAGAAACACACGGCATAGACAATACGGCCAAGGATGATTTTTTTGTCTGGACTCAGCAGGATATTGTTGATCGTCTCAAAACTGTGACGCAGGTTCTGACAATATTTCTGGTGGCGATTTCATCCATATCCCTTGTTGTTGGTGGCGTTGGTATTATGAATATTATGCTAGTGACTGTGACGGAGCGCACGCATGAGATAGGCTTGCGCAAGGCGATTGGAGCCACTAATCGTGACATTATGCAACAGTTTCTTTTTGAAGCAGTCACGCTTACTTTTATCGGTGGACTGATTGGCACCATAATAGCCCTGACAGTTACATACCTAATTACAGCATTTATCCGTTTGCAATATGGCATTGATTGGCCGTTGACTTTGCCGGTAGGTGCCATCGCACTGGGCATTAGTATGGCTGTTTTGATTGGCCTAGTATTCGGCATTTATCCCGCTCGTCGAGCCGCACGTCTAAATCCGATTGAGGCCTTACGCTATGAGTAGTGCCAAAGATTGTACCACCAGGCAATGCGCAAACCCTTTATATCTTTTTTATTTAACAATGGAATCAGTCACGCTGGGGCTTCGCCAACAGGCAAAAAGTGACATGGGCAGTAATTTCGGAGAATGATTGGGTCGTAGCACAAATTCACCGACGTCGATTTGACCAGTGCGTTCAGAAGCGACAGTGTCGGCTAAGATGTTGCCTAATGTTAATGATGAAGCCTCGATAGCGTATGAAGTAAGGCATGTAAACAGTGCCTGCTCACTCAAAATGTCAGAGCAGGCTGAAAGAAGCGGCCGCAAATCTTTTTCAAGGCGCCAAACTTGACCTTGCGGACCGCGACCAAACGCAGGCGGATCCAGTATGATGCCATCATATTTACGTTCTCTTCTTTTTTCTCTTTGAACGAATTTAAGGGCATCATCAAGGATCCAGCGAATCGATGCCCTATTTAAATTAGCCATGGACTGATTTCGACGCGCCCAGCTAATAGTGGTTCGGGAGGCATCGACATGGGTAACCTTAGCGTCAGCTTTAGCTGCAACCAAACTAGCAACTCCGGTATAGCCGAACAAATTCAAAATATTCAGCTGGCGCGGTTGTTTCGAGATAATAGACTTAAGCCAGTGCCAGAATGGAGCCTGTTCCGGGAAGACACCAACGTGTTTTGATGTCGCAGTGCAGGCTAGATGAATAGGGATGCCCTCAAAAGTCACTTGCCAGTCGGTAGGCGGAGATTGTTTAAATGTCCAACGACCCCTTTTATTAGTTGCTTCAAAGCTAGCGTTAGCAGCTGTCCAAGATGATTCATTATGATCTTGATCCCACCAAGCTCTTGGTTCGCTGCGGATAATCTTATATTTTCCAAATCTTTCCAACTTTTTACCCTGACCGGAATCTAACAATTCATAGTCGGACCATTTTGACCACAACGTATTAATGACTGGTAATTTCTTTAGCACATTCTCAAGGCTGCATGGTGGCAGGGATCTTGTCTAGGTGCTAGTATCCTAGATCATTACTTTATTAAAAAAGCCATTCGTGTTATTGAATAAGCAATTGCTAAGGGGGATACGTCATGTTATGCTTTCTCGGCGTACATTTTTAACTTGTTTCTTGACTTATGCCAACTTAGTCCTGCAAAGGAGTCTGACATGAAATCGCAATGTAATTTTGAAGTTGATGGTCGTCTAGATCGTGTAAAAATGGAGAGGTTAAATTGTCTGATTCTACTTTGTAGATCAGCAAATATCGCCACCAAGGCGGTCTGTTTGGATGAGCAGCCCGTAGGGGAATTGAACCCCTGTTTTCAGGTTGAGAACCTAATGTCCTTGCCACTAGACGAACGGGCCATGAAAATTATTCAATATTTATAGTGTACTGCCCCTATGTTAATGAGTCTCGCCCTGCCGAAGCCTCGCCGGAAGAAAGGCGAAGCCCGCCTTCGTCCCGCTTTGCGTGACTTCGGCGAGGCGTAGGATGGTCCTTGCCACTAGACGAACGGGCCATGAAAATTATTCAATATTTATAGTGTACT
>CAYJQW010000007.1:30519-56414 GCA_964372635.1 uncultured Candidatus Saccharibacteria bacterium
GCCCCTATGTTAATGAGTCTCGCCCTGCCGAAGCCATTCGCTTATCGAGGGGCGTAGGAGGGTCCTTGCCACTAGACGAACGGGCCAAATATACAATACTTCCGTATACTAGTTATATGACACTTAATAAAAAGAGCAATATAGAAATCGCCACATTTGGTGCCGGGTGTTTTTGGAAACCACAAGAAATGTTTGATCAATTGCCAGGTGTCATAAAGACAACAGTTGGCTATATGGGCGGTGGTGTTGAGAATCCAACATATGAGATGGTCTGTACTGATACCACTGGGCATGCTGAGGTAACACAAGTTCAATATGACCCTAGTATTATATCTTATGAAAATTTATTGAAAACGTTCTGGACAATACATGATCCAACCCAAATAAATAGGCAGGGTCCAGATGTCGGAAAACAATACCGATCGGTTGTGTTTTATCATACTGATCAGCAACAAAAACTTGCCGAAAAAATAAGGCAGGCAATGATCAACTCAGGCAATTTCACCGCTGAGGTTGTCACTGAGATACTGCCGTCCACAACGTTCTACGAGGCGGAAGATTATCATCAGCAGTATTACAAAAAGCAAGGAATTCGCTGAATTGGACTGTGTAATGATCAGAAATAATTTGTCGAGATCCCTTGTGAATGTACCCTTGAATAAGTAGAATTAAAGCAAATTGCGGTTTATCAATTAAAAAACCAATTTTTTATGAGCTTCACTGTACCAAAACTGACTTATACATACGATGAACTCGAGCCGCATATCGATGCGAAAACAATGGAGATTCATCACACTAAGCATCATCAAGCATACGTTGATAAATTAAATGCAGCGGTTCAAAATCTACCTCAAGAGATGACTGATCAAAAAGTGGAAGGACTCATTGCTGATTTAGATAATATTCCTGAAGAAAACCGCAATGCTGTTAGAAATCATGGCGGCGGGCATGCAAATCACAGTCTATTTTGGTCCGTCATGTCTCCTGATGGTGGGGGAGAACCGTCAGAAAAATTGGCCCAGGCGATTGACGACACTTGGGGATATTTTTCTAACTTTAGAGATGAATTTACCAATCAAGCTGTTTCTAGGTTTGGTTCGGGCTGGACCTGGCTCGTTGTTCAGGGAGAAAAACTTGCTATCGGCTCCACTGCTAACCAAGATAGCCCACTAATGGGGAAAGGTGTCGCCGGTTTCGAAGGAATGCCAATTCTTGGTCTCGATGTTTGGGAGCACGCCTACTACCTCAAGTATCAGAACAGACGTCCGGATTATATTAAAGCATGGTGGAATGTGGTTAATTGGGAAGAGGTTGACAAAAGGTACAGGGCGGCTATAATGTAATTATTCACCAGGAAGAAGCTCCCATGTGGGTTCCGTCCCACAGCGGGGCTTTTTCATTTTGGCCTTGACATCTACCCACCCTTGCCCTATATTAATGATGTATTTCGACGAGGGAGTACTTCGTAGGGTTTTGTCCCTAAGCGGTGCTCCCTTTTAAGTTATTTACGGTGCCACTCTAGTTTCCTCTGTAGAGTATTCATGAAGAAAATTTTCTCACGTCCTGCTTTCTTCAATAAGATCTGAGATTTATACTACATGATTCTTTAGAATGTCAAGTGACATTTTGCAATCTTCTTTAATCGCCTCAATAAGCAGCTTTATTGAGTTAAATTTACTGCTATCACGAAGCTTCTTCACAAATATAACAGTCATTTCTTTACCGTATAGATCTTGATCTGCAAAGTTGAGCAGATGAATCTCGATAGTTGATCTATTTTTTGGAAACATGGGGATATTGCCGATATGGACAGCCGCCATGTAACGCATGTCATTCATTTCTACCCAGGCTGCATAAACACCGTCGGGCGGACATTCTTTTACATTCAATAGCTCAAGGTTAGCTGTCGGAAAACCAATTTTTCTGCCGCGACCGTCACCCCGGATGATCTTGCCAGATACAGTATGCGTCATGATTAATTAATCATAATTTTTAAATTTGGGCTAAGTAGCGGATAACGCTTGAATTTGCCGTTCAACATGCTTGGCAATCATATCAATCTCAATATTAGACTCGTATCCAACCTCGATTGATCCGAAGGTTGTATGCTCGAGTGTGTAGGGCATTACCGAGACTGTAAATGTTTCTTTTAGGACCGAAACTATAGTGAGACTGACACCATCTAAAGCGATAGATCCCTTCGGAATAAGATTAGACATTAAATTAGCTGGTGGCTGAAAGGTAAAGATTAAATCGCCACCAACTTTCTCGATGTTTTTTGTGACAGCTATGCCATCCACATGGCCAAGAACAAAATGTCCGTCGAGTGCATCGCCAATAACAAGAGGGTGCTCAAGATTAACACGATCATCAATTTTCAATTTACCTAAATTTGTTTTGTCCAACGTTTCTTTCATGAGACGAAAATTAATAGCTTCACCGACACTTGGCAAAACTGTGAGACAGGCACCATTAACTGCTAGACTGCTGCCTTCAGTAGGAATAGTCTTGTTAGGCGAAGAGATCGAAAGAAACATTGAATCGGGAGATCGATCAATTTTGGTAATTGTTCCCACGTTGCGAATAATGCCGGTAAACATGGGCCAACTATACGGTATCTGTTCTCAAAGGCAAGTCAGTGCTAGGCTAGCTATTATGAAGCAACCTGAAACAAAAGAGCTTCCGATGCGAGCTGAGATGAGTCGAATCAGAAATATCCGTAATTATAAGCGAGCAGAAGATCTGCAAGAAGAGGAAATGATTCAAGTTTCTGCCGCCACCAAGCGAGTCGCCTTCGCCTATGAGAGATTTCGTAACACTCTTGAGCCTGATGAAGAAGATATCCTACGCCGGCGTGCGATTTTTCGGATTCTAGTCAGACGATTATTGGAAGATAAACCGGCCGAAATATTAGCTGAACAATTATTGCAGGAGTTGATTCGTGCTAACTATATTAGTCCGGTACCCAGGTCTTTGGCTCAGCACATTGGTAAGCGTCTGGATCGCGCTAAAATAATCCGTGATGGCTTAAATTCATCGCTAGAGGAGTGGTTTCTGAATATCGTGGCTGTCTCGATTGATCGTGATATTTTTCCACGGCGTCAGGAGGAAGCTTTTGTACAGCTAATGTATCAAGATAGTTCACGCCGAACAGAATGGGTTGATGATCTTGTCTCGCCCAAAGAGCAGCCGACACAACTATATATTGGCTGCCATCGAGCCTTGTTTGAAGCCGATGATTATGAGATTAGCTGGCACTATTTTATTAATCATTTTCCTGCCTGGAATGCAGTTGAGACAGCGGATTCTGATTTAGCTACCTTACGTAAGAATTTGACGCAGTTCTATAGTCACATCAGACATGCGACTCAGCACCCGAGCCGAGGTCGAATTGCCCGCATACTTCGCCCCGTGGCCGTTTCTTACCGTATCACGCGCGACGTGTTAGGCGGAGAAGAAGCTGATATTTCATCGCTTCAGGATGTGGAGCGATTAACACGCGAGGCGATTGAGAAACGAACACGTCGAGTTCGCAGTCGTATGAATCGCCGAGCTTGGAACAGCATCTTGTTTCTCTTTTTTACTAAAACAATTGTTGCTTTCTTACTAGAAGTGCCATATGAAGCCTATCTATTAGGTGAAGTTCATCTACCGTCTTTGGCTATCAACATTCTCTTTCATCCAATCATTTTGTTTTTTGCGGCCACGTCGGCCCGATTGCCTGGTGCTCGTAATGCGGACATGATTGTAGACCAGGTTCATAAAATAGTCAGCGGCAGTGGTCAATTGCCAACGATAGTCATGCGACGAACCAGAAGTTACGGCGCTTTAACCTGGGCACTTTTTGCGCTCATCTACGTTGTCCTTTTCCTCTTCTTGTTTTGGGGAGTCTTCTCTGTGTTGGCGCTACTCAAGTTTTCTCTAGTAGCCATGTTTATGTTCTTAATGTTTTTAGGTCTGGTAACATTTTTGGCCGCTCGTATTCGTCGTTCAGTTGTTGAAGTTAGAGTTATACCTCGTCGGGAAGGAGCTCTCGGCGCAACCATTGGTTTTTTGAGTTTGCCGGCCATTGAGTTTGGCCGGTGGCTTGCTTTGAATGTTAGTAAGGTGAACGTCCCATTGATATTAATGGACCGTGTTCTTGAAGCACCATTCAAAATTTTCATCGACATCATGGAAGAATGGTTCTCTTTTGTCCGTGATCGTCGGGAGGAAATTGTTTAAAGGAAGTTTTTCCTAGAGACTTCAAAGATCTGCTTGCTCCTTAAGGTGATATGACGGTACAGTGAGCAGTTATGAAACTCACCAGAAAAACAGTGCAATGGCTGATAGGTATCAGTTCCATAACGGTACTTGTTGTTGCTCTCATTTTTGTTTTTCGTCCGCAGGCTGTTATTGAGCGGGCCTTGCGTGATCTGAAGACTACCGAGGAAGCGAGTTTTAAGGCTACCCTGGCATTAGAGAATAGCGACACAACTAAACAATTTTTGGGTGAAGAAGGTATTGTCGAGGTTACTCTCGATGGTGCCTTTGATCGAGAGCCAGACAAACGCGATGCAGTTTCAGCTGACGTCAATATAACGGCCAAAACGGATAGCGTAAGTGTGCAAATTGGCGGTGAAATGAGATTTATCGGTGACACCGCCTACATCTTTATTGAAAAATCGCCGGCGATTTTTCCAGCCTTAGTTCAATTAAAAGGACAATGGTTTACGCTGGAACGAGGCGGAATTGTGGAGCCAGCCGCAGCCGATTTATCGGATCTTTCATTATTTCAAACGGTAAGACGAATTGGCCGAGAGAAAATTGAGGGTGTGTCGGTAGTTAAATATGAGGCTGTCGCATCAGGCGAGGCGGTGGTTCGTATGCTAGACAGTATTGCCAGTGTTCTTGGCACACAGCTGACTGAAGATCAAATAAATAATATTAGAACGAGCGCATCGGAGGCGGGCCGGGTACCCGTAGAGTTTTGGATTACTCCGTGGCAAGGACAGTTGCAGCGCTTAAGCACAGTGTTGGTTATTCCGGGTGGAAATACCGTACGTTTTACTTTAACTCTGCATGATCAGGGCAAAAAAACAGTAATCAACATACCAGATGACGCCATCAGTCTACAGGCGGCTATCCAACAGGCAATTGACAAGAACGATGTGCCTCAGCCTTGAATAAAATATTCGGTCAAGTGTAAAGATACTTTAATGCGACCTGTAGCCACAACAATTAAACCTGCTAAGTGTAAATCTTAAAAGGTATATCAGAGTATAATATAGGCATGGTAATCGAAAACTTACTCATTTTACTAACTGGACTTGCCGCCGGAGCCGCCGCTATATTTTTGTGGAATAATCGAAAGTCAAAGACTGGCGACCAACATAATTTTCAGCAGCTACAACAACATTTAACTAATCGTCTTGATAACGTAACTCAACAGATTGATGCTCGTTTACGTGAAAACGTACATGCTATGAATGAATCTAAATCTTTTCTCGCTAACCGTGTGAGCACGACTGAACGGGCAGTACGCGAAGTCGGTGCCAGTCTTAGTAAACTTGAGGTGGCAACGAGAGATCTTAAAACCACCACTGCTGAAATAACTTCATTTCAAAATTTGCTCAAAAGCCCCAAGGTCCGGGGAGGTTTTGGCGAAGTTTTACTGGTTAATTTATTGTCTGAAGTGCTGCCAAATGATTGGTATGAGACCCAATATGCCATGCCGAGTACGGGCGAGATTGCTGATGCTATTATTAAGTTACAGGACGGGTATTACGTAGCGGTTGACGCAAAATTTCCTTTAGCTAACTATGAAATACTTGCTCGAGCTGATGATTCCGCTCTAAAAAAACGCGCCAGCGCTGCTCTCATACGGGATATTAAAAAGCATGTTTCTGATATTAGTAGAAAATACATTTCGCCTGATGATCAAACTCTTGACTATGCCTTTATGTATATACCAATGGAGGGTGTTTACTATGAGACAATGCTTGCGTCTGCTGAGGGAAGTCTGTGGGAATATTGTCTGCAACATCATGTTGTTCCGGTTTCACCCAACAATTTCCTAGCTTATTTGAGAACCATATTAATCGGATTACGCGGCTTAAAAATTGAGCAGCAAGCTAAACAGATTCTGTCCGGCCTGAGTCAAGTCAGGCGTGATTTCAGGCAGTTTGGTGAAGACTTCTCCATGGTTGGTAAGCATTTGAACAATGCCAAGAATCGTTTCGATGATTCAGCTCGTCGTCTGGACAAATTCGGCAATCGTTTGGAGCAGATTGAAAATACGGTGACGCCGGAAATATCGGAGGGGAAACGCTTAGAAGTTAGTTTGCCGGAAAACTCGGAGGCAGTGGCTGAACTTTAAGAAACGAGGTTAATTCCCCTCACTATTTTTGTCTTTAATATTTTCGCAGGACGCCTCGGACAATACCTTGCACCACCGGATTCCTGGTATATAAAGGTTTCATGTTTTTATTGGCCGGCTGTAGCCTAATACGGCTTTTCTCGCGGTAATATCGCTTCAGCGTGGCATTTTCATTATCCAGTAGGGCAACAACAACGTCACCGTTTTCTGGGTAAAAACTTCGTTCAACTATCACATAATCACCGTCTAGAATTCCGTCATCTATCATTGATTGTCCTTTAACTTGCAGGACATAACAGTTTAGATTGGGCAAAAGTTCGATCGGTACGGAAATACTTTCCTTATTCTCAATGGCCTCAATAGGTTGTCCTGCAGCTATTGTGCCGACAAGCGGTAACTCAATGCCCTTAGTAAAAATATTTGATTTTTCCGTTAACTCCACCGAGCGCATTTGACCATCCTGCAGCCGTATATAGCCCTTATCTTTAAGCGACTGCACATGGGCGTAGGCAGTCGCAGGAGAATTAATTTTTGTGCCACGCATAATATCGCGATAGCTGGGAGCATAATTATGATTTGCTAAGAATTCGCGAATGTAATTTAAAGTTACACTCTGACGTTTCGTAAGATCACTATAAGCCATAGACATTGTGAAATCAGAAGTCGTAAAGCCATTCTTTGTATAAGCTGGCACTAGACTACGAACACTTACATTAATGAAGGATTAATTATGTTTGCACGAACATAAATATAATACCAGACTAACGACGTTCGTTCTTAATTAGTTATGCACACTAAAAAAATCAGGCTAATTTCGGCTATTCTTGATAATATACTTGCTAAATTCAGATCATTAACAGATTCTACATAAGATGCGTATTGTTTTTGACACCAACGTGTTAATTGACAGCTTTAGTGATCCCTATAGCTACTCAGCTCGTCTACTTGATGCTGTTACGAAGGGTACGGTGACGGCTGTTGTTTCTCACGCAGTAGTGCGTGAATACAGAAAAATAGTTCAGCGACTAGTTAATGATACTAACTATCAAGAACATATCGAGTCCTTCATCGAGAGTGCAGAGCACGTTAAGCCAACAGCAGCCGATATTTCGATAGACGATCAAGATGACAAAAAATTTATCAGTGCTGCGATCGGTGGCAGTGGTGACCTCATTGTTACCAGCGACCGTCATCTTTTAGATATTGGTGAGGCGCATGCGATACCAATTGTAACGCCTTCTGAAGCGTGGCAGCGGTTTAATGACCAGCAGGGTGGCCAGGATGAATGGCAGGAATGGGCCCAGAATCTAGGGATAGGGTAGAATAGCGTGCAGATATGAAATTTAGGCTACGTGACCAGCGGGAACAGGCGGTTATATTTTTTGTCGTCGCCATAATGGTGTTTTCTGGTGGAACATTAATGGCCGATGAAGCAGAGCAAGATACTAAAGTCGATACTTTATCAGTCCCATCTCAATCAGCCTCTGAGCTGATAAAGAACGCTGAGCAGATTTCTGCTAAGCAGTCGGACATAGAGCTATTAAATCAGCGGATCAGGGAATTACAAAGTAAACAATCAAGTACGGAGCAACAAGCTGCTATCATTGCCGATAAACTTAGTCTGCTCGAGAAGGAACTTGCCAAATCAAATTTAGAGTTGAAAAGAACAAAACTATCGATTCAGGAAGTGACAGGTCAAAAACAGAACACGGGCGATGATATGGAAAGATTAAAGAAGGTTGTCGGTATCAAGAAGCAACAGTTAGCAGCTCTAATCCGCCAGTTATATTTTTATGAACGAGCTTCACCCTGGACTACTTTTTTATCCACGGGATCTCTGAGTGAATTCCTGGAGGCGAGAGCGTCAATTAAAAATGCTCAAGATCAGAGTATCGTGGTTGTTCAGGATTTACGAAAACAGCAGAGTGACCTGCAAGAAAAACAGGAACAGCTCGCTCAGCAAGAGAATGATCTGGGTCTTTTGCATAGTGTGTTAGCTGCTCAGGAATCGGACCTGTCTTTACAGAGACAAGAGCAAACTAGAGTATTTCGAGCCAAGCAAGATGAGCAGTCAAGGTATGAGCAGCGCCTAACAGCAGCTCTGGCTGCTCGTCGCGAAATCGAGCAAGAAATATTTTCTATCAAAAATTCTGGCATTACCTTAACTTTAACGGCAGCATCAGACATGGCACGATTTGCCAGCCAATTGACAGGTGTTCGACCAGCACTCTTAATGGCTGTATTGAAGGTGGAATCTAGTCTTGGTACAAATATTGGCAGTGGAACTTTCCCTGATGACATGCATCCGGGCAGCCGAGAGGCATTCTTGAGAATCACAAAAAGACTTGGTTTGGATCCAAATAAAGCTCCGATTTCTCGCGCTCCAAGCTACGGTTGGGGTGGAGCTATGGGGCCAGCTCAAATAATGCCGGCAACCTGGGAAACAATTGAAAGTAGATTAGCAACGCTGTTAAATAAACCCATACCTGATCCATATAATTTAACTGATGCTTTTGTAGCCAATGGCGTGCTTCTTGCCGATAAGGGAGCTAATGCCTCGGCTGGAGAAGAGGAGGCAGTTGGTCGATACCTAGCTGGTCCAAATTGGAAGAAATACTCGCAATGGTATATCGAACGCGTGATGGCAGTTGCCGAGGAGTACCAGAAAGAAGGGCTAAATTGAAAAAAGTAAATATCATGATGTCACTAGCAGTGAATTAATTTTTCGACTGGATGCCACATAAACTCGGTCTCAACTCAGCGCAAATATCCTTTTTTAGCTTACTAGGCGTTAGTTTGGGCTTAAATGCTGTACTTTGGTATTTATCAAAAGCTTTTCCGAAAGATAATGCTGCGACTATTTTGCACTACAATACTGATCTGGGAATTGATTTTATCGGAGATGGATCACAAATTTCAGTCTTGCCGCGGCTCGGCTTAATATTGTTGATTACTAATTTAATTCTTGGGATAGCCGTCAGACGAGCAGAAAATCGCGTATCGTGGTTATTATGGCTCACAACGCCCTTAATTCAACTCGTATTATGTGGTGCTTTGCTCTTACTTCGCCAGATCAACGGTTAGGTCAGTTTTAAACTTATTCTTTCGGCCATCGAATACAATGCTTGTCACAATCGACCAGTGTCTTCGTGATATTCTATTAGCAGTGAACTTTAAACTGTAAAGGAATAATTAATTCGCAGATATTAAAGGGACCGATATTCTATCAGTTGTCGGTATACTTGCCAGAAGGCACAAAATCATTCTATAAAATGTTGACTTACTAGATATGAAGGCAACTTTCTTACAGATCGAAATATCACCAGTTAATATACGACGTCGTCTTTTTGAAGCCATTCCAGCGATTTTATCTTGGGGGACATTAAGCAGTCTCTTATTTTTAGCTTTGATTATCCCGTTTTGGATAGCCATTTTTGTCATTGCCTATGATCTCTACGCTTTAATTCGGGCTGCCTATATGTCGGTTCACCTAGT
Source organism: uncultured Candidatus Saccharibacteria bacterium (assembly GCA_964372635.1). Lineage (GTDB taxonomy): Bacteria > Patescibacteriota > Andersenbacteria > UBA10190 > UBA10190 > CAYJQW01. The sequence continues at coordinate 40,373 of CAYJQW010000007.1, forward strand.
TTATGCGTATCGTCGTTTGAGTTTCGAGGCAGGAATTGATTGGCTGGAGCGCTGTCGGGGAGTATCGGGGGACCTGAACCAATATCAAGATAAGTTGCTTCATGAATATCGCGATCTAAAAAAAATAAATCGTCTGAATCGCGGGGAGATTGCTTTGGCGCGCAATCACCTGCAACACATCACCGCCTTAAAAAAATCTAAACTCATTGTACCGTCCTGGGATTCGATACATCATGTCGTAATATTACCGACCTACAATGAGACATTAGAAGTTTTACGCACCTCATTAAGATCACTTAAAGCGACAGAGTATCCCCAAGAACGATTACATGTTGTTGTTGGTTTTGAAGAGAGAATTGGATCAAGCGCTCACGAAAAAGCCCTGAAACTAACTGAAGAGTTTAGGACTAGTTTTAAGACTTTTCTGATGGCCTATCATCCTGATGGTCTTCCTGGTGAAGAGAGGGTGAAGAGCGCGAATGCTAAATGGGCCGTAAAATCTATAGAAAAAGAGCTGACGACTCAACACATCCCGGTTGAAAATATAATGATAAGTAATTTTGACAGTGACACTGTCGTCAATAAAAATTATTTTTCTGTTTTAACATATACTTTTATCACACACCCTGATCGCTATCATGTCAGTTACCAACCATTACCCATTTATAACAATAATATCTGGGATGCACCGGCTTTCTCTCGGGTCATCGCTACAGGTTCAACCTTTTGGCAAATGATTGAATCAACTCGTCCTGAACGACTAGTTACTTTTTCCAGTCACAGCATGACATTAAAGGCCCTTCGCGAGGTAGGCTATTGGCATACCAATAAGGTTTCAGAGGATTCACGAATATTTTGGCAGTGTTTGTTACACTACAATGGAAATTATCGCACTGTACCGCTTTATACGACGGTTTCAATGGATGCGGCATTAGCTGATTCGTGGTGGAAAACCTTTATCAACCAGTATAAGCAAAAACGTCGTTGGGCCTGGGGGATAGAAAATTTTCCATATATTGCTGAAGGTTTCTTACAAAACAAGAGTATTCCGCGGGCGACCAAGTATGTGTACATATTTCGTACGCTTGAAGGTCATTGGTCATGGGCAACAGCGCCGATTATTATCGCTGGCTTAGGCTGGCTGCCGATTTTGTTCGGTGGCCCAGATTTTCATGCCACAGTTTTGTCCTACAGCCTGCCATTTATGGCTCGAACAATCATGACGATTGCCATGTCCGGCTTGCTCATCTCCACGGCTTTAACATTTCTGTTACTGCCACAACGTCCAGCTCACATAAAACGCGGGAAGTATCTCACAGTGGCTATTCAATGGGCCTTGGTACCATTTATTGCCACTATACTTTCAGCCCTACCCGCTCTTGACGCCGAAACTCGTTTGGCGCTCGGCCGGGATCTTCAATTCAATGTTATGCAGAAGAACCGTCGTGTGCCGGTAAATAAATGATCTAGTCAGTCAACCATCTAACCGTATACATGTATTGTAGAAATCGCTCCTATAAATAATTCGTAAATGTTTATCTACTCAGAAAAACAATGCGCCAGTGGTAATTCCAGAACATAGGTAATAGGGTAAGGTTGTGCCTTTATTCGACTTCGAACCAGTAACAGTGAATCATCTAGCCCTGTTTTCTGCCGGCTTCATTATGACCTATGGCATTATTTGGTGGTTTCTGAAACGACCGGAGGAAAAATTTCAGCCAGTTTTGACCAAAATAAATACTTACTATGCCGGCAATATTGTCGTGGCTGTTACCGTGTTATTAGCCTACTCAATCCTCGGTAATTCCGCGCTAATGGTAGGGCTCATTGCCGCCGCGTGCATCATAGTATTTGTTAGTTCATATGATCAATCTTCGGCGCTAAGGCCAAGTACTCAATTTTTCTGGCAGGTCGTTATTGTTACGATTGTAGTCAGTTTAGGCTGGAGTATTAATCAAATCAGCCACCCGACTACGAGTGGTGTCATAAACCTTGCTTGGCGCGAGATTGGACCATTCATGGTTCCAGGCGGACTACTAACTATAGTTTGGCTTTTACTTCTAATGAATGCCGTTAACTGGCTTGACGGTGTCGATGGTCTGGCTACTGGTGTCGGTGCAGTTGCCTTACTGACATTAGCAGCGATTAGTCTATTACCGAGTGTGCAGGACCCACAAACTTTAGCTCTGGCTCTTATTGGCGCTGGGAGTTTTATTGGTTTTCTTATTTGGAATGCGCCAATTGCTCGAGTTTATCTGGGCACAAGTGGTAGTTGGTTTCTGGGACTGTTTATTGGCATTGTGGCGATTATTGGTGGCGGAAAGATTGTGACGACACTGCTGGTCTTGGCAGTTCCTATTATTGATTTTATCAGCGTGATTGTGCAGAGATTACTGGCTGGACAAGCACCGTGGATAGGGCGATATGGTCAGCACCTGCATTATCGTTTACTAAAGCAAGGTATTTCCGAGAGAGCTACGATGATTGGCGGAATCGCCATCAGTGTGATCCTAGGTTGGTTGGCTCTCACGTTGCAAACAAGAACAAAACTAGTCGCCCTTATAGTTGTTTCGGTAACAATTGCCTTAGTAACTATCAGTCTTGCAATTATAAACAGTCTAAGATTAAGATCGAAATAATATGAATCCTCGCATTTTTGAGCAAGTCGTATTCTGGTAAGAAGCTATGCGAACTTCTACATCCTGGCTAATAGGCGCTCTAATCTTATTGAGCACGATCATTATTACAGGTAGTTTTGCCTGGCGCGTCCGGACAGACAATAGGCAACATTTAAGCGTGATAACAGATGCCACAGCCACGCCCACGGTCACCTGTCGTAATTTTGAGCAAGGCACGGTCTCGGTTGGTGAGCAACAATTTAAGGTGGCGATTGCACAAACTAAACCAGAACGGATTGCTGGTCTAACTGGCTGTAGCGAACTGTCATCTGGCCAAGGAATGTATTTTTATTATACCGAGCCCGCACCGGCCATTTTCTGGATGAAAGATATGAGCATACCGCTCGACCTTATTTGGATTGTTAATAATCAAGTGAGTGGTATATCGGCTAATCTTCCGCCAGCTGATTCCTCTGATCAATCTCCGCCACGATATGCATCACCGGGGCCGGTGGATGGTGTTCTTGAAATAGGAGCCGGGGAAGCAGCTAATCTAGGAATTTCCATTGGAACGCCAGTAACACTTTCGTATTTTAGCATCATATATTAGGGTCGGTTTGACTTTATACTGCTGATACTTCACGATATCCTTCTAGATGTTTAATTGGTATCAATTGGATCTTATATGGCTAAGGCTGTGATAAAAACAGGAGGCAAACAGTATCTCGTAGCTGACAAGACTGTGCTTCGTATTGAGAAACTGGCCGCTGAAGCTGGAAATCAAGTGACGTTTGACGAAGTTCTTATGATCCAGACAGGTAAATCAATCAAGATCGGCACGCCGCTTGTGTCTGGTGCGTCAGTGACAGCCAAAATTGTTGGGCACGGGCGTCTTCCTAAGGTAACTGGAGTCAAAATGAAAGCAAAAAAGCGCTATAAAAAAATATTTGGTCATAAGCAACACTTTACTGAAGTTGCAATAATAGAGATTGCAACTTAAAGCTTTCAACTGCCCGATTAAAAGTTTTTTTAGTCAGGATGACTAGACCAAAGAATTGGAGATCAGTTATAGAACCTTGCGGCCAGTCATGGCTGCAGATAGTGTTTGAGAATCTGCAAATTCAATATCACCGCCGGTAGGCAGCCCTCTTGCTAGCCGAGAAACGGTAATATTTTTTTCTTGTAATTGTCTGACTATATACCTCGTAGTCGCATCACTTTCCATTTTATGATCAAGAGCAATAATCAACTCTGATATAGTAGCCTTCTCAAAACGATGAAATAGCTCTCTTATTGTCAGTTGTTCTGGTCCAATACCCTCAATGGGGGATAGAACACCACCTAGAACATGATATAAGCCGTCATAAACTCCAGTTCGTTCAATGGCCTCGACATCTAAAGCGTCTTCGACCACACACAATACAGAACGTCTTCTTGTTTGACTCCGACAAATATCGCATGTGTCCTGCTCGGCTAAGTTATAGCAGATAGAACAAATATGGACGTTAGCGTGTAATTCTTTGATGGTTTCGGCCAGCCTTGAGACTATTGAGCTCGGTTGTCGCAAGAGATGCAAAGATAATCGTTCAGCCGTTTTTTGGCCGACCCCAGGAAACTTTGTAAGCTCCTGCGTTAAATTGCGCACGGCTCGTGGCAGCATTCACTTAGTATTAAAGATACCGCTATGAGTATCAAGCTGCTTGTGGGGCAACCTCTTCCCGTGTTTCTGAATAAACTTCAAATGTGTCAGCCGGCTCAGTGAATGAAGTAAAACGGCTATTGAAGCGTAGAGGGATTTCACCTGTCGGACCATTACGATGCTTTTCAATTAGTAGCGATATATCGTAGGCATCCGGGCGATCTTCACCTTCTTCTAGGTTAAATGGTTGACGATGAATGAACATGACGACATCAGCGTCCTGTTCAATACTGCCCGATTCTCTTAAATCGGATAGTTTTGGCCGTTGTTCGGTACGCATTTCAACTGCTCTGGAAAGTTGTGATAAGGCAATAATGGGGACATTCAGCTCAATCGCTAACCGCTTTAAACTTCTCGAAATATCAGACACTTCCTGAACGCGATTATCTTTATATCGACTCGATTCCATCAGTTGCAAATAATCAATAATCAAAAGACCCAGCCCATGTTCGGCTTGCAACCTTCTCGCCATAGTTCGTATTCCCATCACACTATTTGATGTATGGTCATCAATATAAATTGGTGCATTGGAAAGTTCACCCATAGCTTCGCCCAATCGTGAAAAATCATCATATTCACCCTCAGTGCCGAGCTTTCCAGTACGCAAACGCCACAAGTCTACGTGGGCATGAGCTGCCAGTAAGCGGTCGACGACTTGTTCCTTTGACATTTCAAGACTGAAAAATCCGACCGAAATTCCTGCGAGGGCAGCATGTCGGGCAAAATCGAGCGCTAAACTGGTCTTACCTACGCTTGGCCTGGCGGCAACAATAACTAGATCAGACTTTTGCCAACCGGCTAGCTTCAGATCTAGGGCAGAAAAACCGGTGGCGACACCGCGCAGGCTTTTATCACCTTTATGCAATTTATCAATTCGTACGAAGGCTTCTTCTAGGGCTTCGGAAATCTTGGTAAAGCTGTATTGTTTATGATCCTGAGATACTGAAAAAAGTGCTTGCTCAGCACGATCGAGCACTACGTCAATTTCTTCCTCTTCTGTAAAACCGAACTCTGTAATATCAGCAGCAGCTGAAATCAAGCGACGCAGCGTGGCCGCCTTTTTTACGATCCTAGCATAGTGAGTAACGTTGCCTGAAGTTGGCACGATCGTCGCTAAATGGGCAACGCCGGCTTCATGGCCGACGGCTGCAAGATGCTTCTTTTCTTTCAGACGATTAGACAGGGAAATAACATCAATCGGCTCGTTCTGTTGGTACAGATCGACCATAGACATGTATATCAGACGATATGACTCCTTATAAAAGTCATCTGGATCAAGCAGGTCGGCCACTTTCATCATGGCATTTTTATCGATAATGAGGCTGCCCAATACCGATTCTTCCGCTTCATAGCTGTGAGGCGGAATGCGAACTGATAGAGTAGTGGGCGAGGAAGGTTTCGCCATAAGCTTAAGCCTACCGCGGCTCATTTTTATGCGCACGTGGAAAAGGACCACACTTACACCCAGACTTTCCACTGGTCATTGCAAAAAGCAAACGATAGTTCAATTGTGGTTATTTCCCCAATAAAGCACATATGATCATATCTTCTGGAATACGCAAAGACACCAATTTGGCATTTTTTTATCTAGATAAAGGCAATTAGCTTTTACTTAGATATCACGCTGGTCGCCAATAATCTTATTTTAGTGATTCGCAATGATAGTGATGATAAAAATCAACTCGAAATCACTCTGGGACCACTAGGCGTATCTTCAACAATATAATTATGAGACTCAATAAGAACGCGCAAACGATCAGCCTCAGCAAAATCCTCTCGGGAACGAGCTACCTCACGTTGATTGACCAGGTCTTGGATAGAAGCTGGAACGCTGGCTGAAACCGCCGACTTGTGAAGCAAACCTAAAATGCCAAGAACGCGATCCATCATTAGTAAGGTGGCTAAAACTTCACTGGCGGCATTTTTGTCTAATGCCAAGAGCTGCTCGTTAACTTTATGTCTATATTCGTAGAGTATGGCTAGGGCAGCCGGAGTATTAAGATCATCAGCTAAGGCTTCAGTAAAACCCTTAATGATTTTTTCATCCGGCTTGGCGTTTAACGTTGCCCCATGTTCGTCCAATTGACGCATAAGCTGGGTGAAACTGTTGAGATTTTCTTGGGCGGCGGCCATGCCCTCCCAGGTAAAGTTGAGAGGTTGGCGGTAGTGACTGCCAAACACGAGCAACCGAAAGGCAAGCGGGGAAAAATTATGCTTCACAATTGAGTCAACGGTCAGCTGCTCACCCTCGCGTTTTGCTAGTTTATTTTCTCCCATTTTAAGAAAACCGTTGTGAAGCCAGAGGTTAGCTAAAGGTTTACCGGTCGTTGCTTCTGATTGAGCAATTTCATTTTCGTGATGAGGAAAACGATTATCTTCACCACCGGTGTGAATATCTAACGTCTCACCTAAATATTTCATACTCATAGCCGAGCATTCGATATGCCAGCCGGGATAACCTCTACCCCAGGGAGAATCCCACTGTTGTAGATGACTTTTATCGTCTGTCTTCCAGAGAGCAAAGTCAGCCGGATGCTTTTTTTCAGCCCGGACCTTAACGCGTTTTCCGGCGGCCATATTTACCAAAGTGTTACCCGAAAGAACGCCGTATTTAGGAAAGGCCTGAACATCAAAATATACGCCGGAAGTTGTTTGATAGGCTTTACCGCTAGCAAGCAGCTTGCTGATTATAGCTTGCATCTCCTTAATATGATCGGTCGCCCGCGGGTTAACATCCGCCGGTTCAATGTTTAGGGCTTCTCGATCGACCATATATTGAGCAGTTACTACTTGGGCAATTTCTTGAGGGGTCTTTTTCTGACGACCAGCTTCCAGCTCCAATTTGTCTTGCCCTTCATCGATATCATCCTGAGTTAAGTGGCCAACGTCGGTAATGTTTATGACTTGAAAAACGGAATAGCCAAGATATTTCAAGGTTCGTCCCAGAAAGTCTGCAAACAAAAAACGGCGCATGTTGCCTAAGTGAGGCCTCTTATACACTGTCGGTCCGCAATGATAAATCTTTACTGAGCCGGGCTGGATAGTAGCTAGACGTTCTACTCGTCTTGTCAGAGAATTATAGAAATTGGGCGTCACCATATATTAAAGTGTAGTAGATAACGACCGTTGCGACTATGAAAGACTCTTGCTCAAGAGATCAATAGATCACCAAAGTAGTTAAAACCACTAAATGATGTGCTTGCCGCGAAAACGAATAAAAATCGCGATTAGGGTAGTGATCAGAACGCCTAATATTATCCAATAGGTCACAACAAAGAATGGTGAGGTCGTTTCTAGAAATGGATTAATAGGTCCTAAGAGAATAAAGATCGGAATTGTTACAGTTGAATAGTAAGTTAGTAAACGCAACAACTCCTTTTCTCTATGCTGGATCAAACTGTTGGTTGAATCGCGAAGCTCTTTAATATTTTCATATAAACCGAGCAATAGATCCCAGAGTTTTTGTGCCTGACCGTGCAAACGAAGCCACTGTGTCTGTAAGCGTGGTGTGATCAGTTCATGCACGGGCGGTTGAGCAAAAATAGCAATTTGCGGTAAGACAACCTTGCGAAAATCCATAACGTCACGCATTAATATTGAAATCTCCTCGACCATCTTGCGCTCATTACCGTGAAAGACGGCGTCTTCAGCGATCTCAATATGTTTGGATAGCCTCTCGATCTTATCGAAAGCACTGTTAAACATATTGTCGATAATGTGCAATGCCAAAGCGACTGGCCCATCATGAAAATATTCTTCCATCTTTTTCTGATTTTTCTCGTATTCTTGAAAAAGTTTATCAAGAACCGCGATCCTAGTATGCTGGACCGTCCAAAGCTGATTTGAGCGAGCAATCAAATACAATGGTACACCGGTCGTAACGCGAGACTGACGGTCAAAGATAGGAACATGAACCATTACCATAATATAACCAGGTTGGATGCTGACCTCAGGCCGACGGTGTTCTTGCACAACAAATTCGGCATCTAAGGTAGTTATGTCTGCACTTCGGGCAAATTCAGCTAATTCTTCGGGTTCCGGCTCGACAAAGTTAGTCCAAGATACGCCATTTTCTGATTTCAAAGTTGCGATCATATTGGAATTATACACGCCTGACTGGTAACAAACCACAGACCATCTATACTTAAATGGTGAAACTGTATTTTTTCGTAATGCCAATTGTGCTGGTGGCTGTTCTACAGGTGTCCGGCTGCACCTCGTCTAGTACAGTAGCCGCACCGCCTGGTGGGACATATCTCTCAACGAGTGCTGGCGCTCATTTCGACCAGTCAGTTAATCGTGCGGACGCTAGTAATGAGTTTATTGCCTCCTATGTTTTATTTGGTGCTGATCGACCAGTGCATAGTCCTGATGACATTTACATAGCGGCTGGTCGCCGAGGTATCGTTTATTCAATCAATGGAGGTGCTGCTTGGCAGGTAATTAATACGCCGCTGACAAATGTGACAGACGTGGTTTCGTTAGCTAACGGTATTCTGGTTGGTGCCGGCACTGATAGCGAAGGTCAGGGTTTTGTAATTCGCAGTGCTGATAATGGCCTAAGCTGGGAAAGCGTTTTGACTATTCCCGTACCAGTTCAAACAAGACGGCGGCTTCTAGGAGGTAATATTTCAGGCTCGCAATCAGTGGTTATCTCAATTGCTCCTAATCCATTCCATGATAATCAGGTTTATGCCGGCACTAGTCTTGGCAATGTTCTGGTGGGTGAACAATCAGCTAAAACCTGGCGGACTATTAATACCTTAGCAACAGACAGCCTGATATCAACTAATAATAAAGGAAAATTTGCGATTCAGGATATTATCCCCTCGCCCCATGTTGATGGGGAGGTGTTACTGATCACTTCAGAGGGAGAGATGTTTCGAATTAGTCCGAACGAGCAGGTTAAATTATCTATACCTCGTAACCTTAATTCGACTAGGCGTCTTTCAAGTGCCGGACGACCTCGAGCTGTGCGCAGTGCCAGTTTTATTCCGGAATTTCCCGACGCCTTATTGATTGGTGTTGACGATGGTGCTGTAATTTCACGCGATCGTGGACAAACTTGGCAGGAACTGGCATTACCGGTAGACACGATACGTAATTTTAACAGCGCCACCGTCGCGGTTAGTCCAACGAATTCGCGACGTTTGTTTGTGGGTATTAATAGTGTTATATATCGCTCAGAAGATGGGGGAATATCATGGAATTCATTCTCATTAAATTTAAAGGCTCATGCCATTACGTCTCTTCTTATCGACCCAGCCAACGCAGCCCGTGTTTTGGTGGTTACAACACCGCTTGGTAGCTAAACGGCACTTGACTTAATAGCAATCAACGATATTATGTAAATTAGCACTCTCGCTATGAGAGTGCTAACTGACCAAAATATGCTCGATGATCGAACTAGAACGCTTCTAGCAGGCTTAATTCAGCAATACATACGGACTGCTCGACCTGTTAGCAGTATGCAGCTTTTGCGACTGCTTGGCTTAAAGGTAAGCCCGGCGACAGTTCGCGCTGCCTTACATGATCTTGAGGAAGCTGGTTTTATTTATCAACCCCATACTTCGGCGGGGCGTATTCCAACTGATCGAGGATATCGTTATTACGTGGATAACGTGCGTGATAAGCAATTAACAAAAAATGAGCACGAAAGCATTGAAGAACGCTTTCGAGTATTGCAACTCGAATACCAGCAACTAGGGAGAAGTGTGGCAAAGTTGTTGGCGCTTCTTTCACATTCGGTTGTTTTGACCGGCATTCCTGAAGATAAAGAATTTCAACTGGAAGGATTGCGCGAAGTGTTAAAGCAGCCTGAGGCTGAATCTCACGACACAGTCCAAGAAGTTTCTGAAGTTGTTGAAGCGCTTGATTCATATCTTGGCCTATTTGCTCAAAGAACGCACCACGGTCCAGAGGTGTTTATCGGTGAAGAAATACCATTTATTCATGCCAGGCATACGAGCGTTTTAATACAAGGTGCACATCCAGAAGAAAGTCAGCAGATGCTTTTAGTGATCATTGGGCCGAAAAGGATGCCATATCAGCGGAATGTCCAGCTCTTGAATGCTGTCTCAGATATAATTGAGAGACAAAGATATGAATAAAATCACTGACAAAGAAAAACAAGTGGCAAGTGACTCAAGAAAGATGAAGAGACAGACACGACACGATCCTCATCTTAACGAGCGTAAAAATTCTGTAAATATGAGTAAGAAAAAAGGTAAACGTGATTCTGCCACGACGACACAGAGCCCGATACCTAAAGAATTGGATACTGAACTTTCCCAGGCGCAAGCCAAAGCAGCTGAGTATTTAGACGGTTGGCAGCGAGCTCAGGCAGAACTTGATAATTATCGAAAGGAAGTTGCCAAAAATTCAGTTGCGATTCGTGAGCAGGTGACAGGTGATGTCTTCCTGTCTTTATTTACTCTTGTGGATAATTTTTACGCCATGACCAAGCAAGTGCCCCCTGAAATACGCGATCACTCCTGGACCGTAGGAGTATTACATGTTGCTAGACAGTTGGACCAAATTCTCCAGTCGTTCGGGATTACTGAAATAGACAGTCTTAATACTACATTCGATCCTCTCTTACATGAAGCAGTACATGTTGTTAATGGCCAGAATTCTTCCGCCAACACTGTTGTAGCAGTTGTTCGTCCTGGTTATATCCTTGGCGAGAGGGTATTACGGCCGACTCAAGTTACTGTAACTAAATCAAGTAAGTAAATTAATTGATTCTTAATAAAATTATTATGTCAACAATCATTGGTATTGATCTAGGAACAACTAATTCTGCCGTTGCCCACATGCAAGGTGGCAAACCAACCATTATTGAAAACAGTGAGGGAAATCGAACAACTCCTTCCGTAGTTGCGATCAATAAAAACAAAGAACGCCTGGCCGGTGTACTGGCCAAAAGACAAGCCGTAACAAATCCGCATAACACTATTTATTCCGCCAAGCGTCTCATGGGGCGCACTTGGAGTGATCCTGAGGTTAAAAAGGATAAAGAGCTTTTACCCTATGAGGTTCGAGAAGGCAAAGGCGGCCAGGTAGAAATCAAGTTTGGCGATCAATGGATCCAGCCAGCAGAAGTTGCGGCCATGGTGCTCCAAAAAATAAAAGTTGATGCTGAAGCCAAGCTTGGTGAAAAGGTCACCGAAGCCGTTATTACTGTACCGGCGTACTTTGATGATGCCCAACGTAAAGCTACCAAGGATGCCGGAGAAATAGCAGGACTGTCTGTAAAGAGAATTATTAATGAACCAACTGCGGCTGCCCTAGCCTACGGCTTTGATAAAAAGAAAGATGAAAAGATTGTTGTATATGATCTTGGTGGTGGCACCTTTGATGTATCAATTTTGGAGGTAGCGTCTGATACGATTGAGGTCAAAGGAACCCATGGGGACACCCATCTGGGTGGCGATGACTTCGATCAACGAATCATTGATTGGTTAATTCGTGAATTTAAGTCTCAAGAAGGCATTGATTTAGGCAATGATGTAATCGCCCTGCAAAGGTTAAAAGAAGCTGCGGAAAAAGCTAAACATGAATTAAGTAGCTCAACAAGTGCCGAGATTAATCAACCATTTATAACGACTGATGCCAATGGCCCGAAACACTTGGTCATGACATTGACCCGCGCCAAACTTGATGAATTAGTTGATGACTTAATCGATCGGACCATAGCAGTTACGAAGGAAGCTATGACTAATGCAAAAATCGACATGTCAGCTGTTGATGAGATTATTTTAGTTGGCGGTCAAACGCGTATGCCAAAAATTGTTTCGGCGGTCAAGGAACTTTTTGGTAAAGAACCACACCAGGGTATCAATCCTGACGAAGTTGTGGCCTTGGGGGCAGCTATTCAGGGGGGGATATTAGCCGGTAACGTCAAGGATATTTTACTGCTTGATGTTATCCCACTCACTCTTGGTATTGAAACGCTAGGTGGCGTCCGGACCCAATTGATAGAAAAGAATACAACTGTGCCTACAAAAAAATCTCAGGTTTTCTCGACAGCAGCTGATAATCAGCCCCAGGTTGAAGTTCATGTCTTACAAGGTGAGCGTGAAATGGCAGCGGATAACAAGTCACTAGGACGATTCATTCTTGATGGCATAGCACCGGCTCCGCGGGGTTTACCGCAAATCGAAGTTTTGTTTGATATTGATGCTAACGGTATTCTAAATGTTTCGGCGAAAGATAAAGGTACGGGCAAACAGCAAAGTATCAGAATTGAAGGAAGTTCAGGCATTTCCAAAGAAGAAATTGAAAGAATGAAACAAGAAGCTGAAAGTCATGCGGCCGAAGATAAAAAGAAAAAGGAAATTATTGAAACCAGAAACCAGGCAGACCAAATAATTTACACGACAGAGAAAACTCTCAAAGATTCCGGGGGAAAGGTTGATGAAATTACCAAGAAAGCAGTTCAGGAAAAAATCGAGGCACTAAAAAAACTTAAGGACGGCGAAGATGTCCCGGCCACAAAGAATGGGATTGAGGCCTTAAGTCAGGCGATTCAAAAGATGGGCCAACAGATCAATGAGAAAACTAAATCTGCTCAAGTAAAAGATGCTTCATCTAAATCGGACAGCACTTCTGACAGTGTGGTCGAAGGTAATGCCAAGGAAAAAAAGTCATAGTCAACGCAGATTTTAAGTTCAGGACTAGTAAACCTTTATGGAAGTTGAAACGAACAAGGAAATCGTTCTCGTTTTTGGAGCCGCAATAACTATTGTTCTTTATGCGATATTGTTTGCGGTTCTTGCGCCAACTATTTTTACTAGCCCGCTGAGCTTCATATTGATTTTTATTGGCAGTATAGCCTGGCTTGTCATGGTGGCTGTGGCGTTGGCTTTGTCCACGAAGAATAAATCCTTATTGATTATTGTCAGCATTGCGGTGGTGGTCACTCTGCTGGCTGGACGTTTTAGTATTGGCGCGATCGCCGGAGCTTTGTTGCTTGGTTTGTCATTAATTTCTGCTCGACACATTTTAACTCAAGATCTTAAAGAACGTCTCACCTATCGAACTAGAACAACATTCAAGGGAGGCGTTAAAGTACTGGTTGTTGGTTTATTACTAAGTATTTCTGGATTAACTGTTTCGCTGATTTCTGAGACGATAGAAGCGGAAGGTTTAAAGATTCCAGAATCTATAGTTGAACCACTCCTAGCACCTAGTGAAAAGATAATCCAAGGGCTGTTACCTGGCTTTAAAAGTGATGCCAGTCTTGATACATTAATTGACACCCAGCTTCAGCAGCAGCTGGGAGAACAGGTTTCACTAGACTTATTCTTACCAGATAATCAGCGCACCAATATTAGAGATGATATTTCCCGTCAATTGAATCTTCCTTCGTTATCAGGCCGGGAAACCTTGACGACAATTGCTACCAATAAAATCAATAGTTCCCTGCAGGCTATAACTAAAACCAATTCATTATTGGTCTCCTTTATGATTATTGCTCTGGGACTGATCGCTGTACGAGCGCTCGTTGGACCACTGTCGTGGCTAGTCTTACTTCTTGGGCTGTCACCATTTATTTGGCTGGGCAAGCGCTTTGGATTATGGCATGTCGTCAATGAGCAAACTACAGTCGAACGATTAAAGATTTAGCGAATTGTCAGCAGTTATAGTGTTATGTCAACTGATTATTATGAAGTCCTTGGTGTTGACCGGACCGCTACTAAGGATGATATAAAAAAAGCATTTCGCAAGAAAGCGCATCAATTTCATCCTGATAAGGATGGCGGAGATGAAGAAAAATTTAAACATGCGAACGAGGCTTATCAAGTCTTATCGAATGATCAGAAACGCGCCCAATATGACCAGTACGGCCAGACATTTGATAATGCAGGGGCCAACGACCAGGGATTTGGCGGATTTAATATTAATGTGGACGACCTTGGTGGCGTTGGCGATATTTTCGAGCAGTTTTTTGGTGGACGATCTAATGCAGGTCAGGGCAGGACTGGCAACAGCACCAGCCAGCGCATTCGCCGAGGTGATGATGTAGGCATTGATCTAACCATTGCGTTTACAGAGTCAGCCAGCGGTGTTGCGAAAGATATCACAACCAGGCTTTGGCAAACTTGCTCGCACTGTCGAGGTAATGGCGCTGAACCTGGAACGCCGATCCATGAATGTGCAACCTGTCAAGGAATTGGAACTGTAAAAACAACCCGGCAAACCATGCTTGGCACGTTTATGCAAACAGCTATTTGTCATGAGTGTCAAGGTGATGGCAAAAGGGCTGAGACAGTTTGTACTATTTGTCGGGGGGAAGGGCGAGAGCGCCGTCAACAATCTCTAGAGATCGAGATACCGGCTGGCATCGCTGATGGCCAGACGATTCGATTATCTGGTAAGGGTGAAGCGCCACCTCGTGGCGGCATGGCCGGTGATCTGTATGTAAAAGTTCATGTCGAGCCGCATAAAATTTTGCATCGTGATGGGAATAATGTTCGGTCCGTCGAGAGTCTATCTTTCATAGATGCAGCTCTCGGGACTACTCGGATAATTACAACTCTTAACGGTAGTCATAAACTAACTATTGCTCCTGGTACTCAACCTGGAGCGGAATATAATATAGCTGGTCTTGGTTTCCCCCAACTCGGCGGCAATGTTCGCGGAGATCACCTTGTGACAATCAATGTTGAGATTCCAAAAAAACTTACGCGCCAGCAAAAAAATCTACTAGAGCAATTTGGCGCCACAAAGAAGAAAGGAATATTTGGCTGAAATACAATATATGGCAGGAGAACTGAAAACACGCCCTTTTGAAGGGCGTGTTTTTTTATTAGCAGCGAGCAGTGTTCAACTGACTCTACGTGACATTATCGAAGAAATTTGTAACTTTCCAGTTAGCATCTTTAAGTGATCCTGTCACTCTTACTTTCTGACCGCTAGACGGAATTTCATCAGCGTCAACATCTTTGCCCTGCGCCTTGAACTTAGTGCTATTACTGTATTGCATGACAACTTCCTTATTAACAAAGGCTGATTGCTTATAAGTGGACGTGCCAACTAATACTTTAATAGTCTTGGTAGGTAAATCTATAGCTTTGAGTTTACCGACAACTGTAAAACTACTGTCATTCACTACCAGCCACGATACATTGAAATTGCCACTGCCCTTAGCTGCTCCTTTTATAACTACCTCGGCACCAGCGCTACCTGAGGGCAGTGCTTTAGTAAATGTTTTGACAACTTTTTTGCCATTTTCCCATTTGTAGAACTTCGCGCCAGCCAGCTTATAAACAATAGGGTTACCGGCCAAATCCTCCTTAGCCTGAGTAGGGGATGAGGCAGTAGCAACATGGGTGACAGCAATCGTTACATTTTGATTGCCATGATCAAGTCCGGTGACAATACCACGGGCTGTAAACGTGTAGGTTTCGGCCGCATATGCATTCATGCCGAATAAAGAAATCGCCACGGACAAAGCGGCGGCAGATGTTATTAAGACAACCATTCGTGTCATCGATTGCATTGGCGCGATTATGCCTGTTTGTGTCATATAGGCTTTTTAAGTGAAGGATAATAGATTGAAATGAATCATACCACACTCCATAACAATTTGCAAACTGGTTTTGACTCGTCTCGCTTTAATAGTGAGATGAACTTTTAGAACTTGAATTTCCAACGTGGTGCCCTTTGTTTGAAAATGCGCGAACCTATTTTGAGCGAAACTGACGCTCCGCCCCGCCGC